>NZ_CAWLFA010000001.1:2406437-2707242 GCF_963860125.1 Picosynechococcus sp. PCC 7002
GGCTATGTGGAAGTAATGCCCCCGGTGTTGATCAATAGTGATTCCCTTACTGGAACAGGACAACTGCCAAAATTTGCCGAGGAAAGTTTCCGCTGTGCCGACGATGATCTCTGGCTAACTCCCACTGCTGAAGTGCCCGTCACAAATCTCTACCGTTATGAAATCCTCGAAGCGGAAAATTTGCCCATTTACCATTGTGCCTACACCCCTTGTTTTCGGCGGGAAGCAGGTAGTTATGGCAAAGACACCCGTGGGCTAATTCGGCTGCATCAGTTTAATAAAGTCGAACTTGTAAAATTTGTCCATCCTGAAACCTCGGCGGCAGAACACGAAAAACTCGTTGCTAATGCCGAGGCGATTCTCCAAGCCCTCAAGTTGCCCTATCGCGTTCTCGAACTCTGTAGTGGTGACTTGGGTTTCAGCGCCGGGAAATGCTATGACCTGGAAGTGTGGCTCCCCTCCGCAGACACCTACCGGGAAATTTCTAGTTGTTCTAATTTTTATGATTTCCAAGCGCGACGGGCGGGGATTCGCTTTAAAGAAGCAGGAAAAAAAGGCACCCAGTTTGTCCATACCCTCAATGGTTCTGGGTTGGCGATCGGTCGCACCATGGCGGCAATCCTCGAAAATTATCAACAGCCGAACGGAACGGTAGCTGTGCCAGAGGTGCTGCGGCCCTACCTTAAGCGTGATTTTCTCTAGTCCATCCGAGGTCACTGGTGCAACAACTCATTCTCTGGCAACTGATTAATTCAAACTTTCCCCTTGGAGCCTATAACTATTCGGAGGGTTTGGAATATTTGGTAGAGTCGGCTGGATGTTCTGAGGTAGAAAGCTTTCAGGATTGGTTGGGGTTGCACCTGCGCTATGGTTCGATCCGCGCTGAAGTGAGCATTGTGCTGAGGATTGTACAGGCGATCGCCTCCGGGGATTTTAATCAGCTCCAATATTGGAATACCTGGCTCAACGGCACCCGGGAGACGCGGGAACTCCGGCAACAAAGTATCCAGATGGGCAATAGTTTATTGAAACTGTTGGGAGATTTAGACGAAAACAAACGACCGCAGCTAGGGGCTTGCCGGGAGCAGATCGGCAAAAGCTGCCATTATGCGATCGCCTTTGGGATAGCGATCGCCCTCTGGGACATTGAGTCGCACCAGGCCGTTTTAGGTTATCTTCATAGCTGGCTGAGTAACTTGGTGAGTGCGGGGGTGAAGTTGATTCCCCTCGGACAAACCCAAGGCCAACGGATCATCTACCAGTTACAACCCCTAATTATTGAGACAGTAGAGACTGTAGTAACGCAAAAAGAGATGGATCTTTATGCCTGTACCTGGGGTTTAAGTTTGGCGAGTATGAATCACGAAACCCAATACACTCGCCTTTTTCGGAGTTGACCCCCAGGGGTTAAGATAAGGGGCATTCTTTTTTTCGGTGAATGGCTCAATGACGATGCACCTCAAGCTCGGCTGGCTCTACCCCACCCTCATGGGCACCTATGGCGATCGCGGCAATGTGATTTGCCTAGAAAAACGGGCCCAATGGCGACAGATTACCGTTGAAGTGATCCCCCTCGATAAAGAAGCGCCCCTAAACGTTTGGGAAGAGGTCGATCTGATTGTGGGCGGCGGCGCCCAAGACCGCCAGCAGGAGATTGTCATGCGGGATCTCCAGGGGGCCAAGGCCGAACAATTAAAAGCCCTCATCGAAGATCAAGTGCCAGGGGTCTTCACCTGCGGCTCACCACAATTGCTCGGTAAATATTATGAACCCGCCCTCGGCCAACGCATTGAAGGTCTCGGCATTTTAGATCTTGTCAGCAAACATCCAGGCTTTGGGGCAAAACGTTGCATCGGGAATGTCGCCTTTGAAATCACCGCTGAACCCCTCGCCACAGAATTAAAGGCCAAACTCGGCGATCGCCCCATTGCCATCGGCTTTGAAAACCACGGTGGGCGTACCTACTTAGGAGAGGTGCAACCCCTAGGCAAAGTTCTCAAGGGCTACGGTAACAACGGCGAAGATGGTTGGGAAGGGGCATTCTACCAAAAGGCGATCGCCACCTATGCCCACGGGCCACTGCTACCGAAAAATCCGTTCCTAGCCGATTGGCTCCTCGAAAAAGCCCTGGAACGGAAGTACAACACCGAAATTCACCTTGATCCCCTCGATGATCAACTGGCCCGCCAAGCACGCCAGACCATGTTCCAGCGCCTCACATTGTCTGTATCGAGCAGCCCCGTTTAGGCAACCCCGTTTAAACTTAGCAAGTAGACCCTTCTCACCAGCATTGCCTGACAAAACCAATGGAGAAAGATGCGAAAAGCCCCTTGATCCTGATCATTCCCTGCACCCTGTTAATGACTGTATTTTTCAGTGTTTGGACGATCTGTGTGGTGGCGATCGCCTGTGTGGTGGCCTGGTATCTCTGGCAACAGTACCGCTGGCAGCAACTCTCAATCACCCTCACCCCCGATTTCCGTCGCCTGATCGAAGTAAACCAAGGAAAAATTACCGTAGCCGACTTAACCCTTGCTACGGGCTTATCGGGGAATGATGTCCGTTGGTTTCTCGAACGCAAAGCAAAGGAGTACGCCGCCCAGGCTGTTGTTTATCAAAAAACAGGCATTGTTTATTACTTTTTGACCAGCGGTGCCCTGGGCAGTATGTTCAATGGCAGTGATCCCGAAATCCCAGAGCCAGACCTCCAGGAACCCACGCCACCACCCTTAACTCCAAAATCACCGCCAGCACCGATGATTCAAACGGAACTCGCGAAACGTTTTTCCGTACATCCCAGCACCCTCCGCAAACGCCGGGGCCGTGATAATTTTGCTGAATGGAGTCAGGCTAAAGATCCCGATAATATTCCCTGGCGCTACGATCCCAATACCCGTCAGTTTTCGCCCCAGCAATAACCCTGTTCATTTTTACCCCCATAATTTCATTCATTCTCCCATGCCCGATCTGCACCAACATCGCCAACAGTTTCCTGCCCTCGCCCACAAAACTTACTTTAACTACGGTGGCCAGGGGCCGTTACCCCAGTCGAGCCTTAATGCCATCCTAGACAGTTATCACCAGGGCGATCGCCAAGGGCCTTTTTCCCTCGCCCAGGGTCAATGGGAAACGGGCATTATTCAAAAATTGCGGGGGGCGATCGCCGCTGAACTCCAAGCTCAACCCCAAAATATTGCCCTCACCGAAAATGTAACTGCTGGCTGTAACATCGCCCTCTGGGGGATCGACTGGCAAGCGGGGGACGAAATCCTCCTCGGTGATTGTGAACATCCAGGCATTGTTGGCATTGTCCAGGAGATTGCGGCCCGCTTCGACGTGAAGATTCGCATTTGTCCCCTCTTTGACACTCTCAATGGGGGTGATCCTACAGCGACGATCGCCCAACATTTAACCCCCCAAACTCGCCTCTTGGTGATTAGCCATCTTTTTTGGAATACAGGCCAGATATTGCCTTTAAAGGAAATTTGTACCCTCTGCCATGGCCAAAATACCCTGGTGCTGGTGGATGCGGCCCAATCCTTCGGGATGCTACCCCTCGATTTACCAGGGTTGGGGGTCGATTTCTATGCCTTTACGGGTCATAAATGGTGGTGCGGCCCGGCTGGGGTCGGCGGACTTTATATTTCCACCGAGGCGATCGCCCAGCATCGACCGACCTTTATTGGCTGGCGGGGGGTAACCCAGTGGGATTCAACGACTGAAGTGGCCCTTGCCCAGGATGCCCGCCGTTATGAAGTCGCAACTTCCGCTTATCCTCTCTACGTTGGCTTAATGGAGGCGATCCGCTTACATCAACAATGGGGTGATATGGCCAGCCGTTATCAACAAATCTGCGATCGCAGTGCCTACTGTTGGGAAAAACTCAACGCGATCCCCCAGGTGCAATGTCTCAAAACCACCCCCCCCACTTCGGGGTTAGTCTCCTTTCAAGTCGATACCGCCCAAAGCCACAGTGATATTGTCAAAGCCCTCGAAGCCCAGGGGTTTTGTCTCCGGACGATCCGCTTCCCGGACTGTATCCGCGCCTGTACACACTACTTCACCACCCCCGCAGACATCGACCAATTGGCGATCGCCCTCACCACCCTCACCTGAGGCTCCCAAAACCTTTTAGATGAAACAGCGCTATATCTACTCATTATTGTTCCTATTACCTGGCTTCTCTGTCTCTCTACTGGGTACTTGGATAATAATGGGTACTGTCCTCGGAATACTCTGGTTATATGTCTTTGGCGACAATCCATGGCCAACGTGGATAGAGCCGCTGATATCTGTCTTGTTTTTGTTAATATTCTCTGGCTCATGGCTAACAATTACCGTAGCGGGCTACCGTGTCGGCAAAAAATTAGAGGCGAGGTCAGGGTTTAAAAGCAAACACCTTTGGCTATCTCTATGGGCAACCTTACTACCAATCGCGATTATCTTGCTCCATCAGTTGGGTAATGGCAACCTCGGCCCCAAATCTCCACAAGAACGTTGTCACGACTATTGTCGTTATCATGGCTATCAATCCAGCAGCACATCGCCACAGAACTCTGGCGGACAAACCTGTAGTTGCCTGGGACAGTATGGTGCGATGGAAAGAATACAGCCGATTGATCAATTGCCACGCTGAAGGGCGGAAGCGGTCAAGGCAAAATCCCCAATTCCTGTAAACAGCGACGGGTAACCTCCAGGCGAGCGGAACCATCTTGGGGACTATTGATATCAATGTTGGTCGCAAAAAAGTACACATCATCGCCCCGTTCCGCATAGCCCACATACCAACCGATATTCTGAACTCCGGGGTTCCCAAAACCAAACCAGCCTGTTTTTGCTCGAATCGTGTAATTGGGGATTTGTTCAGCGATCATGATCTCTTTGACTGAGCTTTCCATCGACATAAATAATCTTTCCATACAAGACAAAGCTGCCGTAAAACGGAGGGCTCCACGCATAAAATCTATTGCTGTTGAGCATCCTAAGTCAAATGCCTCAATCTTAAAATCACTACAGATGCAGCACCCGTTATACGCCATAAACTCTTACTTCTGATGGACTAAATTCTTTAAAATTTTAGGTAGGCTAGAAATAAAAGAAACAAGTAAGCTTTTACTTAAAAATCAATTGTAATGAGCGAGTACTGTGGCCTCTAATCAAGTAGAGATCTGTAGCTTCATGGTCAATAGAAATTTTCTTTAGCGTAAAAGATGGAGTCAGAAATAAATTGGGTATTGTAAATCTAAAGTTCTCTTAAAATTCCAAAAAATATCTTTATGTATGTTGCGTCTTCTCTTTCTCCATCGTAAGAAAGCAGCCCAAGATTTCCAAGGTTTCACCGTGATTGAACTCATGATTGTAATGATAATCACGGGCATCTTAACGGCGATCGCCTTGCCTGCCTTTTTAAATCAAGTGGACAAGTCCCGATATGCTAAAGCGCGGCTGCAAATGCGCTGTATGCTTCAAGAGCTCAAAGTTTATCGCCTGAATCACGGCAGTTACCCCCCGGATCAAAATCGAAATGTTCCTTACTATCCTGGGTCTGAGTGTTTTAAGGTACATACAGGGTATGTTAGGGATAGACCGGATATCAATCGAAATAATAATACAGATATTCCATTTCATTCTGTCTATGATTATGAACGCTGGGATTACAATTCTGGCTGTTATATTGCGGTGACATTTTTTGGCAAAAATGGTCTGAGAAGATTTACTCAAGCTGCCATTAATGAAATATCCACCACTGGATTTCATTTCTATGATGGAACTGATGATGATTTGGTCTTGGTTGTGGATATTACTGATAGTCCCTGTGATTAAAAAAATATTTCATTTTAAGTTGTAACCAATATAAAACTAGGCCTAAATTCTTACAACTTTGAACCGGAGGTTGAGGCGATCGCCTACAATCAAACTTTGAAGATTCCATTGGTTTGTCGTTGCTATGAATTATCTGATCGCCGTATTCCCAGACCGTATGACCGCCGAAGAAGCCTATACCCAACTGGAAAAAGCTAAAGTTCCCACCAAACATCTAGCTATTGTTGGTCAAGGCTACCAAACCGCCGATGAATTTGGCTTTATCGATCCCTCTAAGCAGGGGCGCAAGCGAGCAAAATTGATGGCCTATTGGCTAATCCCCTTCGGCTTCTTTGGGGGTTTTGTCTTCGATTACATTACGGGGTTAGATACCTTCGCCTGGGCTGGTACACCGGGTAATCATATTGTCGGGGGTCTCGCTGGGGCTGTTGGCGGGGCCATGGGGAGCTATTTCGTTGGCACAACCGTTGGCTTGGCGGTGGGGAGCGGCGATGCCCTACCCTATCGCAATCGCCTCAATGCAGGGAAATACCTCGTGATCTACAAATATGAGTTGAACAAATACCGCGACTTGGTGACCCGTCTACTCCAGGAGCAAAATCCGGAAAATCTCCAGGGCTATTCAGAATCTGGAGGGATGTAAGCATTTGCCATGGCTGACACCCCTTCACCCGAAAAATTAGCGGCCCTTGCCGTTGGTGAGCAGGGAGAGCTTTTTGTGCAGCAGCATCTCAAAAGCCAGGATTGGCAGATTGTCGCAACCCGTTGGCGCTGTCGTTGGGGAGAATTGGATCTGGTTGCGTTTCATGCCCAGACAAAAATTCTTGCTTTTGTAGAGGTAAAAACCCGACAACAGCACAGCTTGGATTATCAAGGCTTACTGGCGATCACCCCCAGCAAACAACGCAAAACCATCCGGGCGGCGATGCAATTTTTAAGTAAATTTCCCCAATATGAAACCTACGGTTGTCGCTTTGATGTGGCCCTTGTCACCTACAGCAAAACTGCAACCTTTCCCCAGGGTTTCCGCCTAGCTACTTACTTGGAAGGGGCATTCGAGGCCGATGCGTCCTAGAATGTAGGGTGTTTTCCGTGATTCTTAAAGCCCTGTGGCGATCGCCCCATGACCACTTCTGAACTTAGCTCTACCTCCGCGCAAAATTTACCCACTGTTGGCCCCTTTACCATGTTTCGCCTGGGACTTTTTAACCTGGGCTTGGGTCTGATGGCGGTGTTGACCCTGGCGGTACTCAACCGGGTAATGATTAGTGAGCTGGATATTCCGGCGACGGTGACGGCGGGGGCTTTGGCGGTACCACAATTTATGGCCCCCGCGCGGATCTGGTTCGGGCAACTGTCCGACAGCAAAAAGATTTTTAAGCTTCACCGCAGTGGTTATGTCTGGATTGGGACGGTGTTGTTCGGTTCGGCAATCTTTGTGGCGGTACAAATTGTCTGGCAGTTGGCCCTAGCGGTGCGGGAAAATGGCGGCTGGGCCTGGTCTGGGGAGATGTTGCTGTGGGCGATCGCCCTGGGGGCAGTGCTCGGTTTCTATGGCCTGGCCCTCAGCTCTACGTCCACCCCCTTTACGGCGTTGTTAGTGGATATTTCCGATGAAAATAATCGCTCAAAAATTGTGGCGGTGGTCTGGTCAATGCTGCTGCTAGGGGTTGTGATTGGCGGGATCAGTGGCAGTATTTTCCTCGATCAGGTACAACAGGCCGGGGTCATCCTGGGGGCCAATGCCGGAGCAATCATCACCCAAGGGGAAAAGCTCCTGAATACGCCCATCGAAAGTTTACAGGGGCCAATTAATTCTCTGTTTCTAGTCGTGCCGGCGATCGCCTTTGGTTTGGGGCTACTCGGTATCCTTGGGATCGAACGCAAATATTCTCGTTTTAGTCGGCGGACTGCCCCCACAACGCGGGAAGACCAAATCACCTTTCAGGATTCTATTAAAGTCGTCCGTAGCAGTCCACAAACAGCCATTTTCTTTAGCTTTCTCGTGACCTTTACGATTAGCCTATTTATGCAAGAAGCGGTGCTGGAGCCCTATGGCGGTGAAGTGTTTGGGATGTCCATCGGCGAAAGTACCCTGCTCAATTCCTACTGGGGGATCGGTGTTCTCGTGGGCTATAGTGTGACCGGATTTTTGGTGGTGCCGCGCCTAGGAAAGAAAAATACTGCCCGTTTAGGTTGTTTGCTCACAGCGGCTTGTTTCTTTTTAATTATTTTGGCAGGGTTCACCCAACAGCCCCAGATCCTCAGATATGCCCTCGTCCTCTTTGGGATGGCCACGGGGATCGGCACCATTGGCGCGATTAGTTTAATGCTTGATCTCACCGCCGCCGAAACCGCTGGTACTTTCATTGGCACCTGGGCGCTGGCCCAAGCGATGTCCCGGGCGATCGCCACTTTAATGGGGGGAGTCGTGTTAGATATTGGGCGGGCAATTTTTCAAACCCCCCTCTTGGCCTACAGTTCTGTTTTTGTGCTCCAAGCCGTGGGGATGTTCAGTGCCATTTTTATTCTCAATAACGTGAATATCCACGAATTCAAAGAAAATACCAGGCAGGCGATCGCCACGATCCTCGAAGGAGAACTAGATGGCTAGACAAAGTGTCTATCTCTCGCTACCGTTAGGAAAACCATCTGAACAGTCATCGTTCCAGAACTAACCATGCGAATTCTAGTGACCGGCGGCGCAGGGTTCATCGGCTCCCATCTCATTGATCGCCTGATGACCGAAGGCCATGAAGTCATTTGCCTCGATAACTTTTACACAGGCCGCAAGCATAACCTTTTGCAGTGGATTGGCAACCCCTACTTTGAAATGGTGCGCCACGACATCACCGAACCGATCCGCCTCGAAGTGGATCAGGTTTACCACCTCGCTTGTCCTGCCTCACCGATCCATTACCAGTTCAACGCCATCAAAACCGTTAAAACCAACGTCATGGGCACCCTAAATATGTTGGGGTTAGCCAAACGGGTCAAAGCGAGAATTCTGTTGGCGTCCACCTCTGAAGTCTATGGCGATCCGGAAGTTCATCCCCAGCCAGAAACCTACCATGGCAACGTGAATCCCATCGGCATTCGCTCCTGTTACGACGACCAAACCGAAATTTTGACTGATTCCGGTTGGGTACTCTTCCCCGAATTACAACCCAACCAAAAAGTTGCCACCCTCAACGAACAAAACCAAGTGGAATATCATCTTCCCGATGAGTTCATTATTCAACCCTATCTTGGTCACTTGCTGAGATTTAATAACAGCAAATTCGATCTTTGTGTGACTCCAAACCACAAAATGTACGTCCGCAGTAAGACAGGAAAACTCAAATTTCTTCAGGCTGATGAAAAGCGTCACTGGCATTCATGGAAAGTCATTACAGGCGCAATTTTTCAAGGTGAAGAGCTTAAAACTTTTACGTTTGGTCCCCCCCCTCTAAATGCCAAAGTTCGCTTTAATACTGTTTTCATGGACGATTGGCTGGAATTCCTGGGCTATTATCTGTCCGAAGGCTGCACCCACGTTCGTCGTCGTGTACGGGTGGTAAATGGCAGTAATTACGACGTTGCTGATTATAATGTTCTGATTGCCCAAGAAAATCCTGAAGGACGCACCAAGATTGCTGCTTGTTTAAATCGTTTGGGCTTTAAATATTTTGATTCTGATCATCATCAATTTAGGATTTGTAGCAAACAACTTGCTGAGATTCTATTGCCATTGGGTAAATCTGGTGAAAAATATATTCCCCGTGAATATCTGCGGTTATCACCACGGCAATCTCGCATTTTGTTTGATGCGCTGATCATGGGTGACGGTTCTCAACGGGGTAATTGTTTTACCTATTACTCTAAATCAAAGCAACTAGCGGATAATGTACAAGAATTAGCCTTACGGTGTGGCTTTGCTGCTTCTGTTGTGTCCCATGCGGTCGGACGGGATTTATATCGGGTTAATATTCGCGTAGCTAAAGATGCGGCTCTGGTAGAACCAGAAAAAGTTTTTTACAAAGGGAATGTGTACTGCGTCAATGTCAAAAACCATGTGGTTTTGGTACGTCGTAATGGTCGGGTTGCTTTTTGTGGTAACTGTTACGACGAGGGGAAGCGGATGGCGGAAACCCTGGCTTTTGATTACCACCGCTCTAATAATGTTGATATCCGTGTCGCCCGAATTTTTAATACCTATGGCCCCAATATGTTGCCGAATGATGGGCGGGTGGTGAGTAACTTTATCGTTCAAGCGCTCCAGGGGAAACCGTTGACGGTCTATGGGGATGGTTCCCAAACCCGCAGTTTTTGCTATGTGAGTGATTTGGTTGAAGGTTTGATTCGTTTGATGAACCAAAACTTTATCGGCCCCGTCAATTTAGGGAATCCCGATGAGTACACGATTTTGGAGTTGGCCCAAACGATTCAGAATATGGTCAATCCTGATGTTGAAGTCGCCTTTGAGCCGCTACCCCAGGATGATCCGCGTCAACGGCAACCGGACATTACCCGTGCTAAAACCTACTTGGATTGGCAGCCGACGGTGCCCCTCAAGGTGGGCTTAGAAAAAACGATCGCCTATTTCCGCGATCGCCTCGCAGAATAACTAACGGACAACAACACGAGAAATTCACTAGAAATTGCGATGAAAGTTTGTGTAATTGGAACGGGTTACGTGGGCCTGGTCACAGGGGTTTGCCTGGCGCACATGGGCCATGATGTCATCTGCATCGACAACAATGAGCAGAAAATCAAGCTCATGCAGGCGGGGCGATCGCCGATTTATGAACCCGGTCTAGCGGAACTGATGCAGGAAGAAATGGCCACCGGACGCTTGCAATTTAGTACAGACCTCAGTTTTGGCGTCAATCATGGGGAAATTCTGTTTATCGCTGTGGGTACCCCAGCCTTGCCGACGGGGGAAAGCGACACCCGCTATGTGGAGGCCGTGGCGAAGGGTATTGGTGAACATTTGCCCGCCGATAGTTACAAAGTAATTGTTAACAAATCAACGGTTCCGATTGGGTCGGGGGACTGGGTGCGGATGATTGTCCTCGATGGAGTCAAACAGAAGCAAAACGGCCATACGGTGCAGTTTGATGTGGTCAGTAACCCCGAATTTCTCCGGGAAGGGTCAGCAATTTTCGATACTTTTAACCCCGATCGCATTGTTTTAGGTAGTAGCAACTCCAAGGCGATCGCCTTGATGAAACAGCTTTATGATCCCCTCATCCAAGGGCAATTTAGCGCGCCAGAACACCTCAAACCGATTCCGGTGGTGGAAACTGACCTAAATTCCGCCGAAATGATTAAATATGCTGCCAATGCTTTCCTTGCAACGAAAATTAGCTTTATTAATGAAGTGGCGAATGTGTGCGATCGCGTGGGGGCAGACATTCTCCAGGTGGCGAAGGGCATCGGCCTCGATAGTCGCATTGGTAATAAATTTCTCCAGGCAGGCTTGGGTTGGGGTGGTTCCTGTTTCCCGAAAGACGTGGCCGCTTTAGTACACACTGCCGAAGATTATGGCTACCAAGCGCAACTCCTCGAAGCGGCAGTGACGGTGAATAATCGGCAAAAATTAATCGTCGTCGAAAAGCTTCAACAGGAATTGAAAATTCTTAAGGGGAAAACCATTGGTTTGTTGGGGTTAACCTTCAAGCCAGACACCGATGATATGCGTGATGCTCCATCCCTGAAGCTGATTGCAGAACTTAATCGTCTAGGAGCACGGGTGAAAGCCTATGACCCGATTGTGTCCCAAAATGGCATTAGTCAAGGTCTTTCGGGCGTCCTGATTGAAAATAGCCCAGAAATGTTAGCAGATACCTGTGATGCTCTGGTTTTAGTCACGGACTGGCAAGAATTTTTGCACCTCGACTATGGACAGTTAGGCGATCGCCTCCAAAATCGGTTGATCATCGATGGCCGGAATTTCCTCGACCGAGACGCCCTCGAAGCCCTGGGGTTCCGCTATGTGGGCATTGGCCATTAAGTGTTTTAAGCTTCAGAGCCTGTTTATAAAGAAAAAATTAAATCAAGACTGGATAAGGGATTTGGCTTCATTCGTCGCCATGTAGATCAAGCGTCCTACATCGCTTAAGACCATTATTTCGCGGTAGATATAGCCGCTTAAGATTTACTTTATAAATCCCCTCTCAAGTTGAGGTTTGTGACATCAGTTCTGTGGCGGTTTCGCGCATGGCGAGGGCAATATCCTGTAAATCTTCTCGGTTCGTGAGGTAAGTATCTAGGGCATTCATCGGATCGAGGGATTGACCAATGCCCAGTTCCGGTAGACGGGGCCGGGACAGTTGGCTCACCAGTTCCGCTTGAATGGAAGCTTGGTGGGCGGCTTTGAGGGCTTTTCTGAGGGCACGTTGGTCGATGAGTTCTGTTTGTTCGGGGCGAATTTTGTAGATGAGACGGACAACGGTATTGGTGATCGAAACCTGTGCAATTTCGTTGAGAATCGCAGTTTCTGGCTCGTCTGCGTCGCTCACATCGATTTTAATCGTGCGGAACGCCCGGGCCGGGAGGGGCACAAATTCCCAATCCGCTTGACCTTTACGGAGGTTGATTAAAACATAGCCCTTTGCTTCTTTTTCCTCGCTAAAATCAACCCGTTCAATGCTGCCAGGATAGATAATCGGGGGATCATTGCTGGGGTTGAGGTTTTGGTGGCGGTGCACATGGCCGAGGGCCACATAATCGAGTTCGGAACGGTTCAGAAAAGCCACAGGAATATTAAAGCCTTTGCCCACAGCGAGGAAGCGCTCGGCCCCTAAGTTGGCGCGGTCGGCCATGAGATGGCCCACCAGGATCGCGGGAATTTCGGGATTGAGGCGACGAATTTCGGCTTCGAGGATCGGTTCGAGTTTTTGGAGCAGGATCTGATGGATTTCGTTGAGGGTTTTGCCTTCGGTTTGTTGCCGGGTGAGGAGGGTGGCTTGGTTCAACCAGGGCAGGGTAATGATTTGCAGGGGGCCTTTGGGCAGTTCGAGAGTGTGGGTGCGGAGGTGATCGCCCACGATAAAACCAGGCACCGCCAGGGTGCGATAGATATTTAAACTAGCGCCCCCATTGCCTTGGGAATATTGGTCATGGTTGCCGACGACAAGCACCGCCGGGATATTGTGGGCGACGAGGCGGCGAAATTGGCCCGCAAAGGCTTCGTGGATGTAGGGGGCGGGGGTGGCATCGGGGAAGGCATCCCCAGCAAAAATAACAAGGTCTACGGGGTCGGCGATCGCCCGGTCGATACAAAGCCCCAGGGTCTGCTCAAAATCTTCGAGACGGGAATTGAGGCCGGTTTCTGGGTTCACCCGACCATGGGAAAAACCGCTGCCCATATGGATATCGGCGAAGTGAAGAATTCTGAACATGGTGGCGGTAGTTTGGATGGCCTAATTTTTGATTTCTTACAATGGAAGGCGATCGCCCCTCCCATCACCCCCAATCATAATATGAAGCGTCACCGTGAGTCCGCCACCACTGTCTGTGAACGTCCCTCCCTCAAACGCCCCCGGCAACTGCAATGCCAGGCGATCGCCAACGATGATGTGGGTTATTTGCAAGCTTTTTTGCAGGCCGCCGGATTTTTACCCCGTTCAGCGGTGATTGACGGCATTTTTGGGCGCACCACGGAAGCGGCGGTGCGGTCATTTCAACGGGCGAATAAATTGCCGAAAACGGGCACCGTTGATCCCCGCACCTGGCGAACCATTGAACGTTACCAACAATTATTTTTAGCTTCTCCCGCGACGGCTGAACCTCCCTCCGAACAGGCCCCGGAACCCACTTCCTTTTTGCAACAAGATCGGCCCGAAAAGCTTCTGTTGCGCCGGGGGGCTGGCTTTGAAATTTCGCCCCAACAGCAGGCCGTATATTACCTGCAAAAATTGCTGCAACGGGGTCTATTTATCCCAGAAACGGCCAAGCTGGACGGAAAGTTTGGTCGGCAAACAGAAAATGGCGTGAAATTTTTTCAGGTGCGCCAAAAACTTGTGGCCGATGGGATTGTGGGGCTGTCCACCTGGGAAGCTTTGGAGAAATTCGTTTGGGATCAAGAGGCGATCGCCAAAAAATATGCTGATTTGCAACATTTTGCCAGTGGGGAATTTCAAGCCAGTGACCGCAAATATCCCATCCTTCACTTGGGCGATGGTTTAGCGACGCCTCAACTCCACGCCTCGGTGCGCTATTTACAACGCTTGTTGCAGCGGCTGCTGTCCCTGGAGCATTTTCCCATTGATGGTCACTTTGGTTCCCAAACCGAACAGGCGGTTAGACGCTTTCAGATGATTGCAGAATTAACCATTGATGGCGTCGTTGGTGCTCAAACTTGGATGACGCTTTTGAATCAATGGGTGGAAGTTTATTTGCCCCTACGCCCCCTCAAAAGCTATGGCGATCGCCTGATTGCCTCCCTAGAAAATCATCCCCATCAGGATGCCGCCCGCAAAACGATCCCGATGCTTCTAGAAACCTGCCAACGTTGCGGGATCATCGAACCGACCCAGTTGGCCTATATCCTTGCTACGGCGGGCCATGCAGGCGATTTTGGTGCCAGTCTTGTGGAGCCGACCCCAGACCCAAACCTCGAAAGTCGTCGTGATTTGGGGAATATCCAACCGGGTGACGGGCTGCGCTACCAGGGGCGGGGCTTCGTAAAAATTGCCGGTCGGTTAAACTATACCCGGTGGGGCGATCGCACCGGCGTTAATCTCGTCGATCACCCAGACTTTGCCGCTGAAACCCATCTCGCGGCGATCATCTTAGTGCTGGGGCTGCGCGATGGTTCGTTTACGGGTCAAAAATTAGACGATTACCTCAATGGCGATCGCCAAGATTTTTACCATGCCCGGCGCATTGTCGCTGATCTCGATCCCGCCGCCGAAATAATTGCCCAATCTGCCATTGATTTCCTCAAGGTACTCCATTGAAACAGTTACTCAACCTCCTAATTCCCGAACCTAAAAAAGCCCAAGTGGGCCTCCCCCGCCGCCGTAAAAAAAGCAAAGTTAAAATTAAGACCGCCGCTGAAATTGCAATTATGCGACAATCGGCGCGGATTGTGGCGACCGTCCTCAAGGAAATGAGTGAGATTATCAAGCCAGGGATGACGACCCTCGAAGTGGATACCTATGCTGAACAGCGGATCCGAGAATTAGGCGCAACGCCCAGCTTTAAAGGATATTACGGTTTTCCCGGTTCCATCTGCATCTCGATCAACGATGAAGTTGTCCATGGCATTCCCCGGGCCGATAAACGCATCCACCAAGGGGACATCGTGAAAGTCGATACGGGTGCATTATTTAATGGTTATCATGGCGATTCTTGTATTACCGTCGGCGTTGGCAAAAAGATCAAACCGGAGGCTAAACGATTAATGCAAGCGGCTGAAGAAGCCCTCTATAAAGGGATTGAACAAGTAAAAGCAGGCAATACGCTCCTGGATATTGCTGGGGCCGTCGAAGACCATGTCCACAGCTATGGCTACCAGGTGGTGGAAGACTTTACGGGCCATGGGGTCGGTCAAGCGCTCCACGAGGAACCATCGGTGTTTAATTTCCGCACCCGCGACCTGCCCAATGTCGTCCTAGAAGCGGGCATGGTGCTGGCCATTGAACCGATTGTCAATGCCAAAACAAAAGAAACCATCACCCTCGAAGATAAATGGACGGTGATCACCCCCGATAAGTCCCTGTCGGCCCAGTTTGAACATACGGTGCTGGTGACGGAAACGGGCTACGAGATTCTCACGGATCGCAATCTGGTGTAATTACCCAAAAAGCGAAAAAACTCAATACAATGGGCGGCAATGTGTGTGGAATGTTGGTATGTTTTTTCCCTTCTTTGTTGCCCAAGCGCCGCCCCCAGTTGAAATTGTGCGTCCCCAGGAAGTACGGGTTTTACCGGGACAGCTAGACCAAACCCCTGTGTTTAATAGCAACAGCCCAGAAAAGGTGTTGGGGGAAGGGATTCTACTGTCCACATTTCCGGCCACTGGCAAAACCCATCCAGATGCCCACCTCGATTTTGCCTTTTCGGGACGCTTTGATCTGTTTGCCCACCACGTCGCCCAGGGTTCTCCGGAGGATCTACGCAGCCTACATATTGGGGCGATCGCCTACAATCCGAGTGATCAACCTGTTACCCTTTATTTTCTGAATGGGGCTAGTTATTTAAGTCAACCGGATGCCCCTTTTATTGCCCTTGATCCCCAAGTGCCGAATCCGAGGGGAAATGTCTACGCCGGGCCGGGCAGCCGGGTAATGGATAATCTGCTGCGTCGCCGTCTCCAGGAACAGTTCCCGAAGCAGTTGACCATCGCCCCCCAGAACTACCAGATGATTTTTGATCTGCCGATTCCGGTGCGGGAATTGGAGCCTCCCCTCAATGGTCGCTCGACCTATTTGGAACTAACGAGCACTGGCCCCGTTTATGTGGCAAGTTTAGCCCTCTTTGAAAAGCCCGATGGCCAAGGTGATTTCCGGCCTCCTACCCTGGCAGAATGGCAAGCACTCTTAGAAACCGGGGAACTCTCTAGCCCGCGCGATCGCGAACCTACAGTGCCCGGTGCCCCAGGGGGATTAATCTATGGTCGGGTGGCTGGCGTTTCTGAAGGCAGCACTTGGAAAACCCAAATTTATGACAGTCCCACCTGGGATCTCACCATTCCTGCCCCAGGGGAAGCCTTTTCCTATGGCATCAGCACCCTCGTCGGCGGCACCCATAGCACGGGCCAAATCCAAACGGCAGAAATGTTGCGCCGCTATCCGGATACCGCCTATGCTGCCCACGGCAACTATGGGGTGCTCTATGATTTGACGCTGCCCCTCCACAATCCCACTGGGGCAACCCAAACCGTGGCGATCGCCCTTGAAACGCCCATTAAACAAGATGCTACGGATGAAGCATTGCGCTTTTTTGAGCCCCTGCCGACGGCGACCTTTTTCCGGGGGCCAGTGCGGGTCAACTACAAAGATGATACGGGCCGTTTGCGTACCGACTATTTCCACCTGGTGCAAAAGCGCGGCCAAGCTGGGGAACCCCTCGTCACCCTGGAAATGCCCCCAGGCGATCGCCGTTTGGTGAATATCCAACTGCGCTATCCTCCTGATGCGACGCCACCTCAAGTTTTAACCGTTAAAACCCAATAAAAAAAGAACCATCGTCTTGATGATTCTCTTTGTTGAGCACTCAAATTGTGGTGTTATTCAGGTGAGCACTTCTTCGCGGACTAACTTATCCCAGCCCAAATCCTTGAGGTTTGTATTACGGCGTAGGGGGCGCGTGACCAGTTCGAGAATATCCCGCGCATTGGTAAAACCGTGAATCTGGGCAAAGGTAAATTCCACTGACCACTTCGTATTGATCCCGCGCGCTTCCAAGGGATTCGCATGGGCCATCCCCGTAATCACCAAATCTGGTTGCAGAGCATTAATCCGCTGAATTTGGTTGTAATTGTCGGGTTTTTCAACAATTTTGGGGATCGGCGTTCCCATTTCTTGGCAGGTGCGGGCGAGGAAATCCAGTTCTGCTTTTTGGTAACGCTTGTCCATGTAGGGAATGCCAATTTCAGCGACGGTCATACCACAGCGAATTAGGAACCGAGCAAGGGAAATTTCGAGTAAGTTGTCCCCCATAAAAAAGACCGATTTGCCGCGAATGAGCTGGAGATAGTCTTCTAAACTCTCCCAGATTTGTGCTTCCCGTTCTGCCAAGCCCTGGGGTTCGATCTCCAACACGGAGCAAATTTTCTCAACCCAGGCTCTGGTACCGTCGGGGCCAATGGGGAAAGGAGCACCCACGAGCTTACATTTGCGACGACGCATCAGGGTAGTGGCAGTGCGGCTGAGAAATGGATTCACTCCCGCCACGTAATAGCCTTCTTGCACAACGGGTAATTCTGTATAGAGCTTGGTGGGGAGCCAACCAGAGACTTTAACGCCCTGCTTCTTCAGTTCGTGTTCTAGGTTTGCCGCCACGGGATCGGGTAAAGAGCCAAACAAAATTAAGGGATGATGCTCTTTTTGTTCTGTGGCCACAGGGGGCGCTTCTTCTTTTTTCTTGAGGCCCAAATTCAAAAGTTTTTGGAAGCGAGTGGCGGCAGCGGCATCTTCTTCTTTTTCTTTTGCTGGGGCCGGGGGTTCGCTGGGACAACGGTTCGCCATTGCTGCGAGGACGGTATCTTCACCTTGGGTGAAAGCATAATCTAGGCCATTGGCACGGGCAACCACGATGGGAATGCCGATTTCTTCTTCGAGGCGCGGCGAAAAGCCTTCGAGATCCATTTTGATAATCTCGGTGGTGCAGGTACCGATAAAGACAATCACGCTGGGATTGCGATCGCGTTTAATTTGTAGACAGAGCCGTTTGAGTTCGTCGTAATCGTTGAGTTGGGCAGAAATATCACCTTCTTCGAGTTCGGCCATGGCGTAGCGGGGTTCGGCGAAGATCATCACGCCCATGGCATTTTGCAAGAAGTAGCCGCAGGTTTTGGTGCCGATGACTAGGAAAAAGCTATCTTCAATTTTCTGATAAAGCCAAGCGACACAACTAATCGGACAAAAGGTGTGGTAATTGCCTGTTTCGCAATCAAAGGTTAAGTTCGGGGTTTCTTGAGCAACGGTCATAAAAATTTTCCTAAATAGATTTGCAAATAGCTTTGGCAATGGTGAATTAGAAATGGGGTGACACGATTGTTGCTCAGGGGATGCCCCCCAAAGAAATGAAGGGCAAACGGTGAGAAATTATTCGGTGGGTAAAACGGTTGGGCTTGGGGGCGTAATCATTGGCTTTGCTGCCGCTCCTTTTTCCTCTAGGTTTCGGAGTTCCAAGAGTGGGTCAAAGTTTAGCCCTAAAACATCAACAATCGTGTCAAAATTCGCTTCAACTAAAGAAAACAAATAAAGACTTTCGGCGAGGCGGGGTTCCTTGGCGCTGATGGCACCGAGAATCACGGAACCTTGGGGGCGGCGGCCACCGTCGGGGGTCGCCACAGATTCGCCGCGATCCATCAGGATATTTAGCCAGTCTTGGTTATTTTCAAAATAATCTAGCCATTTGGTTTTGATGCTGGGTTTAATTTGCTCGAAAAAGCTCACAATACTTACTCTCCTCGTAAATCCACTGCAAGGGTTGTTTGACATTGGCGATCGCCTTTTTTGATCATTAGTGCCGTTTAGGGCGATCGCCTCTATTTTGAAGCAAAATTTAACCCATGAGGACGATCCAGGTGAACGATTGTCGGATCAGCGATTTCGAGACCAAGCCCAGCATCCTCTGGCCTAGACCATCATCAGATCCAGCTCATCCTCCTGGGTCTTTTCGACGGGCGGATTGAGATAATAATCCGAGAGCAAACTAAACAATTCCCGATCCGAAGCTTCGCTGGGCACAACTCCCTCTGGAGCCGCTAATACTTGATCAGCAATATTGAGATAAAAATCACAGACATAATCCAACATCGAGTCCCCTTCTGCCATCTCAAAGAGGGTCTTTCCCTTCACCCGCGACACCCGGATATCTTCGATCAGGGGCAACACTTCCAGCACAGGCATCGGCACATGGCTTACATATTTTTCGATCAAATCCCGCTTCGAGGTGCGGTTCCCAATTAAACCAGCCAGCCGGAGGGGGTGCGTCCGGGCTTTTTCTCGCACAGAAGCCGCAATGCGATTCGCCGCAAACAATGCATCAAAGCCATTGTCCGTCACGATCAAACAGTAGTCTGCATAATTGAGTGGTGCCGCAAAGCCCCCACAGACCACATCTCCCAACACATCAAACAAAATTACATCGTATTCATCGAAGGCATTGAGTTCTTTGAGGAGTTTGACCGTTTCCCCGACCACATAACCACCGCAGCCAGCCCCAGCCGGCGGCCCGCCTGCTTCCACGCAATCAACGCCGCCATAGCCTTTGTAAATAACATCCTCCGGCCAAATGTCTTCGTAGTGAAAATCTTTTTCCTGGAGAGTATCGATGATCGTCGGGATCAAAAAGCCCGTCAAGGTAAAGGTGCTGTCATGCTTGGGGTCACAGCCAATTTGGAGAACCTTTTTACCGCGTTTGGCGAGGGCGACGGAAATATTACAACTGGTGGTAGATTTGCCGATGCCACCTTTGCCGTAAACCGCGAGGGTCATTGTCATGGGATTGCGTGCTCCTAAAAAATTCCGTTAGCTGCATTATTGGCAATCCTTGGGGGAATGGAAAGGTGCGACTGTTTGGGATTTAGCGTTCAAACAGACCTAAAGAGACTTAGAGTTTTTATAAAACTTTTAAAAGCCTAAAAATCACTCAAAACTGCGATAAAAACTTTTTAGATTCTATTTATATCTTTGTTTTATATAAATAAAGACAATAAACAAAAAATGGATTTACAAATAAACCTGAGTATAAATACGGGGTCTGTCCAAAAAGGCGATCGCCAAATCTGATGCCCCCACACAATCCCCGCAGTAGGTGAATCGCCCTCCATAGACGAAAGCCAGCTTCTGTTTTTTGTGAAATCTGAGATTCAAAACAATGTTTGTGGCAACGATCCTTCTGGACTACCCCAGGCATTTGCTAACGAAACGTAAATTTTTCGCTGTTTGATACAAAACGCAACCTTGCCAAATATTAGGCAATAAAAAAGACGACCACCTCATAGGGCAGAACGTCTATTTCACTGGACGGCGATCGCCTCACACAAACGTCGTAGAGTACTACGTTGCCGTCATGTTGAAACGTGGAAAAGGTCAAAAAAAATTTAGGCGATGCGCTGTACCGATTTCAGGGCAAATCCCCGTTGTTTTAATTGGCTACTGAGGGCAATTTCATTTTCGACGCGATCGACGAACATCACCCCATCGAGATGGTCAATTTCATGCTGAATCACCCGGGACAACAGGCCAGAAGCTTTGATACGTTTGGGTTTACCTTGTTCATCTCGGTAACTTACTTCAATTTCATCGGGGCGAATGACATCTAAGTGAACCCCAGGAATGCTGAGACAGCCTTCCTCAAAGGGACAAAGCTGTTGTCCAAATTTTTTGATTTCAGGGTTGATTAAAACCAGTGGTGCATTGGCAGGATTTTCTGGATCGGTATCAATGACGATTAAACGCTTATTAACACCAACTTGGGGCGCAGCCAGACCGATTCCCTGGGAAGAATACATGGTTTGCAGCATTTCCTTCGCCAGGGTGCGGATTTCGTCATCTACTTTGGCGATGCGTTTTGCTTTTTGGCGTAGCACTTTGTCGCCGAGGTAATGGAGTTCTAAGGGAGGAGTATCTTGCTTTCCTTTTTCGACAGATATACCAACAGTCATAAATTTTCTAAAGTTTTAGGGTAACGACAATTTTTCTTGATATCATGTGCTTCCATTTTAACAAGGATTCCTATGGCTTCCTGTAATTGGCGGATTGCGGAGTTACCCGGCCTGAGCAAAGAACAACAGACCCAACTCGCCGCCCAAGGGATTCGCACCACCCATCAGCTTTTGTTAGCTACTCGCACATCCCAGGCAAAACAACAGTTAGCCCGTCGCCTCAAAATTCATCCCAATTACGTTTTGAAATGGGTGGCCCTGGCGGATCTGGCGAGAGTACCGAGTATTGGCACACAATATTGCGGCCTAGTATTGCACAGTGGCGTGGCATCGGTAAATCAGCTCGCCCAAACACCCTTTTCGCGACTCCACCAAAATATTATGAAGTTACAGGTGGCGAACCTCCAGCGTAAGGATCTGGCGCCGCCCCTGGGGTTGGTCAAGCAATGGGTGACAGAAGCACGACAGTTCCTTTAGACATTGGACTAGGGCTTTGCTCTGGGAGGGAAAACACTGTAACCCAGAATCATTAAGCCTTGTGTGTTCTTAATCGGGTTTTAACGACAAAGGGTTGAAATCCCCGCCCCTTGGGGCGTAATTAATGCTCTATAATCATAAATCATATCGTTGACACGGCAACGGATAGCGAAAACCAAGCTAAACACATACAAAGTATTTTTTGTAACCGTGATTTTTGTCCTCGGGAACCGGGGAGTCCGCCTATCGCCAGAATATAAGACTCGCTATTCCTCGGAATAGAAAGCTGTTCTTTGGGTAGGAAGCCCCGCTGCTTGCGGCGGGGTAGTTCACAATTGCACCTCTTAAGATCGAAGTGGTGAGATTGATTTGGGCATAAATGATGCAGCCACCCCAAACACAAAGTTTTGGCAATTGGGCACATAAGGCGATCGCCAAGCATTACAAAAAAATCCTCAGCCACGAAGCGGGGGTTTTAGCCGACCGTGATCCGGAAGAATTGCACCAAATGCGGGTGGGGATGCGGCGCTTGCGGAGTGTGTTGTTGGGGTTTGCCCCTGCCCTGGTTTTACCGGAAGCTCTGACCCCGAAACAGGTGGGCCGTTATGGTCGGGTTCTGGGGAAGTTGCGGGATGTGGATGTGATAACCCTGACTTTTCGGGAGCGGTATCTGCCCCAACTGCCGACCGTTGAAGTCACAATTCTCGAAATTGCCCTCAAAAAATTAGCCAAGCGTCGTCAAAAACAACTCACTAAGGTGCGGAAATTTCTCAACTCAGCCCGTTATGGGGAATTCAAAGGGGCAACCCAGGCTTGGTTAGATCAACCCCAATATCAGGCGATCGCCTCGGTGGATATTCAACTGATCTTGCCGGATTTACTCTTGCCCCAACTCAGCGAACTGTTGCTCCATCCCGGTTGGTGGGTCGGTTACAGTCCGAAGAAGCTTTCCAAAAAACAATTAGAAACGCTTTTTGCGACCGACAGCCCAATTCTCCATGACCTCCGCAAGGCCGCCAAGCGATCGCGCTACACCATGGAAATTTTTGCGCCTTTTTATGGTGAGAATTATGCCAATCAGCTCCAGGCCATCAAAAAAGTCCAAACCCTAATCGGTTTACTCCAGGATGATGCAGTGCTGCAAGCATTTCTAGAAAAAACCCTCGGTAAAACGTTCGATCAGGAGTTGCCTACCCTCTGTCAAATTTTCCACGATAATCGCCACCAAACTTGGCACCAGTGGACAAAACTCCAGCACCAATTTCTCGACGCCGAATACCGCTATCAACTACACCAAACTCTCTGCCAACCGCAGCCTAGGCCACCCGTCGCTCAAAAATCAACGTCGAACTAACCCATTCACCCCGGTCATTGTAATTGCGCATGATCCGTTGTCGTTCGTTGTCGCTGACGAGCCAACCTGCTTCCACAAAAAAAGCTTGCCGCTGGGCCAATTGGGGCGGCACATTCATCGAAGCCCCATCGGGTAATAGCACCAGATTGCGGGGCGTACTGCCTTCCGTGAAGCGAATCGTCTTGCCTTGGATCTGTCCTTTAGAGGCGATGGTTTGGTGTTCTAATTCGAGGGTCTGGTGGAGATAATCGCCTTCTTTGCTGAGGGTTAAGCGGCTCTGGTGCACCTTGGGGGGATCGAGATCGGGGGTGTAAACGTAGTATTCCGCTTCCCAGGTACCCAAAAGTTGTTCCACAGTCAGTGGTGGTCGTTCCTGGGCATTGCTTCCCTCACGAAATTCTCGGATAAAGACCAATTTATTGAAGGTAAAGGCATCGCCATACATTTGCACCATCCGCATCCGGCGATCGCCTTTGATAAATCCATATTCGGCGATGAACGATGAGATGGACGAGAGACACATGGAACCTTTCGAGAAAGACCCCGTATCGAAAAACATCGTGTGCCGCCCCAATCCGGTAAATTCCTGGGACATATTGCTGGTGGGTTCGCTGTCATAGCCGCCATTCTCAAAGCGCCGCAGGGTAAACAGCACCTTATCCCGGTTCCCGTCGATGAGTGATAGGGTCAAAATAGAGGGGACTTCCGTGGTGATCTCGCCATCTAGATTGACCCCCGCAAAGGAACCGCGCCAGTTCCCCAGATTTTTTAGAAAATTTTCCCACTGACTGGCCATCGTTATGTTTCCCTGACTAAACTGCACGGTCTTCTATTGTGCCGGAGAAAGAAAAGGGAAAGCAACTCCATCATGGATCCATGCGGGAAGGTCAAGGTTAACAATGCTTCAGCATGGCTCTAATCCCTTCGCTTAATGTAAGACATTATCTTCTTGATTTAATTACTTTTAGTTGCACCTTAGCTAAAAAATATTTGACTAAAAAACAATAATAAAATCACAAAAAATAGTCTTTACAAAATCTAAAATTAAACTTTGCTTAGTTTCTTTTTAACTCAAGCAATTCTCTTTCCATTGTATCGTTGGGGTCGTGGTATTAATCAAATAAATATTAGGTAATGAACTTAAATAGTGGTGTGAAAAGCTTAGTGGCATCAATGGTGAAGCCCAAGCTAAAAGCTAGTTTCAAGTTAGCTCTCTTATCGACTCTTGCCGGCCTTCCATTGGGCACGCTAATCTTTCCGCCCCAAGCGATCGCCCAAAACGCAACTATTCGAGGTGAAGTTGTTTTCACATTAACGGATCTCGCCGGCGCAGAAATGCTCGCTGTCACAAAAGATGGTCGCCACGCCCTTGTGGTCGGCGCAAAAACAGCGACCTTAGTGGCGATCGAAGATAATGCCTTAACCGTCGAAGGGACTTGGACCCTAACGGATGAATTTTTGCCCGCAGGTTCTGCGGACGCTGAACTCACTGGAGTTTCCATTAGCCCAGACGGGGCCTTCGCACTCATCGGGGTCAAAGACGCAGATGACGCAAATCTGGATACCTTTGACGAAATGCCAGGCAAGGTCGTGGCCCTCTCTCTCCCCGATCTAGAACCCCTTGGGCACGTAACTGTAGGTCGCGGCCCAGACTCCGTGGCGATCGCCCCGAATGGTCAGTTTGCTGCCGTCGCCAATGAAGATGAAGAAAACGAAGAAGATCTGACGAACCTAGAAAACGGCGCTGGAACCGTTTCGATCATTGATCTCCGACGTGGCCCCAATCGCATGACCCAGGTCGAGGTGCCCATTCCCCCCGACAATATTCCCTTTTTCCCCCACGACCCACAGCCTGAGACGGTTCGCATCGCGGCTGATAGCTCTTTTATTGTCGCCACACTACAAGAAAATAATGCTGTCGCTCGCATTGAAATTCCCTCTCCTTTGCCCAAACGTCTAACCCCTGATATCTTTTCGGTGCAAAACTTTGATGTCGGCGTTCGTACGGGTTTCGGTTTAGTTCAAGATAAAGTTGGAGAAGGAAGCTGTCGTTCTGGCAGCTATGACCTATCCCTCAGACAAGAATTCACCTCTGCCCGTGAACCCGATGGCATTGCCATTACCCCAGATGGTCGCTACTTTGTCACCGCCGATGAAGATAATTTGACCAATGTCAATAACCAGTCCTACGAAGGAATTCTCTTAAGTCCCCATGGTACCCGCAGTATTAGTGTCTTTGACGCAACCACGGGTGAACTTTTGGGAGATAGCGGCAATTCCATCGAAGAAAGCATCATCGCCCTCGGCTTGCCCCAGCGCTGTAACAGCAAAGGCCCAGAACCTGAGGTTGTTTCCGTTGGTGTTGTAAATGGTCGTACCCTAGCATTCGTGGCGATCGAGCGTTCAGATGCGATCACAATCCATGACATTTCCAACCCTAGAAATGTTCAGCTGCTCGATACTGTCGTTCTCAACCCTGATGTTGTTCGGGCCAATCAAGAGGCTGGGTTTGAGCCAGAAGGGATTGAATTTATTCCTGCAACGAATCAAGTGATTGTCTCCAACCCAGAAGGCAACGCCATGAGCTTGGTAAACATCAATGTGATGCCACGCTAGGCTTTTTCTTGCGTTGAGTTGACATAAATAAATATTTAGAAACTCAAGACCCTGTGTTAGCTTCTAAGCCTCTAACACAGGGTTTGTTGATGAAGATGAATTTCAAAGGCGTTTAAATACGAAAAGTCAAACGTTCATCTTTCACATCGACTGTAATGGCACTGCCTGCTTTAAATTCACCCTTGAGGATCCCTTTGGCGATCGCCGTTTCGACATATTTCTGGACGGCCCGCTTGAGGGGTCTCGCACCATAGACCGGGTTATAACCCACCTCAGCAATGAAATCATAGGCTTCTGGGGTGAGTTGAATGCTGATCTTCTGTTCCGCGAGGCGTTCGGCGAGGCGATTCACCTGAAGTTGAACAATAGAACGCAGTTGATCTTTTTGTAGACCATGGAAAATAATCAGTTCATCGATGCGGTTGAGAAATTCCGGCCGGAAGTTCGCATTCATCGCCTCCATTACCCGATTGCGCATTTCCTCGTAACGGGCATCATCCCCGGCAATATCGAGAATAAATTGGGAACCGATATTACTGGTCATGATGATCACCGTGTTTTTAAAGTCCACTGTCCGCCCCTGGGAATCGGTCAAACGGCCATCATCCAGGATTTGCAGCATCACATTAAACACATCGGCGTGGGCCTTTTCAATTTCATCAAAGAGAATCACCGAGTAGGGACGGCGGCGAATTGCTTCCGTTAACTGGCCCCCTTCTTCATAGCCCACATAGCCTGGAGGCGCTCCCATTAAACGGGAAACGGCGTGTTTCTCCATGTATTCGGACATATCGATCCGCACGAGGGCTTCTTCGGTATCAAAGAGAAATTGGGCGAGGGCTTTGGCGAGTTCTGTTTTCCCGACCCCCGTCGGCCCCAGGAAAATAAAGCTCGCCGTAGGACGGTTGGGATCGGCGAGTCCGGCGCGCGATCGCTGGATCGCTTCGGCAACGGCGGTAACGGCTTCTTCTTGGCCGACAACCCGACGGTGGAGTTCTGCTTCGAGGTGGAGCAGCTTTTCTTTTTCCGATTCGATTAATTTACTAATCGGGATACCTGTCCATTTTGAAATGATTTCAGCGATATCCGACTCGATCACTTCTTCCCGTAGCAGAGATTCTCCAGTTACCTGTTGGGCCGCGAGATTGCTCTCGATATCTTTGATTTTTTGTTGCAGTTCCGTCAACTTCCCGTAGCGCAACTCTGCCGCCTTATTGAGGTCATAATTGCGTTCGGCCTGTTGAATTTCTAGGTTGGTTTTATCGATTTCCTCCTTAAGAAAGCGAATTTTGTCGATAAATTCTTTTTCCGATTGCCACTGGGCGTTGAGTTGGGACTGCTCTTCCTTAAAATTGGCCAGTTCTTTTTCCAGCTTGGCGAGTCGCTCAAGGGAAACTTCATCTTTTTCCTTTTGGATGGAGAGTTTTTCCATTTCCAACTGGAGAATTTTCCGGTCAATTTCATCCAGTTCTTCTGGCTTGGAGGTGATCTCCATCTTCAGTTTGGCGGCGGCTTCGTCCACCAGATCAATGGCCTTGTCCGGTAAAAAGCGATCGCTAATGTAACGGTTGGAGAGCATCGCGGCAGCAACGAGGGCTGTATCGGCGATTTTGACCCCGTGGTGCACTTCGTAGCGTTCCTTCAGACCCCGCAGAATCGAGATGGTATCGACCACATTGGGTTCGTTGACCATCACCGACTGGAAGCGCCGTTCTAGGGCCGCATCTTTTTCGATGTATTTACGGTATTCATCGAGGGTCGTCGCGCCAATACAACGCAGTTCACCCCGGGCGAGCATGGGTTTAAGCAGGTTCCCGGCATCCATTGCCCCCTGGGTCGCCCCAGCGCCGACAACGGTGTGGATTTCGTCAATAAAGAGAATGATCTGCCCTTCGGAATCGGTGACTTCTTTTAAAACAGCTTTGAGGCGTTCTTCAAATTCACCACGATATTTTGCCCCAGCAATGAGCGACCCCATATCCAAGGCGATTAGGGTGCGATCTTTTAGGGATTCGGGGACATCACGGTTAACGATCCGCTGGGCTAATCCTTCGGCGATCGCCGTTTTCCCGACCCCTGGTTCCCCGATCAAAACCGGATTATTTTTCGTGCGGCGGGAGAGAATTTGAATCGTGCGGCGAATTTCATCATCGCGACCAATGACCGGGTCTAGTTTGCCGTTGCGGGCGAGACTCGTTAAATCACGGCCATATTTTTCTAAGGATTCGTATTTCCCTTCCGGGTTTTGGTCGGTCACCTTTTGATTACCTCGAATTTGCGTAATGATCGTCTTTAATTTATTTTCTGTGAGGTCAAATTCTTTGTAGAGATTTTTGCCAAAACGGTCATCTTTGGCATAGCTCAAGATTAAATGTTCAACGGAAATAAAGTCATCCCCAAAGGATTTTCGGTGTTGATCGGCGCGGTCTAAAAGGAGGTCTAAACTCCGGCCTAAATAAACCGATTCGCTCGGTTGGGATATTTTCGGTTGCTGGGCAATAAAGGTTGCGGTGCGGTCTCGCAATGTTGAGAGGGGAATCTCCGCTTTGGTAAAAATACTTTTCGCGAGGCCGTCTTGCTCTAACAGTGCCTGTAGCAGATGTTCAGATTCGATCTGCTGCTGCTGATTTTGTTTGGCAATGTCCGGCGTTTGGGCGATCGCCTGCCAGGCTTTTTCGGTAAATTGATTCGGGTTAGTGGGTTGCATAGGACAGAACAATAAATATTAAGATAAAGTCCCATCGCTTCTCCGAAAAGAAACCCTAGAACTTACCCATTTATTGTATTTTTGTCTGGAGAATTTGACAGTAGGGGAATCCGTCTCGAAAAGTTCAGGTTCCCCATGGCCAAAAGGTGTTTTCAAAAAAATAGCCCGCCGAATTTTTTACCCGCATCAACCTCCAAGGTGAGACCTAAGCATTGAGGGCCGCCAAGAGTTTTTCGCCCATGCCTTTACAGCCCAGGAGAGTCATGCCCTCGGACATGATGTCGCCGGTGCGGAAGCCTTGATCGAGTACCGTTTGTACCGCTTGTTCGATTTTGGCTGCTGCTTCTGGTTGGTCAAAAGAATAGCGCAACATCATCGCCGCACTGAGCACCATCGCCAGAGGATTCGCCTTATCCTGGCCAGCAATATCTGGCGCAGACCCATGGACGGGCTCGTAAACCCCAGGGCCATCCGCCCCCAAACTAGCCGAGGGCAACATCCCGATACTCCCCGTAAGCATGGCGGCCGCATCGGAAAGAATGTCCCCAAATAAATTCCCCGTGACAATGGTGTCAAACTGTTTGGGAGCGCGGATAAGCTGCATGGCGGCATTATCAACGTAGAGATGGGACAGTTCCACATCGGGATAATTTTCGGCCATTAGATTCAGGCGATCGCGCCACAGTTGGGACACATCGAGGACATTCGCCTTATCCACAGAACAGAGACGTTTACCCCGTTTTTGGGCAATGTCAAAGGCGACTTTCGCAATGCGATCCACTTCCGATTCGTCATAGACCATGGTGTTAAAGCCCCGTTTCTCGCCCGTTTCTAAAGTGACGCTGCCTTTGGGCTTCCCGAAATAAATACCGCCAGTAAGTTCCCGCACCACCATAATGTCTACCCCTTCGACCACGTCCCGCTTCAGGGTAGACGCATCAATCAATTGAGGCAAAATCGTGGCCGGACGCAAATTTGCAAACAGACCCAGGCCCGCCCGCAAACCCAATAGACCCGTTTCTGGCCGTTGCGCCCGGGGAAGGTTATCCCATTTGTAGCCGCCAATGGCCGCAAACAATACCGCATCACTGGCTTTACAAGCATCTAGGGTCGCTTGGGGGAGGGGTTCCCCAGTGGCATCAATGGCTGCGCCCCCCATCAAAGCTTCGGTAAAAACAAACTCTAGATCAAATTGTTGGCCAATGGTTTTTAAAACGTCCACTGCCACGGCCAAAATCTCGGGGCCAATGCCATCGCCAGGGAGGAGGGTGATCCGGTATTGCTGGGTCATAGGAGGGTGTTGATCTAGATATTTTTGCAACTGTTTATGATAGCGGGTTTTGGGCGGCCCCAAGGGGCAAATGTTAAACTAGAGACGTTATTTGACCCGGTGTGTCGCCCTGTGAATCGCTCCAATTCTTCCGGTGTTCTCTACCTCTTTATTACTTGTCTCGTCTGCTTTTTGTTGCTCTGGATTTTGCGAGGGTTTGGGGTGCCGCCCTTTACGCTACTGCCGGGGGGCATCATCAATATCATGTTGCTCCTGACGCTCCTTTCTGGGATCCTCTATGGGCTGGAGTGGACAAAGAATTACTAACAAACCATGGCAAGATTAATCGTCGTTGGGGGCGGTGCGGCGGGTTTTTTTGGGGCGATCGCCGCTGCCCGGACGAACCCAAAGTTAGAGGTGATTATCCTCGAAGCGGGTAAAACATTTTTGAGCAAAGTGAAAATCTCTGGGGGCGGCCGCTGTAATGTTACCCACCATTGCTTTGATCCCGTGGAATTAGTCAAGGCCTATCCGAGGGGCCAGCGGGAATTACGGGGGGCCTTCAGTCAGTTTCAACCCCAGGACATGATTGCTTGGCTCAAGGCCGAAGGGGTCAAGCTCAAAACCGAAGTCGACGGACGAATGTTCCCGGTGACAGACGATTCCGAAACGATTATCCGGGCTTTTCTCGCAGCAGCAACCCAGGCAAAAATCCAATGTCGCACCGGGGCTGTTGTGCAAAGCATTATTCAAGATGAAACAGGACAATTTCAGGTGAATCTCAAGGGGGGCGATCGCCTTTTGGCTGATTTCATTTTGTTGGCGACGGGAAGTCATCCTTCCGGGCATCGATTGGCCGCCACCTTGGGCCACAAGATTATTCCGCCGCAACCATCGTTATTTACGTTCCAGATTAATGATCCCCGTCTTCAGGGTTTAGCGGGAGTGAGTGTGTCTGAGGCGACCGTCAGCATCAAGTTAGATAAAAAGAAAAAGCTCGAACAAATGGGGCCACTGCTGATTACCCATTGGGGCCTCAGTGGGCCAGCGGTTTTAAAACTCTCGGCTTGGGGGGCGCGCACGTTAGCCGAACACCGCTACACAATGTCCCTCACGGTGAATTGGCTCCCCGACATTAATCCAGAAACCCTCCGTCAAGACATCCAAACTTTTAAGACCCAACATCCCAAAAAGAAAATTACGACCCTTGCTCCAGTAGACCTTCCCAAGCGTCTATGGCAAAGTTTGACCCAAGCTGCGGGGATCAGCCCCGATCAAAATTGGGCGGATCTCGCGAAAAAACAACTGAATATCCTCTGTCAAGAATTAACCCAGGGCCAATACAACATCCAAGGGAAGGGCGTTTTCAAAGAAGAATTTGTCACCTGCGGCGGTGTTTCCCTCAAGGAAGTGAACTTCAAAACCCTCGAAAGTCGCCGTTGTCCTGGCCTCTTTTTCGCCGGGGAAGTGCTCGACATCGATGGGATTACGGGGGGCTTCAATTTCCAGAGTGCTTGGACGACCAGTTGGCTCGCGGGTCAGGCGATCGCCCAAAATATTCATTAAGATCACAACAACCTCATTCTTTTTTAAACCATGGTTCAAGCCGCGCCTCACCCCCAACATGTGACGTTTAGCGACCTCGCCCAGGCCGCCATTCAGCTAATCCGAAACCAGGGTTGTGAGTACGGCGAAATTCGTCTTTGTACCTATCGCAAGCAGCGACTCTGGGCCCAGGATCGTTCCCTCAAACGCCTCAGTGATAATGTGAGCGCTGGTTTTGGGGTGCGAGTCCTATGGCAGGGGGCCTGGGGATTTGCCGCGAGTCACCGGCGGACGACCGCAGAAATTGTGCGCGTTGTGCAGTTGGCCATTGATATTGCTAAAGGCAGTCGCCTCAGCCAACGGGAACCAATTCGCTTGGTGCCAGTGCCAGCCTACCGCGATCGCTACGAAACGCCGATTCAAATTGATCCCTTTGCGGTATCCCTCACGGAAAAGACAAACCTCCTCCTCGATTTAACGGATCGGTTCTTAGGCCATGATCCCCAGATTAAAAAAGCCTATGCCTATTTGAGCTTTACCCAAGAAGATAAAATTTTTGCATCGACGGAAGGGTCGTTAATTGAACAACGGCTCTATCGCAGTGGCGCCGGGATGGGTTGTACGGCGGTGGCCAATGGAGACGCCCAGGGTCGCAAATATGAGCGATCGCCTTTGAACCTCGGCTACGAACACATCGAACCGGAAACCCTCCGGAACAATGTCGCGCGCGTCGCCCAGGAAGCCATCGAAAAAGTCCACGCCCCCGAAGCCCCCAGCGGTGAAACCACCTTGATCCTCAAGCCGAGTCATCTCTGGTTGCCGATCCATGAATCTGTCGGCCATCCCACGGAGCTAGACCGGGTCTATGGCTATGAGGCAAATTTTGCCGGGACGAGCTTCGCCACCACCAATCATCTAAACCAGTTGCAATACGCAGCTCCTTGGGTCAATTTCAAGGCTGACCGCACCCAACCCGGTGGCCGCAGCACGGCTGGCTATGATGACGAAGGGGTCAAGGCCCAGGAATGGTACGTGGTTAAAGATGGTATTTTGACGGATTATCTCACCGACCGGGAAACCGCCCATCGCCTTGGCCGCCCGGAGAGTAATGGCTGTGCCTTTGCCGATAGTTGGGCCAGTGTTCCCATGGTGCGGATTCCGAATCTCGGCCTCGAACCAGGGGAACCAGGGGGCGATCGCACGGCAACCCTCGCGGCAATGATCGCCGATACCAAAGATGGTTATCTCATCGACGGGGATGATACTTTTTCCATTGACCAGCAACGGCGGAATTTCCAGTTTGGCGGCAATGGCGTCTGGCGGATTAAAAATGGCCAGCTTCAAGGCATGGTCAAAAATCTTACCTACCAGAGCATGACCACAGAATTTTGGAATAAAGTCGAGGCGATCGCCCCGGCCTCAGAATTAGAACAGCGCGGCACTGATATGTGCGGTAAAGGAGAACCAATGCAGATTGCCCAAATGACCCACGCCTGCGTCCCCATCCGGGTGGGGAACATCACCATTGGTCGTTAAGCCGACGAAATTACGCCGGATGTCGTGGGTAAACGATCAAGGTCAGCCCACGCTTTAGCTTACTTTTGTCAAGGAATTTCGACATCCGCCTTTGATTTTAGGTATTTATGCGGGGAAACAACACCTGCTAAGATTTGTAAAATATGACTTGCAATTTTCCTGGCTTTTTAGAAACCAGCACTCCATAATCTATGGCTGAAAGGGTGCAAAAAATTCTCGCCCGTTGGGGCATTGCGTCACGGCGGGGAGCAGAAAAACTCATTCTCGCTGGACGGGTGACCCTCAATGGCAAACCCGTTCAATTGGGGGATCAAGCGGATCCAGAAGGCGATCGCCTCTGTGTTGACGGGAAACCCCTCAAGGCGACCGAACGCCCGCGACATTACTATTACCTAATCCACAAACCCAAGGGTGTGGTTTCCACCTGCGCTGATCCCAAGGGACGATCGACGGTTTTAGATTTGCTGCCCCCTCCGCTACGGCAAGGAAAGGGAATCCATCCCATCGGCCGCCTCGATGCCCAATCCACAGGGGCGTTGCTGCTGACCAATGACGGTAATTTCACCCTGGCCTTGACTCATCCTCGATACCACATTCCCAAAACCTATCGCGTTTGGCTCAAGGGGAAAGTACCAGAACATGTCCTCGATCAGTGGCGTCAGGGGGTAATGTTGGGCGATCGCCGTACCTTGCCCACCCAAATTCACCTCAAAACCATTACCCAAGATAAAACCTGTATTGATATCATGCTTACCGAAGGGCGCAACCGCCAGATCCGTCGGGTCGCTGAACAGCTCGGTTTTCCTGTGGTAAAACTCCATCGTCTCGCCATTGGTAACCTACACCTGGGCGATCTGCAACGGGGCCAAGCCCGTCCCCTAACGAAAGCGGAGATCAAACAGCTCCGATCCCAATATAATTCTAATTTCCCATTCCATTCATCCGCCCCAGTCCGGGAGTACCAAGCATGAAGGAGACAGCGATCCATTCCCCCATCCCCCAGCAAGAATACCTCGCCCAAATTGGTGTCCAGTTGCAGCAACAACGCCTCGCCAAAGACTGGTCCCTCGCCTTTGTGTCCCGTAAAACGAACATTCGTCGGGCACTCCTTGAAAATATTGAAGCGGGTCGCCTAGAGCAACTCCCAGAACCGGTTTATCTCCAAGGTCTCCTGCGTTGCTATGCGGAATGTCTTGGCCTCGATGGAACGGCGATCGCCCAGGAATTTCCCCAAGCCGAAACCCAAAATCGTTGGCATATTCCCCGTTGGAGCCAATTTATTTACCATTTCCAGTTGCGGCCGAGTCATCTGTACCTTGCCTATTTGTTGATCATTGTTGCCACGGTGCAATCCCTGGGCAACATCGTCCGCAACCAAAACCCCAGTCTGACGCCCCAACTTGATCCAGCTCTCCTGGAGAGCACAACCCCAGCCCGCCAGGAACGTAACACAGCCCAGACCACAGCACTATCCCCGTCAGTCACCGCCCCGATCGACCCCAACAACAATGGGGCAGATGTACCAGAGTCCGTGGTGGTGGATATTCGCGCCCAGGAAATGGCCTGGATGCGCGTCGAAATCGATGGTCAAACGGCCTTTGAAGGCACCCTCGCCAAGGGCACCCAAAAACAATGGATTGCCGATGAAAGTGTGCGCGTCCGTTCCGGCAATGCAGGGGCTGTTTACATTACCATCAACAACCAGCAACCCCACCGTTTAGGGGAACCCGGTGCCGTCGAAGAATTTACTTACCAGGCTAAAGCAGACAACAACAAGCCCAAAACCCAAGCGTCTTCCTAGAGTTAACCCTCTAGCTCTGTGCTGAGTTGGTAGATATGGCGGCGGGATAAATTCAGCTGTTGGGCGAGGGTGCGGCTAGCCCCAGAACGACTCATGCCCTGTTGCATTAACGCCTGAAGTTGGGCCAAAATTTCAGCATCGGTCAGTGCCTCGTGGTCAGTTTGTGGGCTTGCTCCGGCCAAGATCAGGGTGAATTCTCCCTTGGGGTTGTGCTGCTGGTAATGGGTGAGGGCTGTTTCGAGGGGGCCGCGCCAAAATTCTTCGTGGAGTTTGGTCAGTTCCCTGGCGCAGACAAGGGGGCGATCGCCTTCAAAATGTTCCAGCAAATCCGTTAAGGTTTTTACCAATCGGTGGGGCGCTTCGTAGAAAATCAGGGTGCGGGGTTCTTGGGATAACTCCGTTAGTAACTGATGGCGATCCTTCTTTTTCGGGGGTAAAAAACCTTCAAAGACAAATTTTTCCGGTGATAATCCAGAGGCAATTAAGCCCGTGAGTCCGGCACTAACCCCAGGAATGGGCACCACCGTAATTTCTGTATCGATCGCACTGGCGACCAATTCAAAGCCCGGATCGCTGATCCCCGGTAATCCGGCATCACTCACGAGGGCAATATTTAGCCCACTGCGTAATTTTTCGAGGAGTTGCGCCTGCCGTTGATGACGGTTGTGGTCGTGGTAGCTAATTTGGGGGGTGGCAATTTGAAAATGCTTGAGAAGTTTGCCGGTGTGTCGGGTGTCTTCGGCGGCGATCAGATCGACGTTTTTGAGGGTGGCGATCGCCCGGAAAGTCATGTCATCGAGATTGCCGATGGGGGTGCCCACCAAATAAAGGGTGCCGGAGGTCGTCATGGTTTACGTGAGAAAAATTAGGGACTGGGACAAACTAAAAAGGAATGGTTTCTGGGGCCAGGAGCCAATCGCGAATCGTTAGGGCCGTCGCTGGGGCCAGGAGGACGCCATTGCGGTAGTGGCCTGTGGCCAGGAGGATATTGTCGTAACCCGCTAACCCTTTGAGAACGGGAGCACCTTGACCGTTGGGCCGGGGCCGTTTCCCTGACCAATGCCGGAGAATTTCTGCATTTTTTAAAAGCGGATAGAAGGCGATCGCCTTTTGGAGCACTTGATCGGCGAGGGTGATGTCTGGAGTGATTCCACCTGTTTCAGCAGGAAATTCCACCGTCGCCCCTACCCAATATTCCCCTTGGCCCAGGGGTACCACATGGATATCTTCAAAGCTAACCACGGGTTGAAAAGGGGTTTGCGGTTCAAGCTTTTTTGGCACGCGCAGGTGAAAGGCTTGCCCCAATACTGGCCCCAGGGACAGGCTTTCGCTTAGATGTTTAGTAACCTCCAGGGAACCCAGACCCGCTGAAACAATGAGCCAATCGCAAGGATAGCTGTTTTGATCTGTGCTAATTTTTTGACAATGTTGATCTGTGATCTCCAACTTGGGTTGGGAAATTCCAAAGTAGCAGTGCGCACCATTCTGTTGGGCGACGGCTAGTAAGGCTTTGGTGAAGGGGACGGGCTGCACCTGGAAATCCTGGGGCGAAAAAATGCCGCCAGCGGCTTCCTTGGCTTGGAGGTGGGGACAATGTTGTTGAATGATTTCTTGATCCCAGATTGCCAACTGCCAACCCGATGCTTGGCGCAATTCCCGGAGGCGATCGCCTTTTTCTAGTTCTTCTGGTTCCCGCAATAATTTCAAAATGCCGTGAGAATTGTGGGGTACTGGCTGACCTGCGGCGGCAAGTTCCTCTAAAAGTCTCGGAAAGCGTTCCATACTGCGGCGGCGTAATGTCCAGGCGCGTCCTTTCGTTTTGCGACTGATGATCCCCATCAGCATCCCCAAGGCAGCCCCCGTCGAGCCCCTGGCGGGTTGGGCTGTGTCCAAAACCGTAATCTTGAACTGATCCAGTTGACTCAACTCGTAGGCGATCGCCGCCCCAACGACCCCTGCTCCCAAAATCACAACCCGTTTTACCATCGCTTAATCCCTGACCTTGGCAATAACCGTGCGGTGACGGACGGTATTTTCTTGGATGAAGGGCGCTTCAAACCCAGCCCGCTGCAACTCCTCGGCCACATCGAGGCTGAAATATTGATCCAAATAGGGTTCTGTACTTTTGAGCAACGTCAAAATATAGGGGGGCATTTTTTTATAAACTTCCGCCTGGGGATTCATGTCCATCAGCGCGAAGTAACCGCCGGGCTTAAGGAGTCGTTTCGCTTCCCGGAAAATGGCGATCGCCGCTGTTTGGGGAAGCTCATGGAAAATCAAAGAACAGGAGACTAAATCAAACGATTGTCCAGGCAGTTGGGTGTCCTCTCCGGGCGCGTGGCACCAGGTAAACTGATCAGCGTGATGAGCGGCGGTGCGATATTTTGCCACTGCGAGAAAATAGGGCGACAAATCCACCCCTGTTAACTGAGCATTGGGGAAAACCTGCTGTAGCGCCTCCGTGCTCATGCCCACACTGCAGCCAATATCAACAATTTTTTCCGGGGTAATATCGATATTGAATTTCAAAATTTGGTGATAACTATCCCGCAACAACGCATCCCCTTGGACGTTCGGTTCCCCAAACAAGGTTGAATGGACAGAATAGGCCGCCGACTCGACCTCTAGGGCCGGCTCCCAACCCAAATTTCCGGCTTCATAGGCATGGAAGGAACGCAGGTAGTATTCGGGATAAGTTAAATCTGGATTTTCAACCGCCGCGAGATCTGCTTGCCAATCTCGTTTTTGTAGGGTCGCCACAGTTTCTCGCCAGGGCACCCCTAACTTTTCGGCCCGTTGAATCATCATTGCTCTAGCACGGTTTTTTGCCAGGGCGGCGATTGGCCGAATTGCTAAAAGGCCGTTGACTAGCTTGACACGGAAATCAGTGGGTTGGCGAGGCGGGCTTACGGTCATCGTTGAAATGAATACAACAGGGTTTGTGGGCGTAATCTATTTTACAGGTGATCTTCCCTGGGGAATTTTTGGGGGCGATCGCCTTCGTGATTCACACCATTGGCCCCTAGCGCTCTCTCTGGGCTCTCCGGTTACCCACCATGTACAGTCCGATAAATAAAAGCTAAAGTGGGGGGTGAGCAGTAAATATTTTCGGACTAAGGAATGATTTTTAACTCTGACTTCTTTTCCGCCGACGTTGACGAACAAGCCGCAAACAATTTAATGGAATACTTGCAACAGCAAAATCCTGACGTACTTGCACGGGTGGCCCAGTCCGCTAGCTCGGAGATAAAAGATATCATCGCCCACAATGTCAGAGGCTTAATCGGTGTCTTACCCCCAGACGATTTTCAAGTAAGTATCACCACCGACCGCGAAAATTTAGCAAATCTCCTTGCGTCCGCCATGATGACGGGCTATTTTCTCGGTCAAATGGAACAACGCATGAACTTAGAATCGAGCTTAGTTGAATCTGGTTCTCTCCATACGGACTTAGACTTTGAGTAGTCGCTGGCAAAATTTGTAAAAAAAAAAGATGGCCTAAAAAAACCACCTCAAATAATCAAATTGTTTGATTCCGGTTAACAAGGGAAAATTTTCCCTTATTTTTATGCCTTAAACCAGATTGAGTTTTTTGCGGGCTGCCTCTACCCGTTCCTCGGCATTGGTTTGTACTGCGTCAAACTGCTCAATCACTTCACCGGGGAATTTTTCGAGGGCCTGGAGAGATAGGGAAATGCGATTATTACTTTCTTCGATGTCTGTGATCAGCACCCGCACCGTTTGGCCAATGCTAAAAAGGGCTTCGATTTGCTCAACGGGCTTGGCACTAATTTGACTGCGATGGAGGAGTCCGGTCATGCCATCGAGCTCGACGAAAACGCCGTAGGGTTTAATATTCACTACGGTGCCGCTGACTAAAGCCCCAATCGACAGGCGGCGCATCACTTCGGCCTGGGCGGCATAGCGTTGGGACAGCACTAATTTGCGACGTTCTTGGTCAAACTCCAAGAAGTTAACCGTTAGCAGTTGCCCCATGAGATCATCAATATTTTTATCGACCAGGTGGGAGTTGGGAATAAAGCCCCGCAGTCCTTGAATATCACCGGTGACGCCGCCCCGATTACTGCCTGTGACGCGCATTTGGACGGAGTTGCCTGCTTCGGCGGCTTGGGCGAGATCTTCCCAAACCCGTTGTTCGGCTAATTTGCGACGGGACAGGGTGACTTGGCCTTCGGCATTTTGGCCCCGGACAATCAAAAATTCAACATTTTCGCCCACGGGCAGAGCCGTATGGGCATCTGTTTCGCCTGCCAGGAGTGCGTCCCGGAGGGGAGAAAACCCAGGTGATTTTCCACCAATATCCACGAGGACGCCATCGGATAGATGTTCAAAGATTTTTCCTGTGACCACTTGTCCCTGTTCGAACTGGTAATCGTGTTCGGTGAGGGCATGCTCAAAGTCGTCCATGGAAAAGGCGATCGCGGGATTAGGCTCTGCAGTCATTGTTAATAAATGTCTGTATACGAAAAAAGATTAGAATAGGCTTAATCCTATCGTACTCCGGTTCTTTCGTAGCGTCAGGGTCGGAAGCTAGGCGGGATTAGGGGAGATTGGGCATGGTTCGTAAAAATTTTGGTCGGCCTGGAGCATGGCTGTAAATTTTTCGGCGGGCACCGGCGGACTAAACAAAAACCCCTGGATCTCGTCACAATGTTGCGTCTTGAGGAATTCTAATTCGGCCATGGTTTCGACCCCCTCAGCAACGGTGGTCAGTTCGAGTTGTTTCGCCATCATGATGATGTGTTTGACGATGGTGGAGTTGGTAATGTTGTGGGCGACGTTGCGGACAAAGCAGCGGTCTATTTTAAGGATATCGAAGGGGAAATTTTGGAGATAACTCAGGGAGGAGTAGCCTGTCCCAAAATCATCAATGGCAATGGGAAAACCGGAGTTTTTTAGGGCTTGCAGATGGGCGATCGCCAACTCCACATCCGAGATCAAAATACTTTCGGTCACTTCCAGTTCGATTTGAGCCGGATTAATCCCATACTGCTGGGTAATTTCGACCAGATTTTCCACCAGTTGAGCTTGATAAAATTGCCGTCCAGAAAGATTAACAGCGATCCTAAGATCGCTCATGCCCCTTTGCATCCATTGTTGAGCCTGGTGACAAGCAGCCCGAAACACCCATTCTCCAATGCTGGCGATCAAACCATTTTTTTCAGCAAGGGGAATAAACTTCGCCGGTGAGACCATACCTAAGGTGGGATGAAACCAGCGAATGAGCGCTTCTGCACCAACAATTTTGCCCGTCGTCGTACTAATTTTAGGTTGGTAATACAGGGTCAGTTGATTGTTTTGGATCGCGTCGTAGAGATCCGCATCAAGCAGTAGATTTTGGTGATTGGCATTAATTTGCGCTTCTTGGAAATGGAAATAATAGTTCGTGCTGCCCCGTTGCCGCGCCGTCTCCATCGCCTCTTTTGCTTGGTTGAGATACTTATCGAAGTTGTATTCCCGGTAGGGCATGGTAATCATCCCGATGTACCAATTGATCAAGATCTTTTGTCCATTGACCGTCAGGGGGCTGCCAAAGGCTTCTAGGATCTGCTCTGCCATTTGATTGAGTTCGGCCTCATGCACCGCACAATTGGGGGGATAAATCACCACAAAATCTGTGTAATTTAAACAGGCTAAATAGGCCTCCTCGGCCACCACCGTCACCAACTGGCGCACGATATGCTTGAGGACAGCATTACCAAATTGATAGCCAAATAATTCGTTGATTTTTTCAAAGCGATCAACGCTCAGATAGAAAATGGGAATCTGCCACGACTCATGGGGTTGGAGTTGCTGCTGAACGAACGGTTCCCACTGTTTTAGGAGGCGGTTGAGGTCATCCCGGAGGGCGAGTTGATTGGGAAGCTGGGTAATGGGATCGTGGGTAACGGCGTAGTTGATTTGTTGGCGATCGCCAGCCTGTTTCTTTTGCTGAAAATACCCCTGCCAGGAGCGATGTTTCCGCAAACGTGTTTTAATGGCGTCAAGTAACTCGTAGGTGGTAAAGGGCTTTGTGAGGTAATCATCGGCCCCCAAGTTCATCCCTTGGCGAATATTTTCTTTCGTACCTTTGGCCGTTAAAAAAATGAATGGAATCGTTTCGGTTTCTGGATCTGCTTGGAGAATTTCTAAGACACCATAACCGTCCATGCCCGGCATCATGATGTCACAAATAATTAGATCTGGACGATTTTCAATGGCAATGCCGACGCCAATCTGCCCATTTTCTGCTTCTAGAACCTGATAATCTTCGGCGATGAGCAAGGTGACGATGAGCTCTCGGATCGAATCTTCGTCTTCAATGACGAGAATGGTGGGGGAAAGTGAGGAGGCAACCATAGTAGATGTTTCTCATGGGACTTGATGCGTCAGTCAGGGTTTACTCACGAAAGAGCAGGGAATTTTAACGCGGAATGTGGTGCCAGAATTCACGAGACTTGCGACCATAATCGTACCATTGTGTAAGTCAATGTAACGTTTCACAATGTGTAGTCCTAAGCCTGTGCCTGGAATTTTGCCAACATTTTGAGCCCGGTGAAAGGGTTCAAATAAATGTGGTAAATCGGCTTGGGGAATGCCAATTCCCCGGTCAGTGATGGTGATGCTGATTTGGCGATCGCCACAACAAACTACTAGGCTGACGGCTTCACCGGGAAAAGAGTATTTGAGGGCATTCGAGAGTAAATTAGACAGAATGTGGCGGATAATCTTGGCGTCTAGGACGGGTAAGAGGCGGCGATCGCCTTGGTATTGGGGAACGAAATCAAACCGGATCGGGTGGGTATGGCCAAACACCACTTGCAACTCTTCGATGATGTCCTGGCACAGCCCTTCAAAATGCACGGGCGCTGGCTCTAGGGTGAGTTGTCCTGCATCGACGCGACTGACCGAAAGGACATCGTCAACGAGGGTTTGGAGCCGTTGGGCCGCCCCTTTAATTCGCTGTAGATGCCGCCGTTGCGCTTCTGGGTTGAATTTGTGGGCGTATTGTTCGAGGAGTTCAGTAAAGCCCAAAATCGAGGTCAAAGGGGTGCGGAATTCATGGGAGGCAATGTCAATGAAACGGGTTTTCAGTTGATTGAGTTCTTTTTCGCGCATCAGGGCATTGTGCATATCTAGCTCTACCTGTTTGCGATCGCTAATGTCACGCATCACCCCAATCACCCAAAACTGATCCGAATCTTGCGCAGTAATATCCTTAGGAACTCCCCGGTCTTGGATCCAAACATAGGAACCGTCATGGTGCTGGAATCGATAGTCCAACTCGTAGGCTTGCTGTTGGGCGAAGGCTTGTTCGAGGGTGGCCAAAACTTTCGTTTGATCGTCCGGATAGAGCCGCTCTAGCCAAGTTTGACAATCATTACCCATTTCCGCCGCCGAATACCCCAAAACCCGCGTAAAATCCCCGTACCACACCATTGCACCTGAGGTTAAACAGCGTTCATAGACGATGTCGCCAAGGGCTTGAATTAGAGCAGGATTATATTGCATGGGCAGGGTGAGATAAGACGCACAGAAAAAAAAAGGAAAATCAGACGAGAAATGATGGGAAATTGCTGACCCTTAAACGGCAATCAATTTGAAAAGTTTGATAAGAAAGCCTCTGGAAATTAGTGTAATACTGATTAAATAAACTCATTAGTGCTTTGCAACTAAGCTTTAAGGTTGGGCAATGGTAATGGTTCGGAAAAAAAATTTTTGGGAAGAAAAATATCAAACGGCTCAACATCGCTGGGATCTCGGCCAAGCAGCGCCACCGCTCCAGGATTTTTTCGCAAAGACAGCACCATTACCCCAAGGGAAATGGGGGGTTTTGGGTTGTGGCCAGGGCCATGATGCTGTGTTTTTAGCAAAACAGGGGTTCTCAGTAACGGGGGTTGATTTTGCCCCAGCGGCGATCGCCGCCGCGAAAGCATTAAGCCAAGATCATGGTGTTACTCTTACTTTACTCGAAGAAAATATTTTTGATCTCAAAAAAAGTCATAAAAGTCACTTTGATTATCTGTTCGAGCATACCTGTTTCTGTGCGATCGCCCCAGAGCAGCGTCCCGATTACGTTACCTTGGCGGCCACAATCCTTAAACCAGGGGCCAAACTCTACGGTATTTTCTACACCCACAACAAAACGGGAGGCCCGCCCTTTGGCACAACCCCCCAGGAAGTAATTCAGTTGTTTTCCCCACAATTTAAGATTCTTGCCCTCGATCCGATTCAAAATTCTGTGTCGAGTCGGCAAGGGGATGAACATTGGGGGATCTTGCAAAAGAAATAGGCGATCGCTTTAATTTAATGCATCACCATCCCGCCATCTACATTAAACGTTTGACCTGTAATGTAAGCAGCAGCAGGATCAGCGGCGAGGAAACGAATCATCCCAGCAATTTCTTCCGGTTGACCATAGCGGCCCAGGGGAATGTACTTGAGAATTTCATCGGCTTCGAGGCCTTCGGTCATGTCAGTGGTAATAAAACCAGGGGCCACGGCATTAACCACAATGTTTCGACTAGCCAGTTCCTTAGCGACAGTCTTCGTAAAACCAATCACCCCGGCTTTGGCGGCGCTGTAGTTAGCTTGACCAGGGTTCCCCATTAGTCCGGCCACAGAGGTGATGTTGATGATCCGGCCCCGGCGTTTTTTCATCATCGGTTTGGTGACGGCTTTGGTGCAGAGAAAGACGCCGGTGAGGTTGAGGTCAATGACAGCTTGCCAGGCATCGAGCTTCATGCGCATCAGTAGGGTATCTTTTGTGATCCCGGCGTTGTTGACGAGGATATCAATTTGGTCCCATTGGGCGAGGGTTTTTTCGACGAGATCGTTGACTTGATCTTCCTGGGACACATCGGCTTGGAGGGCGATCGCCTCACCTCCGGCGGCCTGAATTTCCGCGACCAATGCCTCGGCAGCAGCACTGGAACGGGCGTAGTTGATCACCACCTTTGCACCTTCTGTGGCGAGGGTGATCGCCGTGGCTTTACCAATCCCCCGAGACGCCCCGGTGACGATGGCCACTTGATCCTTCAGACGTTGTTGCGCGGCGGGTAAAAGCTCCATTGCCTATCTCTCCAAAAGTCTTTGCGTTTTGATGACTGGGTTATCATAGGAGTTAGGGTCGTGCGATCGCAACAATTCCCCTCGCAATCTCGTTTCGGAGCTATTTTCCATGGCTGTCAAAAAACAATTTTCCAGTTTTGAAGCAATGTTACAGGCTGCCGAAAAGCCTGTTTTAGTCGATTTTTATGCAACTTGGTGTGGCCCCTGCCAAATTATGGGCAAAACCCTCGAAGAAATCAGCCCCCAAATGGCCAATGAAATTCAAATCGTCAAAGTAGACGGCGATCGCTATCCGGCCCTTGCCTCCCACCACGGTGTCCATGCCTATCCCACCCTCGTGCTCTACAACAAAGGACAATTAGTTTCCCGCATCGAAGGGGCCGTTGCCGCGCCACAACTGATGCAACAAATCCGCCGCGCCCTCCAAAATTAAGCCTTCAACATCACTCCCCTGGTGGCGAGCTTAACGGTTACTGCTCAAAATATTCAATCTAAATCCCAGGGAATATTTACATTTCTTGACCCGGCCGGGTCTTTTTTTGTGAGCAAAAAATCACATCGTAAACTTATGAGAAGAAAGGCTTTTTTCCCCTTCCATTAGGGTTTCGATTTACGTTACAGTCAGAGATAAGGAAATCAAATAAAGTCACAGAAAAATTTTTGCCAGTAATCCAAAAATTGGGGAATTTTTCGGGACATAATCGAGATTTTTGGCAGTTGATAGAGATTTAGGGAGCGCAATATGGTGTGGCAAAAGTTAAGAAAATTCGCAGGTCATTTCGTGGCGCGGCCAGTGGCGCTGCTGCTGGGTTTAGGTCTGACGGCGATCGCCCCAAATTTAGCCCAGGGAGCAACCCTCGAACACCGTGCCCTGAGTCGGAGTGAAAACTTTTTTGCATCTCTAAATACCCGCTTGATTGCCCAGCAGCAAAGTGCCGTTTTCGTTTATGGAACTTCTCCTGTTGCCCAACAATTAGGCCAGGACTACATGGTGCTCCAGGTGAATGACAACAACCGGGTGCAAGGGGTCTTTTACCAAGTGAATTCGGAATATGCTTGCTTTTCGGGCGCGATTAACAACGGTAAGTTAGATTTAGCCGTCCTCGATCCCTACGAACAGGTGGCCTACGATTACCAATTGGATTATGTGGCTAAGGGGTTTGTCGCCGCTGGTGGCGATCGCCCGACGTTGCAGATGGTCCCAGCGGGCTTCCAACCGATCAATGTTCCTAGTGAGCTAGATTATGCCCTGCTCAAAGAATGTGCCGATTTCCAGGCGCCAACTAAGGCCGTTGTTGATATTTAACACGCTTTTAAACCTTAAGATTCAGTCCCCCTAGATGAAAAAATTTAGGGGGATTTTTGATCGAGAAATTAGGCGAGGCTTAATCCTTGAGGAGGAGATAGTAAAGATTACCCGGATCGTTGACGAGACCAGCGCGGGTTTGGGTGTTTGGCCCGGTGCCGAGGAAAATATCAACCCGGCCAGCCCCTTTGATCGCGCTGCCTGTGTCTTGATCGAGGACATAACGACTGACGGGGAGTTTTAACCAGTCTCCATTGGCCCGCTGGTAAGGAAGCTGGGTCGCAATAAAGGCGATCGCCCCTGGGGGAAAAATACTTTTGTCGGTGGCAATTGATCGCTCTGCTAAGACGGGCACCCCGATACTACCGATGGGCGGCGACCCGAAAGTTTCCCGGAAAAAGATAAAGCGATTATTGCGAGGAATGTAATTACTGAGTTCTGTGGGATTCGCCTCAAAATAGTCAATTAATTTGGGGAGGCTTAATTCTTCTGGCTGAAAAATGCCCTCGTTAATCAACTCCTTGCCCAAGCTGACATATTCATAATCGGTACTGCCATCAAAACCAATGGTCATGGTGCGGCCATTGGTCAGTTGCAACCGGGCGGAACCTTGCACCTGGATCAGATAGGCTTCGAGGCGACTTTTTAACCAAACCAATTCATGCCCCCGCAAGGGACTATCGCTCGGCGGAATACCATCACGGCCTTCTAAGGCTACACGGCGGGGGTGGGGTTGCGACCAAGTTTTAAAACCGGGGGGCTGACGATAGAGGGGATATTGAAATTCGTTAGTTTTAACGGGGCTGGCAACGTAGGCTGGTTCAAAGTAAGCGGTAAAGTCCACCTGGCCCGTGCCATCTTTACCCACAGAGCGATAGAAAATAAATTCTCGCTGGATCGCTTGGTGTAATTGGCGGGGGTCGGGATATTGTTGCACTAACTGCCGAAATCGTACCAGCGATCGCCGCACCTTTTCTCGACTGAAGCCGGGGACTTGTACCGCTGCATAATCCGCTTGGGCGGTATTGGTGTCGATGTAGCGCAGGCTATGGTCGATGGCGTTGAGTAACTTTTGGCGTTCTTGGTTTTGCCACAGGCCGTAATCCGGTAAGGCGATCGCCCCTGGCGTTGTGGTCGGCTGGAGCACTTGGGTAAGGCCCGGCTGACTGACTACACTTGCGATGGTGCCCAGGGTGGCAATGGTTAGACCTGACCAAAAAATTTTCATAATATCTTCTTTCCTTAGACGCCCCACAGAGTTTTGCCATTGTAACTCGAAGCCTAGGAATCTCCCGATTGCGTCAGGCCATAGGCGATCGCCACCTATGTTTTAGATAAAAAAAACTTATTCAATTCATCAATAAAGATAGTTTTCCCAATGGAGACAATTGGTAGGGGGCTATGGTTAGATGTTAATCAATACAAAATAAAATTTTCATAGATATTAAACTATGCTCCTGTTGCACTGACAACTTAACTCACACCCAACAGGCTAAGCAACGAATCCTTTATGGTTTGTTTAAGTGCTTTGCTCATCACTGATCTGAAAAATGCGTAACCATGCAGATAACCAACAAAATTCACTTTAGGAATATCCGCGGCGATATTTTTGGCGGGCTAACGGCGGCGGTCATTGCGTTGCCCATGGCCCTCGCCTTCGGGGTGGCATCCGGTGCCGGGGCAGAAGCCGGTCTCTGGGGTGCTGTGCTTGTGGGCTTCTTTGCCGCCCTCTTTGGGGGAACCCCCACCCTCATTTCCGAACCCACAGGGCCGATGACGGTGGTTATGACCGCTGTGATTGCCCATTTCACGGCCAGCGCCGCTACTCCAGAAGAAGGTTTGGCGATCGCCTTTACCGTCGTGATGATGGCCGGGGTGTTCCAAATTATTTTTGGCTCCCTCAAACTCGGCAAATACGTCACCATGATGCCCTACACCGTGATTTCTGGCTTCATGTCAGGGATCGGGATCATCCTGGTCATTTTGCAATTAGCGCCCTTCCTGGGACAGGCGAGTCCGGGGGGCGGCGTCATCGGCACGCTCCAAAATTTACCCACACTGCTGAGTAATATTCAACCGGGCGAAACAGCCTTAGCTTTAGGCACCGTGGCGATCATCTGGTTTATGCCAGAGAAGTTTAAAAAGGTAATCCCGCCCCAATTGGTCGCCCTTGTCTTGGGGACAGTAATCGCCTTTTTTGTTTTCCCGCCAGAAGTAAGCGATCTCCGTCGCATCGGTGAAATTCGAGCTGGGTTCCCAGAGCTGGTCAGACCGAGCTTTAGTCCGGTTGAATTCCAGAGAATGATCCTCGATGCGGCAGTGCTAGGGATGCTCGGTTGTATCGATGCCCTCTTGACGTCTGTCGTCGCCGATAGCTTGACCCGGACAGAGCATAATTCCAACAAAGAATTAATTGGCCAAGGTCTAGGGAACCTCTTTTCTGGCTTGTTCGGCGGGATTGCTGGGGCTGGGGCCACCATGGGGACTGTGGTAAATATCCAGTCCGGTGGTCGAACGGCGCTTTCTGGATTGGTACGGGCCTTTGTCCTGTTGGTTGTGATCCTTGGGGCGGCTAGTTTAACGGCAACCATCCCCCTGGCTGTGCTTGCTGGGATTGCCTTCAAGGTCGGGGTTGACATCATTGACTGGAGTTTCCTAAAACGGGCCCACGAAATTTCCCCCAAGGGGGCACTGATCATGTACGGCGTCATTCTGTTGACGGTCTTAGTTGACTTGATTGTCGCCGTGGGTGTGGGTGTGTTTGTCGCTAATGTGCTCACCATCGAACGGATGAGTAATCTCCAGTCTGAAAAAGTCCAAACGGTTAGTGATGCTGACGATAATATCCGCCTGACTACCACTGAAAAACGCTGGTTGGATGAAGGCCAAGGCCGTGTTCTTTTGTTTCAACTCAGTGGGCCGATGATCTTTGGGGTCGCAAAGGCGATCGCCAGAGAACACAATGCGATGGGTGACTGTGATGCCCTCGTCTTTGATATCGGTGAAGTGCCCCACATGGGGGTTACCGCTTCCCTAGCCTTAGAAAATGCCATTGAAGAGGCCCTCGACAAAGAACGTCAGGTTTATATTGTCGGTGCTGCGGGCCAAACCCGTCGCCGTCTGGAAAAACTCAAGCTCTTTAAGCGGGTTCCCCCCGATAAATGTTTGATGTCGCGGGAAGAAGCCCTCAAGAATGCCGTGCTCGGAATCTATCCCCATTTGGCGGATGGTGTTACGGCTCCCAGTTCAGAGATGGGTTAAGGCCCTGATCTGCGGTGGGTTCCTGGCTATCTTGGTCTAACCTTCCGGCTTATCTCAGGACGGTATGGTCGGCAGATAGCCCTCTCCAGGTTCGATGCAACCTATCCCTTTTCCCTTTTGTCCCATCCCTGCAATATTTGCGATCGCTTTTTACCACAACGTTTGAGGCAAAAATTCTATGCTAAGTCCCACAATCTTTTCTGGTAGTCTGCCAGGATTGACGGATTTCGTTCCTTCCCTGTCCCTGGCGACAACCCCGGAAGCTGACTATGGTTCATTTGTTTTAACCGGCGTTTTAATGACCCTGGTCGTGATCTATGCCATGAGTAAGTTGGGGGGAGAACTCTCCAAACGAGTCGGCTTACCTCCTGTATTAGGGGAACTGGTCGGAGGTGTTCTAGTCGGGGTCTCGGCGCTCCACCTCATCGTCTTTCCGGAAACAGGGGCCACGGCTGCTGACTCAAGTTTAATGCTGTTTTTGCAGCAGCTTGGTGGTTTAGATGGCACTGCCCTTGAGCATATTTTTGCCAGCCAAAGCGAAGTGATCTCGGTATTGGCAGAGCTTGGGGTCATCGTGCTGTTATTTGAGATTGGCCTCGAATCAGACCTCCGAGAGCTGAGTAAAGTGGGTTCCCAGGCTGCGGTGGTCGCGATTGTCGGGGTGGTGGCACCTTTCCTCTTGGGGACGGTGGGCCTAGTGACGTTGTTCCATACGCCGATTATCCCTGCTATTTTTGCGGGGGCCGCCCTCACGGCCACGAGTATTGGCATTACCTCGAAGGTACTGTCGGACTTGGGTCAGCTAAAGTCCACCGAAGGCAAAATTATCGTTGGTGCGGCGGTGATTGACGATGTGCTGGGGATTATTGTTTTAGCGGTCGTCGCGAGTTTGGCCAAGACCGGGGAAGTGGATCTCCTGAATGTGGTCTATCTGATTATTGGGGCCAGTGCTTTTCTGTTGGGTTCGATTCTGCTCGGTAAATTCTTTAACCAAGGTTTTGAGGCGATCGCCGCCAAACTAAAAACCCGGGGCGCGCTGTTGATTCCGGCCTTTGCCTTTGCGTTGGTGATGGCGATTATTGCGAACCTCATCCATTTAGAAGCCATTTTAGGGGCCTTCGCAGCGGGTCTTGTGTTGGATGAAACGGATCTCCGTAAAGAGTTAGACCGTCAGGTGATGCCCATTGCCGACTTTTTAGTGCCGATCTTTTTTGTAACTGTGGGAGCAAAAGCAGACCTTGGTGTTCTGAACCCCTTCGAGTCTGCCAACCGCGCCGGATTAGTGATTGCTGCGTTCCTCATCGTTGTGGCGATTGTCGGGAAGGTAATCACGGGCTGGGCCGTCTTTGGTCAACCGGGGGTGAATCGCTTGGCCATTGGTTTTGGCATGATTCCCCGGGGAGAAGTGGGCCTCGTTTTTGCGGGCATTGGTTCTGCTAGTGGTGTGTTAGATAAGCCCCTAGAAGCAGCCATCATTGTGATGGTGATCTTGACCACTTTCTTGGCACCGCCGCTCCTCCAGGCTGTTTTAAATAAGCCCCAGGATCCGGATGTGCCTGCCGACCGGGAAGCCCTTGAGAAAAGTTTGTCGGTGTAGGAAATCATTACTGGGGGATTGTCATCAGGGACATCCCCCACTCGGACGGAGGGAATTCAGCCATGTCGATGTCTATGCTCGAAGCCTGTGTGTTTGCAGTAATCTTCATTGGGTTTTTCGGCATCATTTTCAAAAAAAATCTGATTATGAAAATCCTGGCCATGGATGTGATGAGTACAGGGGTGATCGCGTATTACATTCTCGTGGCGGCCCGTGGGGGGATTTTTGCTCCCATTGTGGATGCTGACCAGGGGGCGATCGCCTATGCCGATCCGGTGCCCCAGGCCGTGATTTTGACGGCGATTGTGATTGGCTTTTCGATTCAGGCCTTGATGCTCGTGGGCGTGATGAAGTTGTCACGGGATAATCCGACCTTAGAAACCAGCGAAATCGAGAAAAGCCACACGCCATGATCGACGACATCACAATTATTTGGATTTTGTTGCCGTTTGTTGTGGGGTTCAGTATTTATCTCTTGCCCCGCTGGAACCGTTACTTTGCTTTGGCGATCGCCGCTCTATCGGTGGTCTATAGTATCGGTCTGCTTTGGAGTCTAGAGCCTTTTACCCTAGAACTCTTGGATAGCTTCGGCGTCACCCTGATGTTCGATGAACTGAGCGGCTATTTCATTTTGATGAATGGGCTGGTGACGGGGGCTGTACTCCTTTATTGTTTTGACAAACAGAAATCACCCTTTTTCTATACTCAACTGGTGATCCTCCATGGGGCGGTAAACGCGACGTTTTGCTGTGCAGATTTGATCAGTCTGTATGTCGCCCTAGAGTGCATTGGGATTGCTGCATTTTTGTTAATCACCTATTCCCGGAGCGATCGCTCCCTCTGGGTCGGCCTGCGCTATCTCTTCATTAGCAATACCGCGATGTTGTTTTATCTCATTGGTGCGGTATTGGTCTACCAAGCGAGTAATTCCTTTGCTTTTTCGGGTTTGGCGGTGGCCCCCAAGGAGGCGATCGCCTTAATCTTCTTAGGCTTACTGACCAAAGGGGGCATTTTCGTCTCTGGTCTGTGGCTCCCCCTCACCCATGGGGAATCAGAAACTCCCGTATCCGCGCTTTTATCAGGGGTTGTGGTTAAAGCTGGCGTTTTTCCCTTGGCCCGCTGCGCTCTATTAGTGCCAGAGCTTGATCCTGTGGTGCGATTATTCGGTGTGGGTACGGCTCTGTTGGGGGTTGGCTATGCGGTTTTTGAGAAAGATACAAAACGAATGTTGGCTTTTCACACCGTTTCCCAATTGGGTTTTGTATTGGCCGCGCCAGCAGTGGGTGGGTTTTATGCCCTCACCCATGGTCTCGTTAAAGGCGCCCTCTTTCTGACGGCGGGACAGTTATCCAGCCGCAATTTTAAAGTTTTACGCGAACAGTCGATTCCCCGGGCTTACTGGTGGGTCTTGGTGTTAGCCTGTGCTTCGATCTCTGGTCTTCCTTTTCTGGCGGGCTACAGTTCTAAAATTCTGACGATGAAAAATATTCTGCCTTGGCAAAGCTTCGCCCTCAATGTGGCGGCAGTGGGGACAGCAATTTCCTTTGCGAAATTCATTTTCCTCCCGAAAAAAACAGACCCCAGCCTCAAAATTTTGCCGAATTTTTATGGCGCGATTGTACTGCTCCTGGGTGGGTTGTTTGTGACCAACAGCTTTTACCTGGAAGCTTATCAACCCAGTAATATCCTCAAGGCGTTAGTCACCATCGGCATCGGTTGGCTGGCCTATGGGCTGATTTTCCAGCGGATTACGGTCAAGCTGCCCCGGGTCGTGGAGCAATTTGAACATCTGGTGGGGGTGATGAGTCTTGTGTTGACGGGTTTGTTTTGGCTGGTGTTGGCTTAGGACAACTCTCAGTGGTCGTTAGTTTAGGGAGGAGATAACCATGAATGAATTGACCATTGGCTGGGTAATTTTTCCCTTTGTGGTGGGCTTTAGTATTTATTTACTGCCCAAAATTGATCGTTATCTGGCGATTTTCGTTTCTATTTGTTCGTTAATCTTTGGTTTTGTCCAAATTTTTCAGCCGGAACCCTACAGTCTCAAGCTCCTGGGGATGTATGGGGTAGATCTGCTGGTGGATGACCAGAGCGGCTATTTTATTTTGACCAATGCGGCGGTGGCGATCGCCGTGACGGTGTATTGCTGGAAAAGCGCCAAGAGTGCTTTTTTCTTTACCCAGTTGGTGGTTTTGCAAGGGGCCCTCAATGCCGTTTTTGTCTGCGCCGATCTGATTAGCCTCTACGTTGCCCTGGAGGCCATTAGCATCGCGGCTTTTTTGTTGATGACCTACCAGCGCACCGACCGTTCTATTTGGATTGGTCTCAGGTATTTATTCCTCAGCAATACGGCGATGCTGTTCTATCTGATTGGGGCGGTGCTGGTCTACCAAGCAACAAAATCCTTCGCTTTTGTGGGTCTCGCCGAAGCGCCTAGTGATGCGATCGCCCTGATTTTCCTGGGTTTGCTCACCAAGGGCGGTGTCTTTGTGTCGGGACTCTGGTTGCCCTTAACCCACTCCGAAGCAGAAACCCCCGTATCGGCGATGTTGTCCGGTGTCGTGGTCAAAGCGGGAATTTTCCCCCTCCTGCGCTGCGGCATTTTAGTGCCAGACCTGGACTTATGGCTGAGACTATTCGGGCTGGCCACTGCCCTGTTGGGGATTATCTTTGCCATTCTCGAAACCGATGCCAAACGTTTACTGGCTTTTAGCACCATCTCAAAATTAGGGTTGTTGCTCTCAGCACCAGCAGTGGCGGGTTTAGCGGCCCTCTCCCATGGTTTAGTGAAATCTTCTTTATTTTTGATGGCAGGTCAATTGCCCACCCGCAATTTTCAGGAACTGCGCCAAACCAAAATCGCGAGCAGTCTGTGGCTGCCCTTGGCGATCGCCTGCCTGTCGATGGTAGGGATGCCGTTACTGGTTGGCTTCAGCTCAAAGGCCCTCCTACTCAAAAATATTGCCCCCTGGCAGGCAATGGGTCTGAATATTGCCGCCGTGGGGACAGCCCTGGCCTTCGCCAAATTCTTGTTCATTCCCCATGATGCCGCGACGAAATTTACTGCAAAAAGCACAACCTTTTGGGGGGCGATCGCCTTTTTATTCAGTGGTGTCATCCTCGGCAATGGTTTTTATCTCGAAGCCTATCAACTGGACAATATCCCCAAGGCCTTGATCAAAATTGCCATTGGTTGGGCGTTGTACTGGCTCATTATGAAGCGCATCGAGTTCAAGCTGCCCCGAATCTTCGAGGCGTTTGAGCAGTTGATCGGCGCCATGAGCGTTGTCTTAACTGGATTATTTTGGATGGTGACCCTATGATCGGCATTCTCGATATTTTTCTAATTTTAATGATCTGGTTTCTGCTCACAGCAGACCTGAGTGCAGCCAATATTCTCATCGGCGTGATCATTGCAATCTTGATGCCCGGTAAACGCTTTGATGGGGCTCAGATTAAAGATTGGCTCCATGTGTTTTGGGAAATTATCATTGCGATTCCCCAGGCCTATTTTGAAGCCTTTGAAATGATTTTTCGCCCCCATCTCTATGAAACCGTCACCATGGAGCGGGTAAAGCCAAATCGGACTCCAGGCTTAATTTTTCTCGATATTTTTCTGATTACCTTTACCCCGAAAACAATTGTGCTGCATTATCACAAAGACGGTTGGTACGAAGTTCACCGTGTGCAAAGGAGGAAACTCAAATGACCTGGATTTTTGGGGCGATGATCGGCGCGTTACTACTCCCGATTTATGAAGCAATACAGGATCAAGATATTTGGCAAAAGCTCCTGGCCTTCGCCAGCATTGCCAGTAAAACCTCGGTGATGATTTTGGTGATTTCGGTACTGCGGGATGACTGGACGGTCGGGGTTGTCGGTGTCCTAATTTTGTGCGTCGGCAATGCAGCGTTAATGCTACTAGCTCACATTTTGAGGCGGGTGAATTTACCATGAGCACTTTGATCAATATTCTCAGCTACGGCTGCATCATTGTGGGGGTGATTTTCTGGTTTTGGGGCACTGCGCCGCTACTGGGTAATCGTTCTGTGTTGTTTAAATTGCATACTCTGTCGGTCTCTGACACCTTGGGTTCGATGGCGATTATGGCGGGGCTACTGCTAAAAATTCCTAGGGAATGGCCCCTGCTGATTTTGGCGATTATTGCCCTTGCCATTTGGAATACGGTACTGGGGTATGTGCTGGCCTATTGTTCGAGTCGTGGAGGCGGTGATGAACGGATCTAATTTTGACTGGTTTGTGGGGGCGATCGCCTTGTTATTGCCCGTGACGGGGGGATTATTAGTCGCCCAAAAAAATCCTTACTATGCGTTGGTGATTCGGGGAATTTTGGGGGCGATCGCCGCACTCCTTTACGCGATGTTCGGAGCGGCGGATGTGGCCTTGACCGAAGCGTTAGTGGGGACGATGTTATCCATTACCCTCTATGCGGTGGCTGTGCGTTCTTCGATGAGTATGCGTTTGGGGGTTTTGGCCACTGGCACAGATACGGTTAATCTCATCCAAAAAATCAACCCGCTGCTCAAGCAGGTGCTGGGTAAATATCATTTGCGTCTAGAACCCGTGGTATTTGAAGATACCCAAGCCCTGGGTCAAGCCCTGGCGCAGAAAAATGTGCACTGTATTTTGCAGGTGGATGGCGATGGGCACCTTCATGTCCTGAAAACCCGTGTACCACGCCTCTATGAAATTTTTAAAACCTCGGCCCTGACGGATGTGATCGAACTGCAACTGCTAGAGCCACAGCCTACCCCTGAAGTCGTTGGGCCGTCGTCGCCGCAATCCCTTATGGAGAATCATCAATCATGAAGTGGGTCTACCTTGCCTTTGGTATTTCTTTATTTGTGAAAATGCTCGTCTTCCCGAATTTTGCGATGGAAGGGGAGATTGGGGCGATCGCCGAAGTGGTGGCCGCCGAAGCGGGTGTACCCAATGCCGTATCGGGGATTATTTTGCGCAATCGCCTCTACGACACCGGCTTTGAAGTGATGGTTTTTACCCTGGCGATCATGGGCGTGCGTTTTTTACTGGCCGACGAACACCCCTCGAAGGAAGTTAAGCAATTTACCGATTCCCCTTCCATTGTCCTGGCGCGGTTGGGGGCGACCATTGCGGCCCTGATTGGGATTGAACTGGCCATTCGGGGACACCTCAGCCCTGGGGGTGGTTTTGCCGCTGGTGTTGCGGGGGGGACGGCCATTGGTTTGGTGGCGATCGTCTCTTCGCCCCAATGGATGGATGCCATTTATAAAAAGTGGAATGCAGCGATTCTCGAAAAAATTTCGGTACTGGTCTTTTTCCTTTTAGCGGCATTGTCCCTGATGGGCTTCCAGCTCCCCCACGGTGAATTTGGCACGTTATTTAGTGGTGGTTGGATCACGATCCTCAATATCATCGTGGCGGTCAAGGTTGCCCTGGGTTCCTGGGCGGCGATTTTAATGTTTATTCGCTATCGCGGTTTACTGTAGCCCACGGGATCAACGTAAGACCATGGTTTTTTGCTGGGATTCTAGGAAGCTGGTGATCCATTGTTTGAGGTGATGGGTTGCCCGACAATCATCTTCGTTGTAGCGGACAATGGCCTCTAATAATTGGCGATCGCCCGTTTCTAACCATTGGTCATACCAGCATACGGTTTGATCGCCGCTGACCCCCTTTTCGCGCCATTGGTAGCCGAGGCAATTGGCCAGGGCCTTGAGGGAATAACTTTCTACGGGAAACACGAGATATTTTGTCACCCATTGGTGAATATCCATCAGGCGACCCACAATTTTTTGGAGTTGCTGGGGCGGTGTGCCGTATTTTTTCCCCAGGCGATTGAGGGTGTCCCGTTCGTAGGGGGAAAAATGAAAAATCGGTGCTTCGGGAAATTGCATGACAAATGCCACAAATTCTTGCCAAATTTTGCCTTCTTCCTCTAAAGTTTCTGCCACAAAACCGTAAAATTTTTCCTTTTGGTTTTGGCGATCAACCAGATACACCCCCAGAAGATAATCAACGTTGCGGTCGGGTTCTGCTTCGATATCAAAAAAAAGTTCGACGCTTCCCTGGGGAATGGGCTGGGTTTTGTTGGGACGATTGATGCGCCAGACGACTTCTTGATGGACGATCGCCCGGGCCTGCTGTTGGAGTTGCATGGCGATATCGGCGCCTAGGTGTTGACCCAGGTGTTTGGGGGAAGTTTGGGCGAGGGATTCGAGGGTATTGACGCCGATGCCCTGGAGGGATTCGTAGCGGTTGGGGGTGACGCCGGGCACGAGGGATAAATGGTTATCCGCCTGGGCGATCGCATAGCAATGGTTGTGCCAAGAGCAGAGGTGACAGCGTTGCCGGGAAATAAAAACTTCCGGCTCTAATTCGGGTAATAGGAGGTTAATGCAGTCGGTGATCGTTTCCTGGAGTTTGTCGGCCCAGAGGTCTACGTCAACGCGGTGGGGCCGGCGAGCCCGCAAAATGAGTTGGGTTAAGCGGGGTGATCGCCCTTGGATCGCTTCCAATAGAAAAGAGTGGAACATCGCCACCAGCTTATATTCCGGCTTTGGTTTTTGGCCTAATTTGACGCTGATCGGTCGATAATGCCAGTTACCCCAGCGGGAAGGGCCAGCCTGTCGCAAGAGAACCGTGGGTTTCCCCACCAGGGTTAACTGTTCAACAGGGGTACCGGGCCATTGGTCGAAGTGATAGAGTAAGACCCCCCGATAAATGCATTCGACCCCTGCGGCCATCAGGGCTTCTGTTTCGGCAGCACAGGTTTCCCAATCGGCGGCGGCGGGTTCGTGGTAGGGGCGTTGACCCAGATATTCCTGAATTTGGCGCTGGTTTTCTTTGCGTAATTTTTGGAGAAAATCTTTTTCGGATGTCTGCTCAGTGCGATCGCCATACAAGTCTAAAAAAGCCCGACGTTCACACCGCTTAAAATTCAACAACAGATCATCGCTCAGTAACATGTAGCACTCGGAATAAAAGAATCTCCTTGGAAAATAACATATCCCCCTGACCTCAGGCTGAGTAAATCTTTGCGGACTCCCTTAACCCAGGGGAGATTGGTGAAACAACAGGAGCGATAAAAAGAAATCCAACATAAAAATACCGATCCAAGTCGTCACCACCGCTGAAGTGGCAGAGCGACCCACCTGCTGCGTACTGCCGACGGTTGTCAGACCCCAACTGCAGCCGATAATCCCCACCAATAGCCCAAACAGAATCCCTTTGACGCCGACATTAATCAGGTCTCGGGGCTGAAGAAAAGTTTGTACGGACGTTAAAAAATTAATGGGGGCAAGATCATAGAACTGATAGGCGGCTCCGGTACCCCCGATCACCCCCACCACCAAGGCAAAGACCGTTAAAATCGGCAACATCAAACAGCAAGCCACCACCCGGGGCATCACCAGATAATCAACGGGATTAGACCGGAGCATATACAGAGCATCGATCTGTTCGGTAATTTTCATCGAGCCTAATTCCGCCGCAAAAGCCGACCCCACCTGACCCGCAATGATACTCGCAGTCAAAATCGGGGCCAGTTCTCGACAAAAGGCGATCGCAAACGCCCCCCCGACAAAACTTTCGGCCCCAAAGGTGGTGAGTTCCCTTGCAGTTTGGATCGTAAAGATCATTCCCCCAAAAAAAGCGACTAACAGCACTGGCACCAACGCCTTCGGTCCCGCCGTTAGCATTTGTTCCGTGATCTGGTCACGCCGGAGTTTCCCGCGCAGGAGACGCCATAGCACCTGGCCCAGCATTAAGCCTGCGCAGTAAAGCCGATACCAGAGACTCGGATCGCGTTTTTCCTCGATGGGTTCCATCTACTTTTGGCGATCGCCTTCAAAATGATGCGACTCTGACAAACTGAACGATCTCCAAACCTGCCTTAAAGCTCGAAATTAAAGCCAGCCTCCTTGAGCCGTTGATATTTAGCCTCATCAAAGGAGTAAAGCCGTGCCGCACGGTGGGCGACCCCAGTTTGCAACTCATCTAATTTAATTAGGAGATCCATTTTAAGGATTTTGCGCCGGAAGTTCCGCTTATCTAACTGGGTTCCTAAAATCTGCTCGTAGAGTTTTTGGAGTTGGGTCAAGGTAAATTTGCGGGGCAGCAGCTCAAAGCCAATGGGTTCATAGCGGAGTTTACCCTGGAGCCGTTGGGTCGCCACATCAATGATTTGCTGGTGATCAAAAGCAACATTGGGCAGTTCATCCAGCGAGAACCAAGCCACAGCATCGGCATCCGTTTGGGCATGAATTGGGTGATCCTCTAGGTTAATCAAAGCATAGTAGGCCACGGTAATCACCCGATCGCGGGGGTCACGATCCGGAGCCCCAAAGGTGTAAAGCTGCTCTAGAAATATTTTTTCGACGCCCGTTTCTTCCCGGAGTTCGCGCATGGCCGCTTCTTCGAGGGATTCATCAAGGCGTACAAACCCCCCCGGTAAGGCCCATTCCCCTTTAAAGGGTTCAACGCCCCGCTGAATCAGCATCATTTTCAGAGTATGGGTGGCGTCAAGGCCGAAAACAACACAGTCAACGGTAACGCTCGGTTTTGGATATTCGTAAGTGTAAGACATAGGATTTATGGGTTTTATGGGTTTCTTTTAAAAAGTAGAAGTAATGGTTAGCTCGCTTGGGCCTGGGGAATCAGGTTTTCGCGGTAGACATGGAAGCCCCCCTGTCGGAGTGCCAAGAGGGCCTGGTGATCGTCCTCGACCCAATAGTCTTGCCCAAGGCGAATAAAGGTGCGATCGCCGCCCCTCCCAACGATCACGATCACCGGGATCCGCCCCCGCTTCTTCTTATCCCCAGCCTGCTGTGACAAAATTTGCTTCAGTCGCTGCTGACTTTGGGTGTGATGAAGCTCACTCGGAGAGAGGCGAATCATCAACATTCGCACCTCTTCAATGGGTTCGAGATCGTCCACAATCAGTTGCGTTCGATCCTCTTTTTGTTGCACTTTGCCCCACACAATGACACGGCTATCAAGCTGTAAGAGTTGCTCAACTTTCTGATAAGTGCGGGGAAAGACAATCCCTTCTACTTGACCCGAAATATCTTCTAATTGAATAAAGGCCATGGGCTCATTATTGGCCTTCGTAAAAATCTTGCGCATATCCGTGAGGATCGCCACGGCGCTGACTTTTTTATTGATGTGATTGGCGATCGCCGTAAGGCTAATGGGCGATAAAATCGGCGAAATCGTTGACCGCAGCTTTTCTAAAGGGTGCTCAGAAACATAAAATCCCAGCAATTCTTTTTCTTGCCGGAGCTTTTCTTCTAAGGTTAAATCAGCCACTTTGGGTAACACAGGGGCCTCATCAAATGCCGCTGCCGTATCTCCCAGACTTTCAAATAAATTCGTTTGACCACTGGCCTTTTCTTTCGCTTTCAACTGTGCCCAATCCATCATTAAATCCAGACCCTTCAGCATTGCCTGGCGATTATCATGGAGTGAATCCAGTCCACCACAGGTAATTAAAGTTTCTAGGGCGCGGCGGTTCACAACACGCAAATCTAACCGAGAACAGAGGTCAGACAAACTTAAAAAAGGCCCCGCTTCCCGGGCCGCTAAAATGGCATTGATCGCATTTTCACCAAGGTTTTGAACCGCTGACAAACCAAAACGAATCCCTTGGCCTACGGGCTTAAAATCCAGGTCTGACTCGTTAATATCCGGTGGCAAGACCAGGATACCCATGCGCTCGGCATTTTCCCGGTACTTGCGGACTTTATCTTTATTTCCACTGCTGGCACTGAGCAGTGCCGTCATGTATTCAACGGGATAGTTTGCCTTCAGGTAAGCAGTCTGGTAGGTGACGTAGGCATAGGCCGTTGAGTGGGATTTATTAAAACAGTTAGCCGCAATAAGGCCCTGACCCAATAAGAAATTATGGTCTTGACTGAGTCCAATATCATAGGTCGGCGCATGGCCAATGAACTTACGGCGAATGATTTTAACCAAAACTGCGAGAACCTTAGGTCGAGATCAACCCTATTCTATATAAAAAAAGTCATATTTTTCAGTTTTGTCTTGGCACACTTTTAGCCGACAGCGACCCACTTGATCCCGTTACTTCATCTTTTTTGTAAAGTAAGTCTCCGCATTTTCACGGAGTCACAGAGGACAAAGGGCCAATTGTTCTATTTTTTAGTTTGCGCAAGCCTCAAGGCAATAAAAAATTCCCTTTTTCGATAGTTTGGCTTTAAATTTTAAGCATTGCTATGGCGACATCATAAACAAACTTTTTCTAATCTTTAAAAAAGAGAGAAGGTGACTCCATGAAAACTTTTCGTTTTTAACAAAAATGGGGGTCAGCCACGGGAGATGGCAAAGGGAGACGACGGCATTGAAGTTGCTGGAGAGGTTTGATTTGTAAAGAACTTTCGCAAACCCCATTTAACCAGGCGCTCAACGACAACGGCTGCAATCAAAATCAGAAAAATAAAGGGCACTAGCAATAGTAAGCCAAGGAGGGGACTTTCCCCTGCTTTTGTTTCAGGAACCACCGCCGGGGCAGTCGCAAGGGGGCTGGGTTGGGTTTCCTGAAGTTGGATTTTTTCTGGTGTCTGGGAGGTGACTTCGGGCATGATGTTAGTAGTCATCTCTTGTTCTAATGCAGCACTCATACGTTTTGCTCCACAAGCCTTATAACGTCCTTTGTCAGTTTACTGATAATAGCCCCCAAGGGTCACAGCGGCAAACGTTGAAGGATTTTGTGCCTGTGCCAGATATTTATTCCGTGGGTCGTTTGGATTTGGATAGCGAAGGGCTTTTATTATTGACCAATGATGCTCCTTTAAAGCATTATCTTTGCGAACCGAAATTTGCCCACTCCCGCACCTATTGGGTACAGGTGGAAAATATCCCAGACGGGCAGGCTTTAGAACAGTTGCGCCAGGGGGTAATGGTGCAAGGGAAAAAAACGCGGCCGGCGATCGCCAATCTCTTGACCCCTGAGCCAACCGTCCCCGCACGAGAACCCCCGATCCGCTTCCGGAAAAATGTCCCGACAGCCTGGTTAGAACTGACCCTAACGGAAGGGCGAAATCGTCAGGTGCGCCGCATGACTGCCGCAGTGGGCCACCCCACGTTACGCCTTATGCGCGTCGCCATAGGTGCAGGGCCAGCGAAATTAACCCTCACTGGTCTGGGGCCGGGGGAATGGCGGCATTTAACGACGGCGGAAATTGGAGCCTTACAAAACCTGGTAAAAAAAGCCAAGCCAAACCAGCGATCGCCCCACAAAAAAACAGCCAGCCGCAAACCGAAGGGAAAACGCCGCTGACTATTTTGATCTTGAAAGATGTTTGGAACGAAAACGAAACTTGAAGATTTAAGATTTGCTGGTAGTTGCCCACCAGATCCCTATTGAGAGGGGCGCTTAATAAGCGAGGGTCTCTAGGGTTTCCTTGAGGTAAATGGTGACTTGCTGATCGACGCTGAGGTTCTCAAGGGCGAGGATTTCGCAATGGTTTGCATACCAGCGCTTGAAACCAGAACTGCGGGCGATCGCCTGCTTCAGGCTATCCCAAATGGCGTGATCTGGGGATGCTTCAGTGTAGGCAGTGGTCGAGTGCGGCATTTTTCACCTCAGGAATAACGCTCTGTACTTCATACTGTAACGCAATCGCCCAGAAAAGTAATGCTATCTAGTACACCGTTAGGAGAAATTTCTAGATAAAAATTTTGGCGTTAAATAGAGAAAAATTCGGGTAAAAGCAGCATTTTTTGCGCTTAATCGTCCATTTGCCAGGGTTCCCGAAGGTTATTCTCATCGAGAATTTTTTTCGGGCGCATCACCAAGAGGACTTGGCCTAAAATTTTGGCGATCGGTGCTTCGGCAAACCAACCCAATTCCACCTTGCCGTCGGCATCTACCGCAAAATAGCTGTTGTCATTCCAGGTGGTTTGTTGACGATCCAGCAAAATTAAAACAGGTTCCGGCTTACCGGGGATGGGCTGGGGCAGTTGATCAGTTTGGTGGAAGATCACCACCGGATCTCCCGCCGTCAGTACATTTTGCCAACTGGGTAGCGGCACCAGACTTGTCGCTGTGGCAACTGTCACGAGATTAAAAGGAGACGCTTGCTTGAGGGGGGGGACGCTCAACAGGCGATCGCTTTCTAACGGTAAAGATCCCGCCACCGGAATTAGCAGGGGAACATTGGTGTCTTCGTCGTAACGGTAGAGGGGGAGGAGCGGGGCTGCCTTGGTGGGGCTGGTGGTGAGGTCACTGAGGAGTTGCTCGATTTTTTGCCGGGCCGTGGCGGAATGGGCAAACTTTAGCCCCTTGGCGATGAGGCGGGTGCGGTCTTGTAAATCTTTTTTTTGCTTGGCGGAGCGCCAGGCTTGGTAGGCAACGGCATCTCCAGGGTGTTCTGTGAAGCTATCGGGAATTTGGGGTAAGCGGGCAAACTCTTGCATTGCCCGGGCCAGTTCCTTCGCCCCATCAAATTCAAGGCTTTTGGCCTGGCACACCTGGGCGGCGATCGCCCTTTGACTATGACTGAGGATCCGTAGTTCGTACAGCACATCAGAACGGGGGCCACGGCAATAGGCCAGCAGATCTTCGGGCACACCACTGCTTGCGATGCTTTGGTACACCTGGGCCGCCACAATGATCATATTTTGCTGGGCCGTCTGGAAACCTGTCTGCTCAAAAATTTCCTGGGCGCTATGGCCTGACTGCTGGAGTTGTTGGCAACCGACGCCCCACTCGACCCAAGTCCCTTCCTTGTGGAGTAGTGACCGGAATAAAGCGTCCGTTTCTTCAGGGGAGAGTTTGTATTCTGGAGATTGCGGTTGTCCAATCATAAAGCCGAATCAAAAGTGGAATAACGTAAAATGATAGGTAAATCAGTATTTGCCCGATAAACTTAATCATAAAGCGAGACTGTTCTAAACCGATCCTTCCCCCAGTTCCTATGAATTTTCCTGCCCGTCGGCAACCCCTCCGCCAAGCACCCCACCGTGCGCATCCGTTTCAAGATTGTGCCTTGGGACTCGTTTCCACCAAGAGCTTTCCGGCAATTGTGGGCACTGCGGACATGATGCTCAAGTCAGCGGCAGTGACCCTTGTCGGCTATGAAAAAACTGGGGGCGGCTATTGTACAGCCGTAGTTCGGGGAAAAACAGCGGATGTTCGCCTGGCCGTCGAAGAAGGGGCGCGCACTGCAGCTCAGTTTGATCAATACGTTTCTAAATTAGTTATTCCCCGACCGTTGCCAAATCTTGAAGCCATTTTTCCCATTGGCAGTCACTTGGCAGAAATTGCCCAGCAGCAACGGGGTTATAGTCGTCTGAGTAATCGTTCTATCGGTCTCCTAGAAACCCGTGGTTTTCCGGCGATGGTGGGGGCTGCCGACGCGATGTTAAAGTCCGCTGATGTACAACTGGCCTCCTATGAAACCATCGGTGATGGGCTATGTACGGCGATTATTCGCGGGACTGTTTCCAACGTAGCGATGGCCATTGATGCGGGGATGCACGAAGCAGAACGGATCGGTGAGCTCCACGCGGTGATGATTATTCCGCGACTGCTAGAGGATCTAGAGCACACGTTACCGGTGGCGGAATACTGGCTAGATAAGGCAGAACCAATGCCAGACCTTGTGAAAGAAAAAGCACCCCAGCGCATCGCCTTACCGGAACTAGAACCCGTGTCGGCTCCTTTGGTCATTGAGGCGGAACCAGAAATTGAAAAGGCCGTTGAAGTCGAAATTGTAGAACCTTTTGATCCGGGCCAGGGCTATTAATTCTGAGACAGGGCTGCTATGGTGACCCTGATGTTTTTTTGACGAACCAATGAGGCTGGTATCCTTCGGCTATGGCTGTTTCCTCCTGGGAACAGTGGTGAGCTATTGGGGTTTGGGACGGTTTTGGCCACCTTTGCAACGCTGGCTGCTGCTACTGGCTAGTGTCTTGTTTTATAGCCTGCTACAACCGCAATTTTTACCATTGCTGGTAGGTCTGACGGTCTTGAACTTTTTTTGGGGTAAACTCCTCGTGCGCCAAGGCCCATCGGGCGATCGCCCCCAGTCTTTGCGGCAAGCTTTTCGATTGTGGCAATGGCAGCCGGGGTACTGGCTGGGCTTAGGTATTTTTCTAAATCTAGCGGTGCTCTTTGGGTTTAAATATATTCCTTTTACCCTGGAGAATCTAGCGTGGCTCTGGCCCTGGCCTGGACTAGAGCAATGGGCGATCGCCTTCCCAGAAACCCTAATCGCGCCCTTGGGGATTTCCTTTTTCACCTTTGAATGTATCGCCTATCTGGTAGATGTGTACCGGGGGGCTCCTGCGGCCCAGTCCCTATTGACATTTAGCAGCTATAAATTATTTTTTCCCAAACTCCTATCGGGGCCGATTACTCGCTTTCATATTTTTTCTGGGCAAAGCCGTAGAACCGCAGGCTTATTACTCGACGAAGGGGTCGAAGGATTATGGCTCATCGCCAGCGGGGCGGTAAAAAAAGTCCTCATCGCCGACAATCTGGGGGTTTTTGTGGAACTTTGTGCCAATAACCTCGAACGGGCAGGCAGCGGCGATCTGTGGCTTTTTATTCTGGCCTATGGCCTCCAGCTTTACTTTGACTTTAGCGGCTATGTGGATCTGGCCCTGGGCAGTGCTAAGTTGCTCGGTTTTCAGCTCCCCGAAAATTTTGATTTTCCTTACTTTTCAACGAGTTTGGCAGAATTTTGGCGACGTTGGCACATCAGCCTGGGCGATTGGCTACGCAACTATCTGTATTTCCCCCTGGGAGGCTCTCGGCGAGGTTTGGGGCGCACCTGTGCCAATCTTTTTGTAGTGATGTTTTTAGCCGGATTGTGGCATGGGGCCGCCTGGGGTTACGTTATCTGGGGTTGTCTCCACGGTTTGGGTCTAGGGATTCATCGATTGGGACAATGGTTTGCGAATCGTTGGCTGTGGTTAGAGAATTTCTGGGCGTCGCTGCCGGGAATACTGGGGGCATGGCTCTTGACCCAGGCGTTTGTGTTTTTGAGTTGGATTCCCTTCCGTTTACCAGATGGCCCCCGTGCTATCTTGCTTTTGCGGCATCTGTGGCATTATCCGGGGGATTTGCAATTTACCCAAAAAATTTATTTGGAGGGGCTTGGCTTAGCAAGACCTGATTTTTTGGTGCTGTTGAGTTTGCTCCTATTGGGCATGGGAGGCGCATATTTAGTGCAGCGCCAGTGGCAACTGCAACTGAATTGGGGTCTTAAAGTGGCGCTAATTCCCCTCTGTTTCTACGGTATTTTGATTTTTGGGCCAGAGGGGAATATTCCTTACATTTACTTTGATTTTTAAGATTTCCAGTCGGTTTGGGATTGCTGGAGAACGTATTGGGAGACGGCCTGGATTTCTTCAGAGCTGAGTTTGTCACCGTAGGCGGACATATTGCCTTTCCCCTGGGTAACAAGATTGGCGATCGCCTCTACGGAGGTATAGCCATTTTTCGCCATGGCCCGTTTTTTGAGATTTTTGCCGCGCCGGACGATATTGCCACCGTTGAGATGACAGCCGGCACAATGGGCCTCAAAGATCTGGGCTCCCTGGTCGAGATCAGCACCAAAGGCAGGGGTTGCCAGGAGGGGCACCAGCAACAGAACGATCATCACAAAGACAATGACTTGGACAAGGCGTTTATTCATCGGTAATTCGGGCAGGGATTAGTGTGCGTCGGTTCTATTCTAAAAACAAGCCGATACCGTTGTTAACCCGTCCGGCGGTAGTGGGGTGGCGATCGCTTAAATTAGCGCCAAGGGCGAGAGCCGAAGATCCACCTCCATCTAAATTCAAGGCATCCGTGGCCCCCAGACGGCGGAGAATATTCGCCCATTCGTTGAGGGTTGCCCCGGCTGTTTCTTCTGCCGCGCCGTGGAGGGTCACCAGCAATATTTTGTTGTCTCGGGTTCTGGCGATCGCACTGCGGGAAGCTGACTGAATATTGAAGGCCGTACTAAACTGTTCTGCCTGGCCATTGAGAACAACCTGACCATTCTTCAGGAGGAGCGGGCCACCACCGACAATATTCGGTAACGTCGCAAAACTATTGGGGGTAAATCTGGGTCGCCGTTCTAGGGTCACCCCCACGGGAAATTTGGCCGCCCCGGTGCGAAAGGAGCGGAAGACCAACAAATAACCACCCTGGGGAATTTCATAACTATTTTGGCCCGCTTTCCCCGCCGTTTCCTGGCGAATGACCTGGTCGCGGCCCCCGGAGGTCATCACTGTCAGCACAATTTCATGATCAACGGCTGTGGTGTAACGACTGCCCCAGGCGCGGTCATACAGGGCGGCCCCGGCTTTCACATAGCCGCTATTGATCAGTTCAACCCCGACCCGTTCACCATTGCCTGCAACAATATCGGTTTCGACTTTGAGGCGGTCAAATTCCCAGCGGCCCGCATTATCCCAGGCCACTGCTCCCCGATTGAGAATTGGCCCCGAACGCAAAGCTCGATTGCCTTGGACAATTCCCAGGGGATATTGGTTATTGCGGTTAAAAAAGCCCGCATTAATGGCGGCGATCGCCTGATTGGTGTCTGCCTGGATCAACAGGGGCGCTAACCCCACAATTGTGTTGTTATCCGGAGTGATTGGCTTAAGCTGGAGTTGCCGTTGGGTGGGGTCAATTTCGAGCCAAGTCACCCGCACAGGCCCAGAACTGGCCGCAAAATTTTCCTGTCGCCACTGCACCCCAGGGAGCCATTGCACAGACCGATTTTGATTTTCTGGTTGTGATCGCAAATCGACCACTAGGCGGGGTGGGTTCGCCAAACTAAAGACCTGGATCTCTGGAGCCCCCGCTTTAAAGACAAGTTCCGTTAAACCGTTACTATCGTTGAGGGTAAACGGCAGTGCATTCGCCGTTAATTGCCCCCTAAGCCGTTGGGCCGTCACTCCATAATCACTCTGGAGCCGCAGTTTTGTGGGGCTCACCTTTTGCCAGAGCACAGGCCGGTCTAGATCAATGACCAAGCGCGTGCCCCAGGTCTGTTTCCCCTGGCGGACACTCAAAATTTGTCCCTTGGGCGTCGTCAGTTCCAGAACATTGCCGTTGGGCCGAGCCTGCCATTGCTGCGCTGCGGCCAAAGCGGTCACATCGAGGTAACGGTAGGGAGCGGCAAAGCGAATCGGCAATTGGTAGGGAGTATCGTCAAACCAGGTGACTGGTTGTTGTCCCAAATCGAGGCCATTCCCCAATTCCATCCCCAGGGTTTTTTCTAGGGTCATCGATTCAATCCCCAGACGCACAGTGCCATTTTCTGACCATTGGGCCCAGGCTCCCCGGAGGGTTTGACCATTGAGGCGAATTTGACTGCCCTTGGCTTGGATTTGGGTATTAAGGCTCACGGGATTGGCGATCGCCCGCGGACTTGCCAAGTCTCCCACCAGCAAATTAGGTGTCCCAAAACTCAGCCCAAAACAACCCACTGTCCCCAAGAACCATTGCCAACGACGTAATCCCATCAAAGCCTACTCTTTCCTTACAACATCAACAAACACTGACTTTATCCCAGGGGAAATGTTTCACGCCCCCCAAACGACTGCCCTTTAACGGTATTCCCTATTGTTAAATGAATTTATTTCCTATAATATTGCTACGCTGTCTTTAGCGCAGATTTTGTCAAGTTAAAAATTAAAGAGCGTTAACGTCATCCCCTGGGGAAATGCAGTCGCTAAAATCCTGCCCAAAGCCACGAATGATCAGCAGTGGATAGAGATCATCGTCCCCAAAACTTGACGTCCGACAAAATATCGCTATTCTAAATAAGCCCAACGGAGATTTCTAGTCAAGCATTTCCAGTGGGTTCGTGTAGAGGCCAGTCGTCCCCAAAAATACGTCCCCTCCCCACAGCACACCAGGTTTTTTCTACCCTAAAATTCCTAACCTATGGACCGAGACATAATGAACCATCAAGGCACCTTCTCCCAAAACAATCATCAAGAAACAACAAACTACTACACCGGTCCCCGTTGGCTTGTGGAAGAACGGGATGCCTGTGGTGTTGGCTTTTTGGCCTATAAAGATGGTCGCAAAACCCATAAATTAATTGAACAAACCCTGACGGCCCTGGGCTGCATGGAGCACCGGGGTGGCTGTACCGCCGACCGTGAATCCGGTGATGGTGCAGGGGTGATGACGGCGTTGCCCCACGAATTATTTGCTGAATGGTTCCAAGCAGAGGGGATTACCCAGCCAGCCCCCGAAACCTACGGCGTTGGGATGGTGTTCCTCCCCCAGGCTGAAGCAGAATGTGCAGCAGCAAAAGCGTTAGTTGAAGATGTGCTGACCCGTCGTCAATTCAAAATTTTAGGGTGGCGGGATGTGCCTGTGGCCCCAGAAACCCTAGGTATTCAGGCGCGGGAAAACCAACCCCAGATGAAGCAGGTGTTTGTGGTCTCGGAACAGGGGTTAACTGGCGATGAACTGGATAAAGCCCTTTATATCGCCCGCTCGGAAATTGGGAAGCACCTCACCGATGTTTTCTATGTGTGTACTTTGTCCTGTCGCACCATCGTTTATAAGGGCATGGTGCAGTCAGAAGTCTTGGGTAAGTTCTACAAGGATTTAACCAACCCGCTGTATAAGAGTGAATTTGCGGTTTACCACCGTCGCTTTAGCACGAATACCATGCCTAAGTGGCCCCTGGCGCACCCGATGCGTTTGTTGGGTCACAATGGGGAAATCAATACACTCATCGGGAATATCAACTGGATGAAGGCCCGGGAAAATATCCTCGAAATTCCCGGTTGGAACAAGGATGATATTGAAGCCCTCCACCCGATTGTCAATACCGATAATAGTGATTCTTTCAATTTAGACAGTGCGATGGAGCTGTTGGTTCGGGCCGGGCGATCGCCCATGGAAGCGGCGATGATCCTCGTGCCGGAAGCCTACCAAAATCAACCCAGCCTCAAAGCACACCCGGAAATCACCGATTTTTATGACTACTACGCGGGTATGCAAGAACCCTGGGATGGCCCGGCCCTCCTCGTATTCAGTGACGGTAAAACTGTCGGTGCAACCCTAGACCGGAATGGTTTACGCCCGGCCCGCTATTGCATCACCAAGGACGGCTATATTCTTGTGTCTTCGGAAGCGGGGGTTGTGGACGTCCTCGACGAAGATATTGTGGAAAAAGGTCGCCTCGGCCCTGGCCAGATGGTCGCCGTTGATTTCCAAACCCAAGAACTCCTCAAAAACTGGGAAATCAAACAGCGGGTTGCTGAATCCCAGCCCTATGGCACCTGGCTCAGGGAAAATCGTCAAGTCCTCGAATCCCAGGATTTCGTTGGCGATCGCCAACAAGGTGAAACCGATCTGCTCCGGCTCCAAACGGCCTTTGGCTACACCGCCGAAGACGTCGAGATGATCATCAATGCCATGGCGGAGATGGGCAAAGAACCGACCTTCTGCATGGGCGATGACATTCCCCTGGCGGTACTGTCCGACAAGCCCCGTCTGCTCTACGACTACTTTAAGCAACGCTTTGCCCAGGTCACCAATCCGCCCATCGACCCCCTGCGGGAAAGCCTGGTCATGTCCTTGAATATGTACCTCGGCGAACGGGGTAATCTCTTGGATTGCGGCACTGAAGATGCCAAGGTGCTCAAACTGAATAGCCCCGTCCTCAACGAAGCAGAACTGCAACGGGTCCGGGATAGCCAACTAGGGGCCACGACCCTGGCCACGACCTATGCGATCGCCAATGGCCCCGATGGTCTCCGGGGTGCCCTTGAAAAACTCTGTGCAGCGGCGGAAGCTGCCGTTCGGGCTGGTAATAAAATTATTATCTTGAGCGATCGCGCCGACGGCACCGTCGATCAAGACCACAGCTTTATTCCACCTCTCCTAGCAGTGGGGGCTGTGCATCACCACCTCATCAGCGTTGGCCTCCGCTTGAGTGCCTCCATCGTGGTAGATACGGCCCAATGTTGGAGTACCCATCACTTTGCCTGTCTCGTGGGTTATGGGGCTTCTGCCGTTTGTCCTTACCTCGCCTTAGAAGCCGTCCGTCACTGGTGGTATATTCCCCGGGTCCAGAAGCAAATGGCCGCTGAGCAAATTCCGGCCATGACCATCGAAAAGGCCCAGGATAACTATCGCCATGCCATTGAAGCGGGGCTACTAAAAATTCTGTCCAAGATGGGGATCTCCCTGCTCCAGTCCTACCATGGTGCCCAAATCTTTGAAGCGATTGGCCTCGGCATGGAAGTGATCAATGTTGCCTTCAAGGGCACCACGTCCCGGGTGGGTGGCATGACCCTCGCCGACCTATCCCAGGAAGGGATTGCGTTCCATAGTCGTGCTTTCCCTGAACTTTCCGGCAGTAAACTGGCCAATTATGGCTTTGTAAATTACCGCAAGGGGGGTGAATATCATATGAATTCCCCTGAAATGACCAAAGCCCTCCATAAGGCGGTGGCAGCTTACAACGACGATCAGCAAGAAGCCTTTGATCACTACGGCAACTATCAGGATTATCTAGAAAATCGCCCTGCGACGGCACTCCGGGATTTGCTTGATTTCGAGAGCGATCGCCCGGCCATTGATCTCAGTGAAGTCGAGTCCGTAGAAAGTATCGTCAAACGCTTCTGCACCGGTGGGATGTCTTTAGGCTCCCTCTCTCGGGAAGCCCACGAAACTTTGGCGATCGCCATGAACCGCCTCGGTGCCAAATCCAACTCCGGCGAAGGGGGCGAAGATCCCGTGCGCTTTAAGATCCTTGATGATGTGAATGCGAGCGGCGATTCCCCCACCTTGCCCCATCTCCACGGCTTGCGCAATGGCGACACCGCCAACTCTGCCATCAAACAAATTGCTTCCGGCCGCTTTGGGGTGACCCCTGAATATTTAATGAGTGGTCGTCAGCTAGAGATCAAGATGGCCCAAGGGGCAAAACCTGGCGAAGGAGGACAACTACCCGGCAAAAAAGTCAGTGAATACATCGCGATGCTGCGGAATTCTAAGCCCGGTGTTACCCTTATTTCTCCGCCCCCCCACCACGATATTTACTCCATCGAGGATCTCGCCCAGCTGATTTACGATCTTCACCAGATCAATCCTGCCGCGAAGGTTTCTGTGAAGCTGGTTGCCGAAATTGGCATTGGAACCATTGCCGCTGGGGTCGCCAAGGCTAATGCCGATGTCATTATGGTTTCTGGCCATGACGGTGGTACCGGTGCCTCGCCCCTCAGTTCCATTAAGCACGCAGGTTGCCCCTGGGAATTGGGTGTGACCGAAGTGCACAAGACCCTCATGGATAATCAATTGCGCGATCGCGTCATCCTCCGGGCCGATGGTGGTCTAAAAACCGGCTGGGATGTGATCATGGCCGCACTCATGGGGGCCGAAGAATATGGTTTTGGTTCCATCGCGATGATTGCCGAAGGCTGTATCATGGCGCGGGTTTGCCACACTAATCAATGTCCCGTCGGGGTCGCAACCCAACAACAGCGCCTCCGCGATCGCTTTAAGGGCATTCCTGAGCACGTGGTTAATTTCTTCTACTTCATCGCCGAAGAAATTCGTGCCATCTTGGCCAAACTCGGCTACCGGAGTCTCAATGAGATTATTGGCCGCGCCGATCTGCTCAAGCCCCGCGAAAACGTCAAGCTCACGAAGACCAGTGGTCTCGTCCTAGATTGCCTGACCAACCTGCCCGATGTCCGCGACAATCGCGATTGGTTGAACCATGGTGATGTGCACAGTAATGGCCCTGTCCTAGACGATGAGATTTTGGCAAATGCAGCGGTGCAGCAAGCTATCCGTGAACAAGGCTCCCTGAGTCAAGAGATCAAGATCATCAACACTGATCGCTCCGTCGGTGCCCGGGTTTCCGGTTTTATCGCCAAGCAGTACGGCAATGAAGGCTTTGAAGGAGAACTCAAATTTAACTTTAAAGGCTCTGCTGGTCAAAGTTTTGGGGCCTTTAATCTCTTGGGAATGACCATGCACCTCGAAGGGGAAGCCAACGACTATGTGGGTAAAGGGATGAATGGCGGTGAAATTATCATCGTTCCCCCAACCCAGTCCCAATATGCAGCGGCAGATAACGTAATCATCGGCAATACCTGTCTCTATGGGGCTACCGGCGGCACCCTCTATGCCAATGGTCGTGCGGGTGAACGTTTTGCGGTGCGGAACTCGAAGGGTAAAGCCGTTGTTGAAGGGACTGGCGACCACTGTTGCGAATACATGACCGGTGGCGTAATTGTGGTGCTCGGTGATGTGGGTCGTAATGTGGGCGCAGGGATGACCGGTGGCCTCACCTACATTCTCGATGAACACAACACTCTCCCCGAAAAGATGAATACAGAGATTGTGAACATTCAACGGGTCGGTACTACAGCAGGGGAAAAACAATTGAAGGATCTGATCACAGCCCACGCCGAGAAAACCGGTAGCCCGAAAGCCAAGGCAATTCTTGCAAATTGGGCTAACTATTTACCCCAGTTCTGGCAAGTGTTTCCTCCTTCTGAGGCCGATAGCCCTGAAGCCAATGTTAATGCGGCGGCAAAGCAACTCACTTCTGTTTAATGTAAATTGTGTGAATTACGCCTAATTAACCCGTAAATCTCCCGGTAATCATCGGGGGATTTTTTTTGGCGATCGCCGACTTCTCTACTCACAAAAAAAGCGCACCATCAAAGTACGCTTGCTGAGTCAAAAATCTTGGTGAACCTGGGGGATGTTACGAAATTATTAGACTAAGGCGGCTGGACGACAAGACTCTTCCCGCCATTGCTCCAGGTCAGTGAGGGAGCGATCGCGATAAACGCCATACCGTTCTTTCTTGCTCCGTACGCGTTCTGCTAGGGGCGGAATAATCCCGAAATTGGGGGGCATCGGTTGAAAATGCTTGGGAGAAGCACTGTGGATAAACTCGAAGAGAGCGCCCATCATTGTGGTTTCCGGCAAGGTCAAAGGTGTTAATCCTTGGGCTAACCGCGCGGCATTGGTTCCGGCGAGCCATCCCCCTGCTGCGGCTGCTGTATAACCTTCGGTGCCAATCAACTGGCCAGCGGCGAGGAGGGTCGGGCGTTTTTTAAATTGAAGCGTTGCTTCGAGCAACTCAGGGGAATTTAAAAACGTATTGCGGTGCATCACGCCCATACGGACAAATTCAGCATTTTCTAACCCAGGGATCATCCGGAACACCCGCTTTTGTTCGCCCCAACGGAGATTGGTTTGGAAACCCACCATATTCCAGAGTTGACCTTGTTTATCTTCCTGGCGCAATTGCACCACTGCATAGGGACGTTTGCCTTTATTTTCGGGGGCGCGAAAATCCCCGAGGCGAGCATCAAAAAGACCTACGGGTTTTAGGGGGCCAAAACGCATGGTATCTTCACCACGGCGGGCTAATTCTTCGATGGGAAGACAGCCCTCAAAAAACTTCGCGGTCTCCAGTTCAAAATCTTTCAGTTCTGCTTGCTCTGCTTCACAAAGGGCCGCCCGAAACGCCTGGTACTGGGCTGGATCCATCGGGCAATTGAGATAGGCAGCTTCTCCCTTGTCGTAGCGAGAGGCGAGAAAGGCAATGTCTTGGTTGATGCTTTCACCAACAATAATCGGACTGGCGGCATCAAAGAAGCTCATGTATTCCAGGCCCGTGAATTGTTGCAGTTCTGTGGCCAGGGCAGCGGTGGTCAGAGGCCCAGTCGCTAAAACGGTAATTCCTTCGCTGGGGATTTGGTCTAGGGGTTCCCGGCGAAAGGTGACGAGGGGATGTTCGGCAAGCTTTTGGGTGAGATCTTGACTAAAAACGCCCCGGTCAACGGCTAAGGCTCCCCCCGCAGGGACGCGGTGTTGGTCGGCGGTGCTGATGATCACGGATTGGAGGCGACGAAGTTCCTCGTGAAGCAATCCGGCGGCGCGATCGCTGGAAGCGGCCCCAAAAGAATTACTACAAACCAATTCAGCGAGGTCGGCGGTATGGTGGGCTGGACTTTTTTGGACGGGGCGCATTTCATAGAGCGTGACCGGAACCCCGGCTTGGGCAATTTGCCAGGCGGCTTCTGTGCCAGCGAGGCCACCACCAATTACAGTTACAGGAGGCAGGGTCTTAGTCATGGGCGGTCAAGGTCAAATAGAGTTAGGAGCGGTATTCTATCTTACATTTTGGCTTTGGGGTTTAACGATGGGGGAAGACAAAATAAAACCACCCCGGAGGATGGCTCGTGGCAAAAATTTAAGGAAAAACTTAGGGGGCGATCGCCACCGGTCTAGCCGCAGGAATATCTTGATTCACCGGGGCCGGCTCTGGTTCATCTGTTTCCGAGCCAGTTTCTTGCATTGCCAGACGATAGCAGGGGATCGTGTCCGATAAAATAGCACTCGCCATCATCCCCGTATGAATTTCTAAGATCGCCTGGGGGAGGGCTTCAAATATTAGCCGTTGCCCGGGAAAAACAACCCGCTCAAAATACCAATCTTCAACATTTGTAATACGCGCAACTTGAATTTGACTGGTTGCATTTACATAGCAGCAAAGTAGAGCTTTGTTGTCATCATTTGGGATGGGATCAAGAATTTGAGCCATGGGATTCCTGGGTAAATATTTAAATAGTCTTTTATATCTCTCGATGATAAGCTAACACCGATTGATCCCCAATGGTTGTAACGTCTACTACAAAGACATAAGCTAAGCAAAATAGTTCTTCTTGAAAGTTTGATATTTCTTTATCTATTCGCATTTTGGCAAGATGTTTTCCGAATTTTTCTTTTGTAATTTAAGTAACAATTTTTGATATAAAACCTTATTCTTAAAAGTGTTTCTGGATCCCCAAAAGAATCTTAAGAAAAAATTAAGTTCTTTAAGCTACAAAATAACGCTTGGGGCCAAGACGAAAGCCAATGGGCAAAACTCGACAAATCATCAGGAATTCCATCACCACAGGTCACGAAGGAGAGAATTCTCTGAATTCGTCCCGAGAGTCTAGGTATCGATCCGGCGATCGCGGTAATATCGACTGATCAAATCCGTTGTTTCGCCGCTTGTTTCACCATGCCTGAGTTAGAATCTCCCCGCGCCAGGGAACCTTTGAGTAGCCTGATTCTTTATCGTGCCTTTAAGTGGGGCTTTGTGAACCCGGTGTTTCGGACGTATTTTCGGGGCCGGGTGTATGGGGTCGAGCATGTGCCCAGGGAGGGGCCATTTATCGCGGTGAGTAACCATGCCAGTAACTTTGACCCGCCGATTTTGTCCAATTGCCTCTGTCGTCCGGTGGCTTTTATGGCGAAGGAAGAATTATTTCAGGTGCCAATTCTCAAGCAGGCGATCGCCCTCTATGGCGCTTACCCAGTGAAGCGGGGGGCCGGGGATCGGGGGGCGATCCGCGCGGCGATCAAAGCCCTCGAACAAGGTTGGGGCGTGGGTATTTTTCTCCAGGGAACCCGGACTCCAGACGGTATGATCACCGATCCTAAACCTGGTGCAGCCCTCATTGCGGCGAAAGCCCAGGTTCCTCTCCTGCCAATCAGTCTTTGGGGCACTGAGAAAATTTTAGTCAAGGGGAAGAAAATGCCCCAATCGGTACCTTTAACCGTGCGCATCGGTGAGGCGATCGCCCCACCCCCAGCCGTGAAAAAAGAATCCCTGAACCAAGTAACCCAAACCTGTACCGAGGTTATTAATCAACTGCACCACCTAGGTCGTTAATCTGGTGATCCAAATCATGCTACGTAAGTGATGCAAACCCCCTAAATCGACGGCCGGGTTTGTTAGTCTAACGGTATCTATTCTTACTATCTTGCTTGTTTTACCAATAAAAATGCTGGTCGCATCAAAGCCCTAGGCAGTCTTACCATTGCCAAAAACCAACGATCTCAGGCAAGACACCCTTCTCACGTCAATTCATTTAATGTTCACGTAATATTTACGAGCCATGGTCCAGGCCCAGACCCAGACGGAATTTAAGATCAAGTTTTGGGGGGTGCGTGGCAGTATTCCTTGTCCCGGGCGAGAAACCGTCCGCTACGGGGGCAACACCTCCTGTGTAGAAATGTGCGCGGGAAATCAACGCCTAATCTTTGATGGCGGTACGGGACTGCGCCTGCTGGGTGAAGCGTTGGTCGCTGAATCAGCACCGATTGCTGCCCATCTATTTTTTTCCCACTCCCATTGGGATCACATCCAGGGGTTTCCTTTTTTTACGCCCGCTTTTCAGCCGCAAAATCGTTTCAATATCTATGGCGTCACTGCGGACGATGAGATCCCGATTCAAAAACGGCTCCATGACCAAATGCTCCATCCCAACTTTCCGGTGCCTCTCCAGGTGATGCGGGCGGAGTTAAATTTTGTTGCCTTAGCCCTGGGGGAAACGGTGTCCCTCGGAGAAGTACGAGTCACCAATGGCCCTTTGAATCATCCCGGTGGCGCGGTGGGTTATCGGGTCGATTGGCAAGGTTTAGGGGTCGCCTACATCACAGACACGGAACATTACGGCGATCGCCTCGATGATCAAGTGCTACGGCTCGCCCAGGGGGCCGATGTCCTCATTATGGATGCGACCTACACGGACGAGGAATATCATGATCCGCGCCATAGCAAAGTGAGCTGGGGCCATAGTACCTGGCAAGAGGCGGTGAAGGTGGCCCAGGCCGCCAACGTTAAGCAATTAATTTTGTTTCACCATGATCCAAGCCATGGTGATGATTTCCTCGATGGCGTCCAAGCAGCGGCCCAGGCTATTTTTCCCCGAACGGCGATCGCCCAAGAAGGAAAGACCATTATTTTGCAAGCCTCCGGAGAAGGAAATCCTGGGCTGCCTGGGTCGGCCCAAGCACTATCCGTCTGATATCGGTATAAAATACGGTCAAATGTTTCGGACTGTAAAGCGTGCGGGTAATCTCATCAACAACTGAAGCGTTAACACCCACTTGCATTGCCCTGGGCAATTTTGACGGGGTTCACCGGGGACACCAGCGGGTCATTGCCCCGGCGGTTACCCAAGCAAGGGCGCTGTCCCAAGGGGTTGTGGTGGGCGATCGCCTTTCAAATTCTCCTAAAATCCACGCCACCGTTGTCACCTTTGACCCCCACCCCCGGGAGTTTTTCTCTGGGAACCCCCAACATCTCCTCACGCCCCTCCCGGAGAAACAAGCCTTTCTGGCGCAGTTTGGGATCGAACAATTGGTGTTACTCCCCTTCGATCGGGAACTCGCGGCCCTCTCTCCCCAGGAGTTTGTCGCCGAAATCCTCGTCAAACAGTTACAAACCCAGTCCATTAGTGTCGGGAGTGATTTTTCCTTTGGTCGAGGGCGGAGTGGCAGTGCCACTGATCTCCAGGCGATCGCCAAAAGCTTTGGGATCGATGTTCATATCACGCCCCTGTGCCGGGAAGCCGAAACAAGAATTAGCAGTTCTGCCATTCGCGAAGCCCTGGCGACGGGACAAATTCAATACGCAAATCAACTCCTCGGTCGTCCCTATTCCCTCCAAGGCACCGTAACCCATGGTCAAAAATTAGGCCGTCAAATCGGTTTTCCCACCGCCAATCTCCAGGGAGAAGCGACGAAATTTTTACCGAAATACGGAGTCTATGCGGTGCAAGTCACCAGCGATGTTTTGCCCACCGCCCAATGGGGCATACTAAACATTGGGTGTCGTCCCACGGTCACAACCACTGCCCTGCCGACGGTGGAAGTGCACCTCTTGGATTATCACCAGGATCTCTATGGGGCCAACCTGAAGGTGGATCTCCTCCATTACCTGCGTCCAGAACAAAAATTTGCCTCCCTCCAGGCCCTCCAAAATCAAATTCACCAGGATGGCGATCGCGCCCGTACCCTGCTCACCACCACCTCCAATCAGCATGAAAGAACGCATTCGTGACCTCACCGATAACCTCTCGAAAACCATCGTCGGTAAAGAAGATGCCATTCGTCTTGTCCTTGTGGCGATGTTAAGTGGCGGCCATGTGCTCCTCGAAGACGTCCCCGGCGTCGGCAAGACACTTTTAGCAAAATCTCTCGCCCGTTCCGTCAATGGCCGCTTTCAGCGGATTCAATGCACCCCCGATCTTTTACCCAGTGACATTACAGGCACCAATATTTGGAATCCCAGTAGCCGTGAATTTGAATTTTTATCCGGCCCTGTGTTTGCCAATGTCCTCCTCGCCGACGAAATTAATCGGGCCACCCCCCGTACCCAGTCCGCACTTCTTGAGGTGATGGAAGAGCAACAGGTGACCGTCGATGGTGAAGCCCGTAAAGTGCCTAAACCTTTTTTCGTGATTGCGACCCAGAACCCCATCGAATACCAGGGCACCTTTCCGCTCCCAGAAGCCCAGATGGACCGTTTTATTCTTTCGCTTACCCTCGGCTATCCTGGCTTTTCTGAGGAGGTGGATATGCTCCAACTCCACCAATCCCGCATTGCCCCAGAGGAACTCAAGCCCTGTATTTCCCTAGAGGAGATGCGTGAACTCCAAAGTCTTGTGAATCAAATCCACGTCGAAAAATCGATCCAGGAATATATTGTCAAAATTGTCCAAAAATCTCGCAATTACGAAGGGATTATTCTGGGGGTCAGTCCCCGGGGTACGGTGGCTCTCCAGCGGGCGGCCCAGGCCTATGCGTTCTTGGCGGATCGAGATTTCATTACGACCGATGACATCAAATACCTTGCACCGTTTGTTTTAGCTCATCGGGTGATTGTCACTGGTGGCAAAGGCGCGAAGGACGTGATCAAGACTTTGGTGGCAACAATTACTGACCCTTCCACGCCCAATAGTGATTACAGTTTGCCGACGACCTAAAATCACCATGTTAAGATTAGTAACGTTTTGTGTTTTTTAGGATTAATGGGGCAACTGGATGTTCGGCAAAATTTCCCTGGGTAGTGTGGGTTTAGTGGTGGGAGGTATTCTCTCGGTGGTCGGCTTTGCGGCCTATGGCTTTGGTAATGCCACCTTGAATTTGGCGGGAATGTTCTACGGCATCCCGATTCTTTTGGGGGGGTTGGCCCTCAAGGCAGCGGAAATTAAACCGATCGCCTACAGCAAAGCGCTTTCACCGGAACTAGAAGCACTGCGAGAAAGCCAGGCAACGGCCACTCAACAACAAATCAGAAAAGACGTGACGCGCTATCGCTATGGTCAAGATTGTCATTTAGATGATGCCTTAGAACGCCTGGGATTAAGCCCGACGGACGAGGAACGGCCTCTATTGCACCACATCCGCGAGGAGTCTCGGAAAGGGCGTTATGCGCTGGTGCTGGAATTTAAGTCGCCGTTATTTTCCCTGGAAGATTGGCAGACACGTCAGGAAAAAATTGAGCGGTTTTTTGGCCCGGATGTCACGGCGGCGATCGCCCAACCCACAGAAGATGAAATTGAACTGGCATTGATTCGTGCTGAGTAGCCGATGGGGGCGATCTATTTATAAAACTTTACGATGTTGCTAAGTATTGCAAAGGAAATAAAGCAAAGGCTCAGCTTTGGGCAAAACTAGGGACAATTACGCTAAAAAATCCAAAATTTATTTAATTGTTATTTAGGAGTCAAGATTTATGTCCCTTGCCCTTACCGTTGCTGCCGCTGTGCCCACCACCATGGCCTGGAGCCCCAAAGTCGCCGTTGTGATGGTGATTTGTAATGTTTTGGCGATCGCCATTGGGAAAGCCACCATTAAGCACCCTTCCGAAGGCCCCGAATTGCCGATGCCTGATATGTTTGGTGGCATGGGTCTTCCTGCACTCCTCGCAACCACGAGTTTCGGACATATCCTCGGTGTTGGGGTAATCCTCGGCTTGGGTAGCATGGGTGCGATCTAAAGAATCTGTGTTTGCTGGTCTGAATTTGAGCTTGTTATTTTTAAAATTCGTCGTTTTGTCTTTTGTTTTGGAGAAGGTTGTTGCATCCCCGGAGTTTTTCTGGGGATTTTTGTTTTGGTGGGTGGTCTTAAAATCTAGGGGCGATCGCCCTTGGTTAGCAACGACGCCGAACAACGCTAGCAAATTAGCTGTTTTACAATAAAAGGCTAAACCTCCATTGCAACTGCCCGTCTAAAGTTGACCGCCCCTATGCTCGCCGAAATTAAAAGCCTTGCGGAAAAATTAGCGCCCCGTTTAATTGAAATTCGTCGCCACATCCACGCCCACCCCGAACTCAGCGGCGAGGAACAACAGACAGCAGCCTATGTGTCTGGAGTTTTGTCTTCCTGTGGCATTGCGGTACAGGAGTCAGTGGGAAAAACTGGGGTGGTTGGTAATCTCCGGGGCCAAGGGACAGACCCGCGCACCCTAGGGATTCGCGTCGATATGGATGCGCTGCCAATCCAAGAATGTACAAACTTAGACTATGCTTCTACCCGCATGGGAGTAATGCACGCCTGCGGCCATGATGTGCACACAACAGTGGGTCTGGGAGCGGCGATGGTTTTGGCTCAACTCCCGGAGGCGATCGGCGGCAACATCCGCTTTTTATTCCAGCCCGCCGAAGAAATTGCCCAGGGAGCGAAATGGATGGTCGATGACGGGGCCTTGGTAGGGATCGATGGGGTGATTGGTTTGCACGTTTTCCCGACCATTCCCGCTAAAACCATCGGAATTCGCTATGGTGCCCTCACTGCCGCCGCCGATGATTTAGAAATTTTTATCTATGGCGAATCGGGCCATGGGGCGCGACCTCACCAAGCCATTGATGCGATTTGGATTGCGGCCCAGGTGATCACAGCCCTACAACAGTCGATCAGCCGCACCCAAAATCCCCTGCGACCCATTGTCCTGACCATTGGCAAAATTAACGGGGGCCGGGCGGCAAATGTTATCGCCGATGAGGTACACATGACTGGCACTGTGCGATCGCTCCATCCAGAGACCCATGCGGATTTACCCCAATGGATTGAAAATATTGTCGCCAACATCTGCAATACCTACGGCGCAAAATATAAGGTCAACTACCAGCGGGGGGTGCCTTCGGTGCAAAATGATCCTGACTTGACGAAAATTCTTGAACAGGCGAGTCGGGAAGCCCTAGGTGATCGCCACGTCGAAATTTTACCGGAGCCTTCTCTGGGGGCCGAGGATTTTTCCATGTACCTCGAAAATCTTCCGGGAACGATGTTTCGCTTGGGGGTCGGCCACCAAAACCGCTTGAACTATCCCCTGCACCATCCCCTCTTTGACATTGACGAAAGTGCAATTCTCACAGGGGTAATTACCCTCGCCTACACGGCCCATAAATATTTCCAAGAAACAGCCCCGGCTTCAACCCACCAATCTCTAGAAAACACCCCACAATAGAGGAGATTATTTTTTGAGGTAACAGCAAGCTATGGCTTTTCCCCAACGCGATCTTCGTCAGGTTCACCGTCGTCTTGTGCCCATTATGGTGGCTCCTCTCTTGATTACGGTGCTAACGGGATCCCTGTTTCAAGTGGCTTCTTTGACGGGCAACACGGCGGACTTTTTTTGGCTATTAGAACTCCACCGGGGACATTTTGGGCCGGTGAACTTAGAGGTAATCTATCCTTTTCTCAATGCCTTGGGCCTGCTTTTGCTCCTGGCCAGTGGGGCGATGATCTGGTGGACGACGCGACCACGGCAGCGGCAACGCCCTTAAAAATTGGTAGGATTGGAAACATTCGCCAATTAATCGTCGGGTATGACCATAAAAATTGCTCACCTTGGGCCAGCGGGCACCAACGCCGAAGCAGCGGCACAGACCTATCAAGGGTGGTTGCAGCGGGAACAATCTCCGGCTGTTGATCTAGTTCCCTGCCAGAGCATTGCCCAGAGTTTGTATGCCCTAGCCCACGATGAGGTGCAATTAGCGGTGATCCCGGTGGAAAATTCAATTCAAGGGTCGGTGGCGATCGCCTTAGATTTGGTCTGGGAATTGCATCCTTTATCCATCTGCCATCAAATTATTCTGCCCATCCACCATGCCCTAATTTCCTTTGCCTCAGACTTTAGCGACATCAAAGAAGTCCGCTCCCACCCCCAGGCCTTGGCCCAATGTCAGCGGTGGCTGGAAAAACATCTCCCCCATGCGGCCCTGATTGAAGCAAATTCCACAACTGCAGTCCTGGGTAGCCTCAAGGACAATCCTCACCTGGGGGCGATCGCCGCGCCCCGGGCAGCACATCTTTACCACTTACCCATCGTGGTGGATGCCATTGGTGATTTTCCGCAAAATTGCACCCGGTTTTGGGTTTTAGGGAAGGACGTCCAGACGGCTGGGGATGTGATTTCCCTTGCCTTTACCCTGCCCGCAAAAATTCCTGGGGTTCTCGTGAGTGCCCTAGAGGTCTTTGCCCGCCGCAAAATTAACCTCAGCCGCATTGAATCGCGCCCCACGAAACGCTCCCTGGGAGAATATTTATTTTTTGTCGATCTCGATGGTTGTCTCACAAATCCCGATGTTCAAGCAGCCCTGACGGAACTCCAGACCCACACAGAAATTTTGAAAATCCTCGGCAACTACCGCACGATTCCTTTAGTTTCCCTGGGGGCAACGCCCGCCTCTGATCTCCAGGTGTAGGATGCTCGTTTTTTGTTTGAAAAATAGGTGAGTTACGGACAAACGACCCCTTAGCTAGCGATGGAGGGAGAATTCACCGGAGCTTCGGAAGAGACAGTCGCCGTCCCATTCAGGCCAGGGTTAGTTTGGCTAGGTAGGCGCTGCTCAATCATGGCGATCGCCCTGGTCACACTTTCGGGGAAAATCACCACCAGAGCCTCCTGGGGCGCTTCATCGAGGGCAACATTCAAGGCCCGTTGTTCATCAAGAATGGTTTCGTATTGGCAATTGGGATTTTCTTCTTGAATCCCCTGGCGGATTAAATCTGCCACTTCCCCTGCGTGGCGGCCCCGTTTGTCATCGTCTTCTTTAACGATAATTCGGTCAAAAACCGCAGCGGCAATGCGCCCCAACAAAATTAAATCCTCATCGCGGCGATCGCCAGGGCCACCCACCACCCCGATTCGTTCGCCGGGCCAGTTTTTCACAAAGGCACCAACGGCCTCATAACCCGCCGGATTATGGGCATAGTCCACCAGCGCGTGGTGCGTTCCCAAATCAAAAAGGTTCATCCGTCCTGGGGTCTGGGCTGCCGAAGGCTTAAAGGTGCGTAACCCCTGGCGAATATGTTCAATATCAACGCCCTGGGCAAAGGCGGCCAAACAAGCAGCGAGGGCATTGGCGATCATAAACGGAGCCATGCCCCCCATTGTCACCGGCGCGTGCTTCACATGCTCCACCTGTAGCTTCCATTCTCCTTCTAACAACGTCAGATAACCATTGTCATAAACCGCCGCCAGTCCACCCCGTCGTATGTGCTCTAAAACCAAGGGATTATCTGGCTGCATTGAAAAATAAGTGACCTTACCCCGCACCTTTTCGGCCATGGCGGCAACGAGGGGATCATCCGCATTCAGAACCGCATAGCCATCGGGACTAACTGTTTCAGCAATCACGCCCTTGACCTGGGCCATTTGCTCAATGGTATTGATATCCCCTAGACCTAGGTGATCTGCTGCGACATTGAGGACGACTCCTACATCACAGCGATCAAAGGCTAAACCAGCCCGTAAAATACCGCCCCGGGCTGATTCCAGGACGGCCACTTCCACCGTTGGGTCTTGGAGAATCATCGCCGCACTTTGGGGGCCAGTATTATCACCCTTTTGGGCGAGATAGTCACCGATGTAAACCCCATCTGTGCTGGTATAGCCCACGACTTTTCCCGTTTGGCGATAGATATGGGCCGTTAAACGGGTAGTGGTAGTTTTGCCATTGGTTCCCGTCAGGGCAATGATGGGGATCCGGCTGGGGGAACCATCAGGATAGAGCATATCCAGTACTGGGGCCGCCACATTTCGGGGTAAACCACGGCTTGGCGCCACGTGCATCCGAAAACCAGGAGCCGCATTGACCTCCACAATCACCCCATCGGTATCGGGGAGAGGCTGAGTAATGTCTTCAGTAACCACATCAATCCCGGCAATATCCAAGCCAATAATTTTGGCCACCCGCTCAAAGAGCCACACATTGTAGGGGTGGATATCATCGGTACGATCAACGGCAATGCCCCCGGTACTGAGGTTCGCCGTGGCTCGCAAATAGGCAATTTCTCCGTCCTGGAGTACGGTGTCCAGGGATAAGCCTTGGCGATCGAGCACTTTTAGGGCTGTTTGGTCGATGACGATGCGGGTGAGGACATTATCATGGCCGTCGCCCCGATTTGGATCGCGGTTTGTTTCTTCGATGAGGGTTTCAATGGTTGAGTGACCATCCCCGACCACATGGGCTGGTACCCGTTCGGAGACAGCAACGAGCTTACCGTTAATAACCAATACCCGGTGGTCACTGCCTTTGTAGTAACGTTCTACGATGACGGAGCGGGTTTTTGAGGCTTCACTGGCGAGATCGTAGGCGTGTTCTGCGTCGGCCCAGGTTTTGATATCAATGGTAATGCCACGGCCATGGTTGCCATCGAGGGGTTTAATCACAATGGGATAGCCACCGACATCTTCAATGGCATCCTCAAGGTCATCTAAATAGCGAATCACGGTACCACGGGGCACGGGGACACCCGCATCGGCCAGGATATTTTTGGTGCCTTCTTTGTCACAGGCTAATTCAACGGCTAAAATGCCAGATTGGTTGCTGAGGGTGGCTTGTAATCGTCGCTGATGTAGGCCATAGCCCAGTTGAATCATGGAACGGGCACTGAGCAATGACCAGGGAATCCCACGGGATTCGGCCTCTTTGACGATGGTTTCGGTACTGGGGCCGAGGGCTGAGCTGGCACAGAGATCTTTGAGATCGGCGAGATCCTGCTCTAGTTCTTTGGGGGAATAGCGCCCAGTATCAAGGATGGATTGACAGAGGCGTACGGCGGCCCGTCCAGCATAACGTCCGGCTTGTTCATAAATATATTCAAAAACGACATTGTAGACACCATGATCGCCAGTGACCCGGGTGCGACCAAACCCAACGGGCATACCCGCTAATTCTTGGAGTTCGAGGGCGACATGTTCCACGATGTGACCCATGAGGGTGCCTTCCCGGACACGACTTAAAAAACCACCCCGGCAACCGGGGGAGCAGTGGTGTTCGACGAGACTCGGGAGGGTTTCGCTGAGGGCTTCGTAGAATCCGCTAATTTCGTTGGAGGGGATTTCCGCAATTTCTTCGAGATCGAGACGCATGACGATCAACTTTTTGCGTCGAATACTCCAATAATTGGGGCCTCTGAGGGTTAGGGTCTTGAGGATTCTCATAGGTTGGCGTGGTTGAAAGTCTGGTGGGGCTGGGCGCAAATGCCGCTGGGTGGACGATAAACGGCGTTAGACCAATGCTATCCGCAGCAGTGGCCTGTCAAGGGGAAATGGTGAACTGGAGTATGACATTTGGCGATCGCCCTAGAATTGCTAATTATTCTAGGACAATTTGTTCGTGGATTATTTGTCGGTTAGTGACCATCATTTAAAGGTTTCCGGACATTGGCCGATGGTTTTTGAGGTCGTAGCGATCGCCATGGCAGAGAATATGCAGATGCAAATTATGGAGACTCAGCGGTTCCGATGTATCGACACGGGACTGATTTGTGTGGGTCAAATCCTGGGCATCAACAATGGTGACTGTCCCCCGGCCCAGGACTTCTAAGTACCCTTCCTGCTCGAAGACCGCCGCCGTATCTTCGTCAATGCCGATCCCCAGGCGGTCTGGATGCACGGCGATCGTACTGAGGAGACGCACCATGCGATTGCGGTTGTGAAAATGCTGATCGACGATAATTTCTGGAATCATCCCCAGGCCCATGGCCAAATCCACCAGACCCCGGTTGGGAGATTCGCCGCTACTGCCCCCAGCGATCATATGGTGGCCCATCACCGCGGCCCCGGCGCTAGTGCCAGCGAGGGTGATTTCGCCGCTGTGAATCCGTTGGCGGATGCGTTCCATTAGTGGCGTATCTGCAAGTAGACCACAGAGGCGAAGCTGGTCGCCGCCCGTCATAAAAACGCCAGTACAATCTTCAACAAATTCTTGGTAATAGCGATCTTCAGCATGGATGCGATCGCGCACGTCTAAGACCTTAACCTTTGCGACGCCCATATCCTCAAAAATCCGTTGGTAGCGATCGCCAATCAGTAACGGTTCGCGGGATGCCGATGGAATAATGGCGATCGCCGCCCCAGTGCCCCCAGACCGTCGGAAAAACGAAGCGAGAATTTCCTTACCATGAACCTTATCTTCCGCTCCCCCAATGACAAGGATGGAACTCTTAAAAGAAGTTTGCTGAGCAAGAGAAGTTTCTGACGGCATTAGTTTAATCTTGAGGACAGGTGAGAGGCGAAATTCCAGATCCGTTTGCACTTGGTGAAGCCACCATGGGGGCCGAGCCATTGACCAGATTCCTGCGGTCTGAACCCTTACCAAAAGAACCAGAGAAATCCAGAAAAATCCCCACAATTATTGCATAGTCCTTGTCATTCTCAAATTAGCTGATTATTCTTTTTTAGGTCAAAAAACCATCACTTTCACTCCCCCTTTTTCTATGGCTTTACATTTCGATCTTGTGACCCTTTTTCCAGATTTTTTTACCTCGCCGCTCCAGTCCGGCCTCCTGGGAAAAGCTTTAGGGAAAGGCATTGCCACCGTTAACTTCACCAACCCCAGGGATTTCACCACCGATAAACACCGGAGCGTTGATGATGAACCCTATGGGGGCGGTGCGGGGATGTTATTAAAACCAGAACCCCTCTTCGCCGCAGTCGAGTCTTTACCCGTGCAACCTAAGCGGGAAGTGATCTTGATGACGCCCCAGGGACAACGGCTCGACCAACAACTTTTGGCGGAATTAACCACCTATGACCAGTTGGTTCTAATCTGCGGCCATTATGAAGGGGTCGATGAACGGGTGCGGGAGCATTTGGTGACCCGGGAAATTTCCTTGGGCGATTTTGTCTTGACCTGTGGCGAAATTCCGGCGTTAACGTTGCTCAACGGCGTGATTCGCTTACTGCCGGGCACGGTGGGCAAAGAAGCATCCCTGAAAGCCGATAGTTTCCAGGTGCCGCTGTTGGACTATCCGCAATATACGCGCCCGGCCAAGTTTCGGGAGTGGGAAGTACCGGCGGTCTTGCGGTCTGGTAATCACCAAAAAATTGCGGAATGGCGTTTGTCCCAGCAAATCCAACGCACCCAGGCCCGGCGGCCAGATCTGTGGGAAGCGTGGCAGGCTTCCGAGGGGGAGGTTCAAGAATGATTGTGAGTCTTTATCACCGATTATTGGGCATGATGTTGGCGATCGCCAGCCAATTTGAGGGCCATGACACCTCGCCCCTGCTCCTTTCAATGCAGGCCCTGATGAACCAATACAGCGAAACCGGCACACCGGGCAGTTGGCGGCCCCCGTTTACCGAAGAGCCCTTAGAAAATGCGTTTTTGTTGTTGCCACTGTTGGTATTTTGTCATGAAGATCCCCAGGATTTAGGCGATCGCCTGGGAAAATTTGACCTGCCCCCGGCGCAGTATCCTATGGTGTTGGATTTGGCTGGGGCCTTGAGTGCTTGTTTCCGAGAAAAACTCACCCCTGGGACATTCCGTACCCACATCGCGCAACATTCCCCGGTCGGCACACTACTACCATCCCCCTGGACTCCCCAACAGACCTGGACAAGCTTCAGTCGGACGATTCGAGCCGAAAAACAGCTTGATCAGGCAACGCGACAACTTTTGCTAATCTATGGGGCGATCGCCTATGGTAACGGTCGTTGGCCAGAGAGCTTGGCCCTAGTCCAAACAGAATCAAGTATTATCAGCCTTTGGGTCGCAATTTTCATCGGTATCCTCCGGGGCGATCGCCATTTACCTCTATGCTTACGGCTACATCATGATTTAGAAGCAATGGAAACCCAAGTCTTACAGTTTTGGAGCCGCTGGTCGGGACTTCCCCCAGAAAATCAGTTACAGTTGGAGCAAGTACCACTCATTGCGAGTCAGTCCGTTCTCCAATATCGCCCCCAGCTTCAACTTATTTCCCAACGCCACCTTGTTTAGCACCCTGCGACCGATTGAATCTTCTGCGCTCGGTGGACGTCTGAATTAATCGCATTTTTTCAATTTGCATATGAATTTTTGGTCTAATTCCAAACAGCATCGGGGCCAAGGGCAATCTCCCACCCGGCGGAAGTCGCCTAGCCAACTTTCTGCTTCGGTATTGGCAGTGGTTGCGGTCACATCCTTGACTAGCGTTATTGGCGATCGTTTCTATAACCAACCGCAATTGGCGGTGGATACCATTGCGCCCAAGACGATCACAGCCCCCAGTGATGGCGAATTTGAAGATACCAAGACCACCGAAGCCAAACGCCAGGAAATTCGCCAGGGCGCTATCCCCAGCCTGAAGCGAGATCCAGAACTGACGCCAACCATCAAGCAAGATCTCAAAACCCTCCTCGATGACATTAGCCGGATCCGTACCATTTCCGGTGAATTTCCATTTCTCGATCCCCAAATTTTATCGGTTCCGAGCCAAACAATGCTCCGCCAAGCCAGCGATGCCCAATGGGAAACGGTGTTGGCGATCGCCGATCAACTCGAAATATCTCCCCTGCCCCCCCTCGACACCTTGCTGCCCACGGATGCAAATTTGGCGACCCCGACCCGGGAACTCTACGGCTATGCAGGGGTAGCTGGCCCTACGGCAGTGCAAAGGGTAATCACGACGATCATGGTTGCCCGGGAAGGTTATCAACAGGCGATCGCCGAAGCCCAAACTACCTTTAACACCGACCTGTTTCAAACCCACCAAACGTTTTTACTCCGTCTGTCTGATGCCGAATGGGAGCAAGTTCGTACTGATATTCTCCAGGCCGGCGATCGCATTTTGACCCAGGGAATTCCTCCCGGCATTTCCCAAAGCCTCCTCCAGGAAACTGTCCAAGTACAACTCGAAAACGATAGTTCCGGGCGCGCCTTTGCCATCGACGCTTTAACCCAAATTCTCCGCCCCAACCTGATCGAAGACCGCGAAGAAACCAAACGCCGTTCCGAACAGGCTGCCCTCGCCGTAGAACCCGTCGTTGTAAGCATTGATTCGGGCGAGGTCATTGTCACCAAGGGAGAGCAAATTAGCCAAGAAGATTTTGTGCTACTCGATGGCTTTGGCCTTAGCGATCGCCAAATTAACTGGTTGGGTCTCGGCGGTTATGCGCTTCTAGTTAGCGGTGGCGTTGTCATAACCATCATTGTCGTTACCAAAACCAAGAAAAACTTGCGGCGGCGTGATTGGGTGCTGCTGCTGCTCATTAGCCTGAGTACCCCCCTCTTGGGCCTGACGAAATTTCCCTACAACAACAACTTACCAGCCGTCGGATTACTCACCGGTAGCCTCTACCATCCCCACATTGCGATCACCCAAGTGGCCCTCTTATCCGGGATTACGGGCATTAGCAACGAAAACATTAAATGGGATCACCTCATTGCGGCCACCGTCGGCGGGCTCATTGCAGCCCAACAAAGCGGTAAACTGCGATCACGGGAAGAACAAGCCAGCCTTGGCTTCACCATTGGGGCCATGCAAGCTGTCGTTAGCCTCGCCTGGAATCTCATTGCCAGTGCCAGTGCCGAGACCCTCTGGTATGTCCTCTTGCCAGAAGCATTAATTTTCGGCTTCTCTGGCACCGTCTGGATTATTATTGCCCTCGGACTCTCCCCCTATTTGGAGCGCTTTTTTGAACTGCTGACCCCCATTCGCTTAGCTGAACTTTCCAACCCGAATCGTCCTCTGCTCGCAAAGCTTGCTAAAGAAACCCCTGGAACCTTCCAACACACACTATTTGTCGCCTCCCTCGCCGAAGCTGCTGGTCGCCAATTAGGCTGTGATGTGGAATTAATCCGCGCTGGAACCCTTTACCATGACATTGGCAAGACCCACGACCCCCAAGGTTTTATTGAAAATCAGCAGGGTGGCCCCAATAAACATGACAAGCTTAGTCCCTACGAAAGTGTCGAGATTATTCGCAAGCATGTGACGGAAGGAGAAAAAATGGCCAAAAAACATAAGCTCCCCAAGGCCATCCGCGACTTCATCCCAGAACACCAAGGGACGATGCAAATTTCGTATTTTTATCATCAGGCCCGTGCCCTTGCCGAAAAAGAAGGCCACCCCCCAGACAGTGTGGATGAACAGTTATTCCGTTATGCTGGCCCGATCCCCCAATCAAGGGAAACAGGGGTTGTAATGCTGGCAGATAGTTGTGAAGCAGCCCTACGTTCCTTGAAAGAAGCGACCCCAGACCAGGCGGCAATTATGGTCAATCGTATATTTCGGGCCCGTTGGCAAGATGGTCAATTAGCTGAATCTGGCATTGCAAAAAATGAGTTGCCGTCCATTGTGGATGTTTTTGTAAAAGTATGGGAGCAGTACAACCATAAGCGTATTGCTTATCCCCAGGCCGTATTGGAGTCTCGCCGTTAACCCCAGGACAGAAATTGTTAAGATCTGTAAATAAGTACTCTAGGCTGACCCATGGAATTGACATACCTCGACAGTAATAGCTGGCTCATTGAGATGGCCGGAAAACGTATTTTGCTAGATCCTTGGCTAGTGGGTTCGTTGATGTTTGGGAATACGCCTTGGTTATTTAAAGGCGATCGCCCCCAGGATCGTCCCATTCCCGAAAATATAGATTTAATACTCCTATCCCAAGGGCTACCAGACCATGCCCACGTACCTACCCTAGAGCAGTTGGATCATGCATTACCCGTTGTCGCTTCCCCTAATGCAGCCAAGGTCGTGGAGTCTCTGGGTTATCAAACCATCCACACCCTAGAGCATCACCAGAAATACACCATTGATAATTTAGAAATTCTGGCTCTGAAAGGGTCTCCGGTGGGGCCAACCACTTTGGAAAATGGCTACCTGCTCAAGGATCTCAGCACTGGCCAAACGCTCTATTACGAACCCCACGGCTATCATTCCCCGGAGTTGAAGCAGTACGCTCCGATTGACGTTGTGGTGACGCCATTGATTAATCTCACCCTGCCCCTCCTCGGCCCCGTGATCAAAGGTCAAGCCAGTGCCCTACAGGTTTGTGAATGGCTAAAACCCCAGGTCATTTTGCCCACTGCCGCTGGTGGAGATGTCAACTTTGAAGGGCTGGTGATGAAATTCCTCAAACCCCAAGGTACGGTCGCTGACTTTAAGCAGATGCTCCACGAAAAACAACCCGACACCCTGGTTTTGGAACCGACGCCAGGGAGTCCTTGTACGGTTTTGGCTTAAAAAATAACCCCATCCAAAGTCCTGCCCGAATCCTGAATGAGCTATACTAAAAAGCTGCTCACATATCCGTAGCGATCGCCTAGTTTTGACTATGAAAAATCCTTCCCTGCGCCAAGAACCTCGATACGCGCCTGCTTCCGTGATTGCCCTCGAGCAAAAGACATCATTACTAGAATGGCTAGAAGAAAACGGTCGCATTATTTACCGCGAGAAAAAAGACGACTTGATCGATGAGATGGCAGACGATCAAGATTTATCTGAGCTGATGGATGAAGACGGCTTTGAAGATGATGATGACGATGATGATACTGATCTCGATTAAACAGAATACCCAAAAATGAATCTCTAAATTATCTCGTTGACCCCCAATACCGTAAAGATATTAGGGGGTAATTTTTTTATATTCAATTATCGTTTTTACTTAAGATCGGGATCAAAGTTTGTCGATATGCTCTCCACTGCTGTTTTGAATCAGGTGTTGAACTTTTTCCTTTTTCTAACAAAATAACGCCTTCTTTAAAATCAACAATGCCATATTCATTTTGATCAACAATTTGATCAATTACCCCAACATAATCTTTCAATCGTTGCCAATCCTCATCAAAAGCGACTTGATAACGCACTAGACGCCATAGATCTGCCACAATAAAATCAACTTTTTCGATGTTTTGTTGATCGTTTTCAATTTCGATGCCGGGTAAACGAATAATTTCTCGACGACTAGATAAATGAGGAATGATGTAGGTTGTTGCGGAGACGCTTGCATCCTGAGGAATACGGCCAATCATGCCCTGAATATCAACACTGCGAGACCATTGCTCAATCGGGGACACATAAACCCAAGGTTGCAAAGAATCCGGAATCATAAAGTAAAGTGTCCGGTTAGGATTAGCTGTGATGGTAAAAGCGATAGATAAGGTTAAACAAGTAATCCAGAATTTTTTAAAAAATGGGCTGATTTGTCGGGGATGACGGGGCTGGTTTTTCCGGAAAAAATTATTAAAGCCTTCCCCAGACCACCATAAAATTACCCCGTAACAAATACCTGGTACAACGGCAAGGGCATAGCGGATATTAATCGAGAGAACAGACATCCCTTTTCCTAACAGAAGTTTGAGCAAGGGAAATCCGGCGAGCGCCCAAGCACTCGGAGCCACTGCCGGGACAAAAGCAAATGGCAAAAATTGTCCTGCGAGATATTTAATTGTCCGATCAAAAGGAGTAACCAGTTCCCTAAGAAGTAACAATGGATTGGAGAGCATTGCCAATAAAATATCAAGGGTGGAAGCCTCTGCCGCGTCTGTATATTGCCCAAATCGTTCGAGCATAAATCGCTTAGAAATATCCTCGGAAAAGATCGGCATAATTAAATTAGTTAGCAGCAGAATATACCCAAAGCTAAACAAACAGACCGCCGCTCCGATTTTTGGAAAACGACGACTAAGGATCATATAAGCGCCCACCCCGAAGAGAACAATACCGCTATCTTCACGGATCATGACGATCAAAGGACACATAATTCCAAAGAGCCACCACCAACGTTTTTCCATGGCTAAAAGCAACGTAAAGATAAAAAGAGGCAACTGGAAATTATCGTGAAAATTACATAAAGTTGGGCCAATTACAGCATTTGCACCGTAATAGCTATAGGTAATCCAACGGGCAGGAACTGGATCTAGATAATGTCGTGCTAATAGGTACAGAACAAGACCCGCTGCCGATAGCATGGTAACTAGAAGTACGGCTAGGGTTGCAGCATGGGGAAAAAAGAAATAAATTGGCAACCACAGAAGTAGAGCAGGAGTGAAGTGTTGCCCAAGGCGATGGTAGCTGACATCTGGGACTTCCCCTGCATGAACAACATTGGTAGATAACTGTGAAGAGAGGCTACTTTGAAAAAAACGGCCATGGGCTCCATTCCACATGACCTGATTGAAGATGCCTTGGTCATAGGAGGAATAGAATGTGAAATGACGGTGCAGCACCAAAGCCATACAGATGATAAAAAAGATGCCGCTAACAATCAGGATAGGCCGCCATTCTTCCTGTTTAAAGGGGGTTTTGACGGGTCTGATGTCCTCAAGATTGACCATAGAACACTGCCTAACAATGAATCTCCAAAATCTTATCAGAGTTAGGAATCGTCGGAATTGATGGCTAAAGTGTGGCGGTCATGGGGGGATTGAAAGCGATGAATATCGATACCGAGGGGAACAATGCCGCTGGGGTTGAGGGGGAAGAGGGAAGTGTAATATTCTTGCTGGATTGTTGTGAGGGGGCAGGTAGCGGCAACACCCGGTAGTTGATAGATATCCCGTAGATAGCCCCAGAGATTTTTGTAATCACAGATGCGGCGGCGATCGCATTTAAAGAGACCATGGTAAACGAGATCAAAGCGGATGAGGGTAGTAAATAGGCGGATATCGCAGAGGGTGAGTTGGTCGCCCAAAAGATAGCGGCGATCGCCTAGGCGTTGGTCTAACTGATCCAAAGTTTGAAAAAGTGCCGTTGCCGCTTGGTCATAGGCGGCTTGGGTGCGGGCAAAGCCACATTTATAAACGCCATTATTAACAGTGTGATAGATGAGGTCATTGAGGTGATCGCCTTCTGGTCGTAATGGTTCTGGGTATAAGTCTCGCTCTGGGAATTTCGCAAACCGATTAAAGGCATCATTGAGCATCACAATAATCTCTGCACTCTCGTTATTGACGACCTGGTAAGTTTGGCAATCCCACAGCACTGGTACAGAACAGCGGCCGCTGTAACCCGCCTGGCCCAATTGATAAAGCTCTTTCATGCTGCGGCAGCCCGTGGGGTCATTTTCCAGACGCCAGCCTCCCACTGACACATCGGCGATCGCCACACTCAGATCCACAACGTCCTCTAGACCCTTGAGGATGCGGGTAATGGCTGTCCGGTGCGCCCAGGGACAAGTAAGGCCAATGTAGAGTCGATAACGGTTTGGCTCTGGCGGAAACTGCTCAGAACCGACCCAATGGCGAAATTGACTCTCAACCCGCTGAAAATTGCCCGTTGGGTCGCTGGGGGCCAATTGAGACATCAGGGTTTGCCACAGGCGATGCCAAACAAATTGTGCCGTTTGAATCAGAAACTTCGGGGGAACTGCCATAGAGCGATTACTTATTCCAGAGTTGTGCCAATTGTTGGGTTTTGAGTCCTGCTTCGATGGCTTCTAGTACCCTGGTCATGCCTGTGGTGTTGATAATTTCATATTTCCTATCTGCTTTTTTACAGGCTTCCATGGCCCGCTCCGTCATGGAATGGCTGGCGTAGCCCGTGATAATGAGAATGAGGTCAACATTGGTAACCTGGGCTTCCCCCTGGGCAGAAAGTTGTAGACCATCCTGTTCGCTATACCATTGCAATTCCACCTGGGAACTGCGCAGGCGATTCTTTACGGCGGTTTGGAGGCGATCATGTCCGCCAAAAACTAAGACTTTTCCAACTAAGTCTGCATACAGTTCCGGGCGTTTGTCCGATTTGCGGTGGCGGGATTTGGGTTGAATATTGGGATGGTGTTCTGTACGGGAACGGTTTTCGAGGGCTTTGTTATAGATAAAGTTTAGGGTTTGTTCATGGGTTCCCCGCAGTCGCGCCACGGGGCCTTCTTCGCTGTGTTCGTTTATTTGGTTAATCAGGGCGTCAACCACTTCTTCGAGAGAACCTATTTCCTTGAGGTCATCCACATAGCCTTTGATGGCGATCGCCGCATCGGTGGCACTAAAAAAGTCTTGTTGTTCAAAGATCATATCGAGCAGATCGTCCCGGAGATCCGACTGCCAGCGTTGGACTTTTTCCCGCGCTTTTTCTTCTAAAAGTCTTTCTTCCCGGAGGACAAGCTGGGCATCGACAATTTCTGTGGCTTTTTCGGGTATTTCTGCTATTTCACGGCGAATATCATCGGCTTTTTCTTGTAATTGTTGGATTATGTCGGCATGATGATATCCTTCAGCCCGGTAGGTACTGATCATCTCTTCGACTTTTTTGAGCAGAGGGTGCAGTTTTGCTTCCCGTTGGCGCACAATATCTTGGTATTGTTCGTCCCGCTGCTGCTGTAATTTTTTTTCTTCGAGGTGGGTCTTCGCCGCAGATAACAAATTTTCAACGGAGGCCTCTAGGTTTTCGAGTTCGATATCCATGGGAATTTAGGGGAGTTATGAATTTTATGATTTTTTGGGCTAGCTATAGATCTTAGCTAATCGTTTGGGGGGATAGGCGATTTAGGGTGCCTTTCACGAAATTGCCGAAAAATTGCGATCGCTGATTTTGCTCAAAAACTCGCTTAAGAATCTGGCTGAGTTTCTCGAAATTAAGAGATTCAGAGGCAGTTTGGGGGTTTTGTTCTTGGAAATACTGGATTAAACTCAGCCCCGCAATGTGGGTTAGATAGGCGGCACTGACCCCCTGGACAGCCCCCCCGGCAAGGTAGGTGATCGCGTTGATTTTGAGCATTCCGCCGACGGCTTGGGTGGAGAGTTCCACAAGGCCAAGTTGGATCATTTGTTTGCCGAGGGTGGTGGCGATCGCCTGGGCCTGACCCAGAGAAAGACGCTGTTGATAGACCGCTCCCACATCCATAATCATTTGTCCTGTTACGGCTGCCGTTGCGAGTAAATCTAAAGCAGCGACGGGATTGGCAAAGGTCGCCCCAGCCGCCAACCACTGATATTTTTCGAGGATCGGTAAAGCCCGTTCCCGTCGGAATTGATTGAGGGTTTGCTTGGCATTGTGCTGGGTGAGCCGTGCGGTGCGCCAGATGGTTGACCACAGCAGTTGTTGTTGGGTTTCGGGCTGACTGAGGAGGGTTTGGAGTTGATGTTGTAGGGGGGCAACGACTGGATCCGGGCGTTCAAAATGTTCGGTGGCGGTGCCATCGGCTTGGATTTTTTTAACTTTGATGGCCTGGGGCGCGGCGGTGATGGGGAGAATATTTTGGGGAGCGATCGCCGGCTGACAATGGTTCCGCAGTTGGTTCAGGATCAATTCCCGTTGCTCCGGCTGATATTGATCTTGCTTGTTGAAGGCGATGAGGATTGTCTGGCGAGCTTGGTGCCAATGGTTGAGGGTTTGCCATTGGGAGGCCATCAAATCCCCATTCACCAGGAAAATCACCAGGTCGGCGGCAAAGACTTGGTTTTGGGCCGCTTGGTCATAGCTGGCGAGGTCGGTAAATAAGGGCGGTGTTTCCTGGAGGGTATAAGTTGGTGCGGTGGCTTGGAGCTGCCTGAGGAGGGTTGTTTTTCCAGTGCCCCGGCCACCGGCGATCGCCACGGTGAAGTGGTCCCGTTGAAATTCTTGATTAAGGTTATCCAGGGTTTGCCTAAGGGTTGTGAAATCTTGATCGGGCACTTCTTGCTGGAGTGCCATCACCCACTGTTGGGCGTTTGCAATGGCTTGGTCAACGTCTTTTCGTTTAAGGGGATTTTGGGGATTGTCCTGGGGGTATTGGGGTTGTTTTTTCTGCCAAAGCAGGAGGCCACCCCAGGCGATCACCCCCCAAAATAGCCATTCGCCAAGGTCGAAAATATTGCCCTGCCAGCGACCCAAAACTGCGAAAAATAAGGCTAAACCTAAACCGCCAACAAGAATGGGTTTTTGCATTGTTCTTACCCCGCCATATACAACAATTCGTCTATCTATGCTACTGCGAAAGGTGCTGGCCCTTAAGGGTAGGGGGCGATCGCCAGGGATCTTTCAAGAAATATTAAGAGTCAAGCTTGGCTCATATTGGGAAGGATTTCCAAAAAACAAGGGAAACTAGATAATGGTCTCGATTTACTGCTTGGTACTGTGTGATGTCCGCCTATCTTCTGACTGCCCCCGCAAAAATTAATCTCTACCTCGAAATTTTGGGCGATCGCCCCGACGGGTTCCACGAGTTGGTGATGGTGATGCAGACCATTGGCTTATATGACCGGATTGAGGTGCGACAAAACCGTAGCGGCGACATCAATCTCTATTGCCAGCATCCCGAAGTCCCCCTCACCGCTAGCAATATTGCCTACCGAGCCGCCCAGTTAATGATGACGCGCTTTGCAGATATCTACGCCAGGGTGGGTGGTGGAGTTGACATTACCATCGAAAAAAATATCCCCGTGGCGGCGGGACTGGCTGGGGGGTCAACGGATGGCGCAGCGGTATTGGTGGGGTTGAATTTGCTCTGGGATTTAGGGTTAACCCAACCGGAATTACAAACCTTAGCAGCAGAACTGGGTTCGGATGTGCCCTTTTGCATTGGTGGGGGGACGGTGATCGCCACCGGACGGGGAGAAATTTTAGACCCATTGCCCGATCTCGATGGCATCCCGATTGTCCTCGCAAAGTACAGCAACATTGCTGTTTCTACCCCCTGGGCCTACCAAACCTACCGCGCCCAATTTGGGGAGCATTATCTCCAAGATGCGGCGAGTTGGCGTACCCGCATGACACAAATCCATGCTGGCGGCCTGATCAAAGCCATTCAGCAAAAAAATATCCAGGCGATCGCCCATGAACTCCATAACGATCTCGAAAAAGTCGTTTTACCCGAATTTCCCCAGGTGCAACAACTGCGTGACTGCTTTACCAAACACGGGGCGATCGGCACGATGATGTCGGGCTCCGGCCCCAGTGTGTTTGCCCTCTGCGAGACCCTCGCCCAAGCCCAAGCCCTCAAAGTCCAAGTTGCCCAAGAATTAAACGACCCAGCCCTCGATCTTTGGGTGACGCACATTGCCAGCCCCGGCATCCAAGCGGACTTCCGTTAACTTTCCATGACTTAAAATAGTCACTTTTGAGTAAGTCCCTAAAATAACTAAGAGGCAATAAAGCAAAAAGCAATCTACCTGAAAGCAGTTAGATTGCCCCCATATATACTCCCTATCAACTCTCTTCAATGTTATTTAGAGCATCATGATTATTAAGTACTGTTGTCGCTTATCTCCACTATCTTAGTTTAATGCTTAGTTTTGCCGCCCTATTTGTGAAATCTCTCTTTTGCAAAAAAGAAATATCCTAATTGTTGGTATCGCAGATGATGTATATGGCATTGCAGCAAGCACTATTATTATGAAAATTCTCCGGGCGCTTTATTTTGCCAAAGAATCAGAATGCTACCTTCTTCACACACTTTTCGTCCAGAAAAGCGCTATCTTTATTGTGGTAGGACTACTCTAAAATCACTTTCATTTTCTGGTTAATCAAAGACTTAATTAAAGAGTATTCCCCGCAATTATTCTCACCTAATATACTCTCATTACCTGGTCAATTTGCACTGAATTTTCGGATTTTAGCTCATTCTCCTGATAGCTAAACTTACGACACGAGTAACGATATAATTAATATCAACTACTCGTAAATATCCTTCCTCCAGTTTGGATTTTCCTCTTTGAGCTTGTAATATGGATAAGTTAACGTTTCTTTGTTTACTATTTTTAAGTAGCTTGGGGGCAACATATTTTCTTTGGTTTATTTGTCACCTCAATGGCCAACTATTATTTTATGGCCTCCATCTATGCAACAAGAAATGGCAGCCTAATACAAGTACAATTACCTCTCCCGGGCTGGATTGCTTTTATTTTAGGCCACTAGGCTTGACAGCGGTATACTTAGTTGGGGCAATGCCAATTGCTGTCTTAAGTTTATCAACAGCCTATCTTAATCATTGCTTTAATGCTTTCTATGGAACAGTAATCCTTGAATTAGTCTTTGGACTGGTATTTTTATTATTGCCAAATACTCAACGAAAGGCTTTTGATCTATTTGGATTTCGCTTAATCCAACGCTATCGTCATTTGGTTATTTATACGAGTATTTGGTGCCTTGTTTTTTCAATATGGGTCATGGTTACTCGTCATTCTAATTTAGATACCTTGGTATTAAATACAAACCCTGATTTTTGGGCCTATGTTCGTCGTTATGGCGCAATGACTACAACTAATCTAAATTTTTATGGGATGACGGATAGTTTTGAATTTCCTGACAATTCTGCTTGTGCCTATTTTCTTGGTAGTCCCAAAAAGTTTAGTTCATTTTTAGGGGCAATAGTTTCGTATCTATTTTCTGATCTATCCCTTGGAATTACAGTATTTCAAGGCATGCTAGGAGCAACTCTATTCATGGCCCTTTTTAAAGACTGGTGTGCCACTCCCCTTGACCAGCATCAGTCCTTGAATTTAAGTGATCTTGCTTTAGTGATTTGGGCAGTTTTTTCTCCCCAATTATATTGGCTTTTAGTAAGTGCTTACTTTTCAAATACCTTGTTTATTATTGTCATTTCCTTGGTTTTTCGTCAAGCCCGAAATGCCTCTTTACATGAGAATTTATTTAATGCCCAAAATTTCCTCTGCTTGTTTTGCATTCAAGTAGTTGTTTTTTCTTTTTATCCAGCATTTTTACCAATTACTATTGCTGTATATTTTTGCACAACTTTAATTTATTTAAAATACAGCGAAAGAAGTCTAAATCAATTGTTTTTTGATTACAGCAAATATGCTATTTTGATTTTGATTTGTGGCTTAATCTTTTATACACTGTTCAATTCTCAATTTATTCTTGATGAAATTCAAAAGAGCATTAATCCACTGAAATCCCATGGAACGAATTTTGTACCCCTTAATCCCTGGAGTCTTTTTCAAGAAAAGCCGAAACCTATGGGAGCAAACAAGGATTTTGGCGTTTGGTTCAATGTGGTTTTAGGTTTATTATTTAGTGTCTATTGCCTTTGGCAACTCTATCGAGCCTACAGCCGCAACAAAGATTTTGTAATTAAACGTGATCTTTTGGCTGGTTGTACTGGTATGGGTTTATATAGTTTCTATTTACTGGCTTATATTCCATTAGAATCCACCTATCGTCTTGGGAAAATCGCCATCAGTCTCATTTATCCCCTCGGAATTTTTGCTTTGTTACCAGTTGTGGTTTGGTTAAAGGATTATTTCCGCCAACAGGCAAATTGGCAACGCCAGGCTGTTTTGGGTTTGGCGATCGCCCATGTTGTTTTCCACATTTACAAAATTACTGATGCGACGACGTTCCCCTCTGGTCAGGTCACCATGCCTAGCCCAGCCCAACAAAAAGAACTGTCGCAGTTAAACTCAATTACGATTATCGGTTGCGAACAGGTACACCAAAGTCAATTTTATGAACGCCTCGTGGGATTGCAAGTAGCTAAGCAAAACCCTCATCTTCAGGTAAATGTAGTCAATGAACCCGCCAACCTGACCCCAGATATCATGGGCGATCGCTTAGTATTCGGCCAAATTATTCCTGGGCCAACCCCACGCTACAATGCTTGCAAGTTCGATTTTTAAGTTCCAAACCGTCCCCACAGGTTCGGGAACCTACACTATCAAGATCCTTAAATCGCACAGCACTATAGGAATAGTCATATGAACGAACCTAGAATATCTAGTCGTCATACTTGCACCAATATTTGAAAGTCTTATTCAAGTTAAATCGCTGATCTTTGGAGTCACACTGCTATGGGAAAAGTCGTCGGTATTGACCTCGGAACCACCAACTCTTGCGTATCCGTTATGGAAGGCGGTAAGCCGACTGTAATCGCCAACGCAGAAGGATTTAGAACTACCCCCTCCGTCGTTGCCTACGCCAAAAACGGAGACCTGCTCGTAGGGCAAATCGCCAAGCGTCAAGCCGTGATGAACCCTGGCAACACCTTTTACTCCGTGAAGCGTTTCATCGGTCGCAAACACAGTGAAGTCAGCAACGAATCCACCGAAGTTGCTTACAAAGTAGAACGCGACAGCACCGGTAACGTAAAAATTGATTGCCCCGCCAAAGAGAAAAAATTCGCCCCCGAAGAAATCTCTGCCCAGGTACTCCGCAAGTTGATCGAAGACGCCAGTAAGTACCTCGGCGAACCCGTTACCCAGGCTGTTATCACTGTTCCTGCATACTTCAATGACTCCCAACGTCAAGCCACTAAGGACGCCGGGAAAATCGCCGGGGTAGAAGTGCTGCGGATTATCAACGAACCCACCGCGGCCTCCCTCGCCTATGGTCTAGATAAGAAGAGTAATGAAACGATCCTCGTCTTTGACCTTGGTGGTGGAACCTTCGACGTTTCCATCCTGGAAGTCGGTGACGGTGTCTTTGAAGTTCTCGCGACTTCCGGTGATACACACCTGGGTGGGGATGACTTCGACAAAAAGATCGTTGATTTCTTAGCCGAAGAATTCCAACGCACCGAAGGCATTGATCTCCGCAAAGACAAGCAAGCGCTTCAACGTCTGACCGAAGCTGCTGAAAAAGCAAAAATCGAATTGTCTAACGTTACCCAAGCGGACATCAACCTCCCCTTCATCACCGCAACCCAAGATGGCCCGAAGCACCTCGACATGAGCCTAACTCGGGCGAAATTTGAAGAGCTTTGCGCTGACTTAATCGACCGCTGCCGCATCCCCGTTGAAAACGCGATCCGTGATGCCAAACTCGACAAGTCTGCCATCGATGAAATCGTTCTCGTTGGGGGCTCTACCCGGATTCCTGCCGTGCAAGATGTCGTTGAGCGCGTGCTGGGTAAAAAGCCCAACCAGACTGTGAACCCCGACGAAGTTGTAGCGATCGGTGCGGCGATCCAAGGTGGCGTCCTTGCGGGTGAGGTTAAGGATATTCTCCTCCTCGACGTTACGCCCCTATCTTTGGGTGTAGAAACCCTCGGTGGCGTGATGACCAAGATTATCCCCAGAAACACCACCATCCCGACCAAAAAATCAGAGGTCTTCTCCACCGCTGTTGATGGTCAAACCAACGTTGAAATTCATGTTCTGCAGGGTGAACGGGAAATGTCTAAGGACAACAAGAGCCTTGGAACCTTCCGTCTCGATGGCATTCCGCCAGCTCCCCGTGGTGTACCCCAGATCGAAGTAACCTTTGACATTGATGCCAACGGTATCCTGAACGTCATGGCGAAAGACAAGGGCACTGGTAAAGAACAATCCATCAGTATTACTGGTGCATCGACATTACCGGATGACGAAGTAGAACGGATGGTTAGCGAGGCAGAGGCCAATGCCGCAGCAGATAAGGAACGCCGCGAAAAAATTGACCGCAAGAATCAGGCAGATTCCCTCGTTTACCAAGCTGAAAAGCAACTCGAAGAGCTCGGTGATAAAGTGCCCGCCGACGACAAGAGCAAAGCTGACCAAATGATTAAAGATCTCAAGGAAGCGGTTGCCCAGGAAAATGATGAGAAAATCTCGACATTAATGCCGGAACTGCAACAGTTGCTCTACACCATTGGCAGCAACATCTACCAACAAGCTGGTGGTGATCCTTCCGCAGCAGGGTTTGACCCGAATGCGGCAGCGGGTGGCGCTGCGCCCGGTGGTAGTGGCGGCAACGATGGTGGGGACGATGTCATTGATGCAGAGTTCTCTGAAACCAAGTAAGCGATCGCCATTGTGATTTCAATCGTATTGGCAATGTAAACAAACAGCGGGGGTAAGTGATTTACCCTCGTTTTTTTATGGGTGAATTTAACGGGTCATCTGCCGCAGGGCACGGGTTTGTTCCAGAATGTCTTCGACATCTTCTTCAGAGAGTCTCTCAACGTAATTAATTTTGACTTCTTCGAGGAGGTCATTGATCAGTGATTCCATTTGGGCGAGGCTTTCTTGGCCTTGGATCTCGGAGGTGATGCTGCTGGTGAGTTGGGTTAAGAGTTCTTCGAGCAGTTGTTCAAAGACGGGGTCTTCTTCGAGGACTGCTTTGAGGGTGTCTGCGGTGACTTGATAAAGTTGATGGGAGAGTTGCTTGGCCAGGGTGCCTTTAAGATCGCCAATGCCGGGCAGCATCTGTAAGCCTTGGTAGGCAGGGGACATGGAAATGACTCGATCCAGGGTATGGCGAATGACGGCTTCGGCCTCGGGCTGAATTTTGGGTAAGACTTGGTGGACTAAGAGGTTGGCCATGAGCTTTGCGAGCTCGACGGGTTCATTAATGTCATTTAAATCGACATATTCTCGGCTGGTGGTTTGGGCCAAAAGAGTGGCAAATTCACCCCGGTGGATGGAGCCTTGGATTTGATTGATAATCCGAATGACAACGACTTCGGTAATATCTTCGGCAATGCCAGCAACAAAACCTTGACTGGCTTGCTTTTGGATTGCGCTGAGATCAATAAGGTCGGCTTGATTGAGACGAACGATCACAGGAATCACCCGTAACCAACGGAAAAGGGGAATCAGCAGAAAAATATCGTACCAACGCCAGAGCATGGCATCAAACCAACTTACGCCTGTGCGACGCCGACTGATGTACCAACTCCGGGCGAGAAACTCGAGGAGGAAAGCGAGAAAGAAGGGAAAATCGAGAATGCCAAAGTTATCAATGTATTTGCCGTTTTCGCCAATGGGACGGAAATAGTTGGTTTCTAGGAGGGGTTCGATTTCGCGTTCGTAAAAGTTGAATTCTTCACGCCAGCCATTTTCTGAGAGATATTCGCTACTCCAAAAGAGTTGAAAGGCGTCTTTGGAGGAGGCAGAGGCATCGCCAAATACATGGCGGCGCATGCGATTTTTGATTTTTTCGAGGGTACCTGTTTTGTTGGCAATTTCAAAGGGATTGGTATCCACCATCTCAACGCTCAGTTCCCGGAGTTCAGCAAGGATGGCTTCTTGTTCTTGGTTGTAGCGGCGGAGTTGGGTGGTGATGTCTTGGCGATCGCCAGAACCGACAATGCCATTATTTGAACCTGTAGACCGGAGGGTCAGATCGTTAATCTGCTGAATTTTTGCTTGGAGATCTTCGACCCGTTGGAGATAGTAGGCGGTATCGCGATTTTCTTCGATGCCCTTTACCCAGTCATAGGCGTGGGTTACATTAACCGGGAGAATACGCACCGGCTCGGCGGGAAATTTCCATTCATATTTAGCGATGCGTGCGTAAAATTGAACTCGGCCCTGTAACCAGAAATTACGCAGGGGGATGTAACTCAGGTCAAAGAGGACTAACACCAAATTAGCAGAGGCCAAGAGAGCCATACCCCGCTCAAAAAGCAGACTGGTACGATTACGTTTGGTACGGCTAGGTTGTCTGCGTGGTGCAATAGTCATGGTAAATTAAGGGCGATTTTTTGTGAATTTTGAGCAGGATTGAATCAAATTTTCAGTTTATTTTATCGGGTTCTATGGGCAGGCGGACTAAATACAAGGTGTGTTTGAGCACTGAACAACGGGAAAGACTCTGGGCGATCGCCCGTAATGGTTACCAACCAGCCAAGAAAATGCTCCATGCCCGTATTCTACTCATGGCCGACCGCGCCCACCCCGACGGCAACTGGCAAGATCAACAAATCGCCCAAGCCCTGAGCGTTCATCCCAACACCGTCGCCCGTGTCCGTAAACTTTTTGTCAGCGACGGCGAAACCCAAGCCCTCGGCCGTAAACCCAGGGCGCACCCGCCGATCAAACCCAAACTCAGCGACGCTAAGATCGCCAAACTCCTTGCCCTCTACCACGGTGGGCCACCTCCCGACCATGACTATTGGTCTCTCAGTCTCCTGGTACGAGAACTCAAAGCCCAAAAAATTGTCAAACACATTTGTCGCGAAACCGTGCGTAAAATTCTCAAAGAACAGGGGATTCGCCTCAGTCGCCGCAAACGAGCCTAAATCCCTCGTTAACTTTCCAGAAAATTCTCTCCAAATTCGTGGCAATCCTGATTCCTTCCCTCGTCTTTCCGCGATGAAGGCTCCCTTCATTAGTTAAAATAAGTAAAGTTTTTCAAAAATTAGTGGATCTTCCATGACTGACGTTCCTGTCTCTCGTATTCGTAATTTTTCGATCATTGCCCACATCGACCACGGGAAATCAACCCTGGCAGACCGAATGCTCCAGGACACCCAAACAGTGGCGCAACGGGATATGAAAGAACAGTTCCTCGACAATATGGAACTGGAGCGGGAACGGGGAATCACCATCAAGCTCCAGGCCGCACGGATGCGTTATGTGGCGAAGGATGGCGAAGAATATATCCTCAACCTCATCGATACCCCAGGCCACGTTGACTTTTCCTACGAAGTATCGCGCTCCTTGGCCGCCTGTGAAGGGGCGTTACTGGTCGTAGATGCCTCCCAAGGGGTTGAAGCCCAGACCCTTGCCAACGTTTACCTCGCCCTGGACAACAACCTAGAAATTATTCCTGTTTTAAACAAAATCGACCTGCCCGGTGCTGAACCCGATCGAGTTACCGAAGAAATTGAAGAGGTCGTTGGCTTAGATTGCACTGACATTATTCGAGCTTCCGCTAAACAGGGCCTCGGCATCAACGATATTTTAGAGTCCATTGTCCAACAGGTACCGCCCCCGGCCGATACCATCGATCAGCCGTTGCGGGCGCTTATTTTTGACAGTTACTACGACCCCTACCGTGGCGTAATTGTTTATTTCCGGGTGATGGATGGCGAAGTTAAAAAAGGCGACAAAGTGCGCCTGATGGCCTCCAAAAAAGAATATGAAATCGACGAACTGGGCGTCCTCGCACCAAACCAAGTGCAAGTAGACGCTCTCCACGCCGGAGAAGTAGGCTACTTTGCGGCGGCGATCAAATCCGTTGAAGATGCACGGGTCGGCGATACGATCACCTCCGCTGTCCACCCAGCACCAGCACCGCTACCGGGTTACACCGAAGCGAAACCGATGGTTTTCTGCGGTCTTTTCCCCACCGATGCCGACCAATATTCAGATCTGCGGGACGCTCTCGATAAATTGAAACTGAACGATGCGGCCCTTTCCTTTGAGCCAGAAACTTCCAGCGCCATGGGGTTTGGTTTTCGGTGTGGCTTCCTGGGCCTCCTCCACTTAGAAATTGTCCAGGAACGTTTGGAGCGGGAATATAACCTTGATTTGATTACAACGGCCCCTTCGGTGGTGTATCGAGTTACCACAACGGATGGGGAAGTGATGGAAATTGATAATCCCAGTCAATTACCAGATCCCCAAAAACGAGAAAAAATCGAAGAGCCCTACATTCAAGTGGATGTCATTACCCCGGAAGAGTTTGTGGGCACCATTATGGATCTGTGCCAAACGCGACGGGGCATTTTCAAGGACATGAAATATTTCACCGAAAGTCGCACGAATATTATCTATGAATTGCCCTTGGCGGAGGTGGTGACGGACTTTTTTGATCAGTTAAAGTCTCGCACCAGGGGTTATGCCAGCATGGAGTATCAACTTATTGGCTACCGAGTCGGGCAGTTGGTGCGCTTGGATATTTTAGTAAATAAAGATTCGGTGGATTCCCTCGCGATGATTGTCCATCGGGACAAGGCCTACAATGTGGGACGGGCAATGGCCGAGAAGCTCAAAGAATTAATCCCCCGTCACCAGTTTAAGATTCCGATTCAGGCGGCGATCGGTTCTAAAATCATTGCCAGTGAGCATATTCCAGCCCTACGCAAGGACGTTTTGGCGAAGTGCTACGGTGGTGATATTTCCCGGAAGAAAAAGCTGCTCCAGAAACAGGCGAAAGGTAAGAAGCGCATGAAGTCGATTGGTACGGTCGATGTGCCCCAAGAGGCGTTTATGGCAGTTCTCAAGCTAGATCAGTAATTTTTTCTAAATCCCCACACTCACCCACTCAAAAAAGCGCGGTAGTGTGGGGATTTAACTCGGAAATCAAGCTAGATCAAAGCGATCTGCATTCATCACTTTTGTCCAGGCCGCAACAAAATCCTGGATAAATTTCTCGTTGCTGTCGTCTTGGGCATAGACTTCGGCATAGGCCCGCAGGATAGAGTTACAGCCGAAAACGAGATCCACTCGCGTGGCTGTCCACTTGACTTCACCGGTGTGGCGATCGCCAATTTCATAAAGATTCTTACCGGCTGGCTTCCAGGTATATTTCATATCCGTCAGATTGACGAAGAAATCATTGGTCAAGGCGCCCTCGCGGTCTGTGAGCACGCCATGCTTGGTGCCGCCATAATTGGTGCCCAGTACACGCATCCCGCCGACCAAAACAGTCATCTCAGGGGCGGTCAGTCCCATTAATTGCGTGCGGTCGAGCATTAATTCTTCGGGGCTGACCACATAGTCTTTTTGGAGCCAGTTCCGGTAGCCGTCGTGGAGGGGCTCTAACACCGCGAATCCCTCGACATCGGTCATTTCCGCCGTCGCATCACCACGGCCTGGGGCAAAGGGCACCGTAATCTCCACTCCCGCCGCTTGGGCTGCTTGCTCGATGCCAACATTGCCTGCCAGAACGATTACATCTGCGACACTGGCTCCACTCTCAGTGGCGATCGCCTCTAGTACTGGCAACACCTTAGCTAAACGTGCTGGTTCATTCCCTGCCCAATCCTTTTGGGGAGCCAAGCGAATTCTCGCGCCATTTGCCCCACCGCGTTTGTCTGAGCCCCGAAACGTTCTCGCACTGTCCCAAGCCGTACAGACCATTTCACTAACGCTTAAACCACTGGCCGCAATTTTGTCCTTAACCGCTTGCGGATCGTAGTCCGTCTTGCCCGCTGGAATCGGATCTTGCCACAACAAATCTTCCTGGGGTACATCCGGGCCAATGTAGCGGGACTTCGGCCCCATATCCCGGTGCGTGAGTTTGAACCAGGCCCGGGCAAAAGTTTCGGCAAAATAGGCTGGATCTTGGTAAAACCGCTCAGAAATCTGTCGATAGTCCGGATCCATTTTCATCGCCATGTCGGCGTCGGTCATAATCGGGCTAAGGCGGATCGATGGATCTTCAACATCAACGGGCTTGTCTTCTTCTTTGATATTGATCGGTTCCCATTGCCAGGCTCCCGCTGGGCTTTTCTTAAGTTCCCAGTCGTAGTTGAGCAATAGCCGAAAATAACCGTTGTCCCATTGGGTTGGATAGGTAGTCCAGGCTCCTTCAATGCCACTAGTGACGGTGTTACGACCAATGCCACGTTGGGTCTTATTCAGCCAACCCAAACCTTGGTCATCGAGATCGGCGGCTTCGGGTTCTGGGCCAAGTAAGGTTGCATCCCCATTACCATGGCACTTACCCACGGTATGGCCGCCAGCGGTAAGGGCGACGGTTTCCTCGTCGTTCATCGCCATCCGCGAAAAAGTGATCCGAATATCATGGGCTGTTTTGAGGGGGTCTGGATTACCATCTACACCTTCAGGATTGACATAGATTAAGCCCATCATTACTGCAGCTAACGGATTTTCTAGATCCCGCTCACCGGAATAGCGACTGTGGGGGTTATCACTGGGAGCCAGCCATTCTTTTTCTGAACCCCAATAAATATCTTTTTCGGGATGCCAGATGTCCTCACGGCCAAAGGCAAAGCCAAAAGTCTTTAGTCCCATGGATTCATAGGCAATGGTGCCAGCATAGGCAATTAAATCGGCCCAACTCAATTTATTGCCATATTTCTTTTTGAGCGGCCAGAGGAGGCGACGGGCCTTGTCTAGGTTGGTGTTGTCGGGCCAAGAGTTGATCGGGGCAAAACGTTGATTCCCCGTCCCAGCACCACCCCGACCGTCTGCGATCCGATAGGTGCCGGCGGCGTGCCAAGTCATACGAATCATCAACCCACCGTAATGTCCCCAATCTGCGGGCCACCAGTCCTGGCTGTCTGTCATTAGTGCATGGAGATCCCGCTTGAGGGCATCAACATCAAGGGTTTTGACTGCATCTTGATAATTGAAATTTGCGCCCATTGGGTTGGTTTTGTGGTCATGCTGGTGCAGAATGTCCAGATTGAGGGCTTTTGGCCACCACTCCATGTTTGTCGCCATGCTGCTCGTGGTCAGGGCACCGTGCATTACTGGACATTTGCCGCCGGTGTTCGTGATGTGGTCATGCATTAATAATTTCCTCTTGCGAGTCAACACAGAGATACTTGTTGCCATGGTTGGTCTCACAATGGTGGTAATCCCAAGCCATCACCCTGGCAAACAGCCAATCCCTGTGCACTACATAACTAGAAATTATAGGAATGATTCTTTTGTAATGTCCCAGATGATACTTTTATTTTTACTTTCTGGAGTGTTTCTCAGAGGTCGGTAAACAGTTAGCGATAAACGAAGACAGGAATACGACTACTCCGGAGGATTTGGGCGGTGGTGCTGCCAATGACGAAGTGGCGAATCCGGCTATGGCCATAGGCACCAATCATTAACAGGTTTATTTTGGCTTGGTCACAAAATTGGGCGATCGCCGTTTCGGAATTGCCTGGAACGAGGTGGTAATGGGCCTCAATGCCAGCGGTGCTCAATCGTTGTTTGGCCTGGGCAAGGCAGGGATTTGTCGTGGCATCACCGGGTTTTTTCGTGACGGTCAGCACATGAATTTCTAAGGCTTTGAGGGCGGCACATTCACTCAAAAAGTCGAGGAGCTTGCGGCAACTGGGACTGTCATCGTAGGCGACGAGGAGGCGATCGATGGGTTGAAATTCGCGAGAGGTGACCAGGCAGGGTTTATGGCTCGACCGAATCAGACGCTCCAAATTGGCTCCGAGGTGATCGGGGGCGATATTTTCTGATTCCCCTCGCTTGCCCAAGATAATTAGATCGGTATTTTGTTCTAAATGTTGGAGACAATCGATAAAATAGCCCACCTCATGGAGGAGTTTTGCGGGGGGCTGGCCAGCAGCACTTAGGGTTTCTTGGGCTTCTTGGAGAATTAATTTTGCCCGTTCGTGGTCGAGTTTTGCTTTTTCATGTTCAAGGGCGACTAAACGTTGAAGGAGACTTTCAGACGTTCCCAGGCCAATGCTGCCACTAAAATTACGGGCATCGGCGGCAGCCCTACTCCGGGCGTCGGTGACATGGAGTACGTCGATGGTTGCCCCCAGGCGATCACCAAACCAAGCGGCATATTGATAATTGCTCTGGGCAAAGTTAGAGCCGTCGGTGCATAACAAAATTCGTTGCATGGTTTTTCAAGCTTTTCAAGAAACGTCTACGGGGGCCGGGGTTACTTTCGCGGTGTGTTTTTTACTGTAGGTGGCCAACTTATCTACCAGTTTCGCACTTTCAGCGTTGAGGCCCAGCAATTCCACCTCGGCCCCGGTGCGGTGAAACTTCGCCACGATGCGGTCGAGCATTTCCACAGCCCCTTGATCCCAGAGGTGGGCGGCGCTGAGATCGATGACGACTTGATCAACGACTTCTTCAAAATTAAAGGCGTCAAAAAATTCTTCCTTAGAGACAAAAAAGATTTGCCCCCGGACAGTATAAACATGGCGATCGCCGCCAGCTTCCACCCGCTTGTCTACCAAAACAACCTGGGCAATCTTATTGGAGAAAAAGACCGTACTCATCACAATACCCGTCGCGACTCCCAGGGCAAAATTGCGGGTCAGGATAATTACCGTCATCGTCGTCAGCATCACCATGGATTCACTGCGCGGCAGACGGGACAAATTTTTGAGAGAAGACCAGCGGAACGTCCCAACGGAGACCATGATCATGATCGCCACCAAAGCCGCCATGGGCATCTGTTGCACCCAATCCTGGAGACCCAAAATCGCAATCAACAGAAAAATCCCCGCACACAGGGTCGATAAACGGCCCCGGCCACCGGATTGGACATTGATCACCGATTGGCCAATCATGCCGCAGCCCGCCATGCCGCCAAAAAAGGCCGTGAGAATGTTGGCAAAGCCTTGCCCCTTCGCCTCTTGGTTTTTATCACTGGGGGTATCGGTTAACTCATCCACTAAAGAAGCCGTTAAGAATGAAGCCAGGAGACCGACAATCGCCAGGGTGATTGCGTAGGGAAAAATAATCTGCAGCGTTTCCCAGTTCAGGGGCACCTGGGGTAAACGGAAAAAGGGCAGGGCCGTGGGCAGTTCGCCCATATCCCCCACCGTGGGAACGTCTAGATTTAAGGCGATCGCCGCCACCGTCATCACCGCCAAAGTCACCAAGGGTGAAGGCACCACCGTCGTTAGCCGCGGTAAACCATAGATAATTACCAAGGACAACGCCGTGAGAAGATAAACCATTGGCGATTTCCCGATCAGTTGGGGCAGTTGGGCCAAGAAAATCAACACCGCTAAGGCATTCACATAGCCCAGAACCACCGCTCGCGGCACATATTTCATCTGCCGGCCCAGTTTGAGGAACCCAAAGATCACCTGAATCACGCCCGTCAAAAGGGTCGTCGCAAACAAATACTCCAGGCCATGATCTTTTACCAGATCAATCATCAACAGCGCCATCGCTCCCGTGGCCGCTGAGATGGAGCCGGGTCTACCCCCCAGAAAGGCTGTCATCACCGCAATGATAAACGAGGCATATAAGCCCACCTTCGGATCAACCCCAGCGATAATCGAAAAGGCGATCGCCTCCGGGATCAACGCCAATCCCACCACTGCACCAGCCAGAATATCCGCCCGCACATTGGCAAACCATTCCCGTTTTAAAACGCTTAAATTCAATGTGTCTCCGTAACAAAAAAGTTCAAGCCAAAAGCGTTAGGATGCTACCACAGAATTTGAAACGCGCGACAACGAAAACTAATCCAAGCTGTCCTGGAGAGCCATCTGCATCAAAATATCGTGGGTGCTGTCGCTATGGCCATCGGCATGGGGTTCTTTTTGGTGGTAATGGCCGTCCTGCTGGAGCTGCCAAGATAAGCGGTTATCGGACAACATAATCCCCAGGATCTCGTTGAGATCGCCAATTAACTTGGGATCCTCTACGGGGGTCACCGCCTCCACCCGACGACTCAGGTTACGGGTCATCCAATCGGCGCTACCGATGTACATTTCCTCGGCCCCATCATTCTGGAAATAGTAAATGCGCGAGTGTTCCAGGAACCGCCCAATAATACTGATGACGCGGATATTCTCACTGAGGCCTTCGACGCCAGGACGCAGACAACAAATCCCCCGCACGATCAGATCAATTTCCACCCCCGCTTGGGACGCTCGATAGAGGGTTTGGATCATCTCTAGATCGACCAGGGAGTTCATTTTTGCCACGATCCGTCCACTGCCGCCATTTTTGACGTGGGCAATCTCCCGCTCGATCATTGCCACCATGCGAGACCGGAGGGTGACGGGGGCCACCAATAACTTACGGTAGGAACTTTGGCGGGAATAACCCGTGAGGAAGTTAAACAAATCCGTGAGATCTGCCCCCAAATCCTCACGACAACTCAGTAGCCCCAGATCCGTATAGAGGCGGGCGGTTTTTGGGTTGTAGTTGCCGGTGCCAATGTGGACGTAGCGGCGAATTTTTTTCTTTTTCTCTTGGCGCACCACCAGAACAATTTTGGTGTGGGTTTTCAGCCCAGCCAGGCCATAGACCACATGAACCCCTTTTTGTTCGAGGGTTCTAGCCCAGTTAATATTATTTTCTTCATCAAAGCGGGCTTTCAATTCCACCAGTACCGCCACCTGTTTGCCGTTTTGGGCGGCTTCGATGAGGGATTGAATAATCGGGGAATCACCGGAAGTTCGATAGAGGGTCATTTTGATCGCCAGCACGTCGGGATCCTTCGCCGCCTGGGTAATAAAGGCTTGGACGGTGGCCGAAAAAGAATGGTACGGATGGTGCAAAAGGCGATCGCCCTGACGAATCAACTCAAAAAAATCTGACTCAAAATCTTCCGAAGAACGGCTCCCCTTCCCCGCATCGAGCCAAGCCGGGGCAGTGGGCGACCAGGGTTTGTCCTTGAGGTGCTTGAGGGGCAAACCGAGGAACGTAAACAAAGAATCTAGACCAATTAAACCCTCTACTTCATAGACATCAATGTCCTGGAGATCCATTTCCTTGATGAGCATTTGCCGCACATCTTCCGGCATGGAATGGTGAATTTCGAGGCGCACCACAGAACCGCTAAACCGCCGCTTATGTAACTGTTCCTCGATGGCAATCATCAAATCATCGGCTTCGTCTTCTTCCACCGAAAGAGACGCATTGCGAGTGACCCGAAAGGCATAGCACTCCTGGATATTCATCTGGGGAAAGAGGGTATCCAGATTATGGGCGATCACCTGTTCGATGGGCACCCCCACCCAAATCACTTTTTCTTGATCGGGGTAATAGCAAAGCTCTGGGGGTAATGTGACAAACCGAGGAAAGTTCCCTGGCACCTTGACCCGGGCAAATCTTTCTTGTTCTTCATTTTCTGGTTCTTTGATCACCACCGCAAGGTTTAGGCTGAGGTTAGAAATGTGGGGAAATGGGTGACTCGGATCAACGGCGAGGGGCGTCAGGACGGGGAAAATATGCTCCTGGTAAAAGTCATGAAAATAGTTCCGTTGTTCCCGGTTGAGGTCGAGGTAGTCAACGAGGTGAATTCCTTCCTGGGCGAGGAGGGGCTTAAGGGTATGTTGAAAATGTTGATCCTGGAGTTGGACGAGGGGTTTGAGGCGTTCGTAAATGTCTTGGAGTTGTTCGGCTGGATTGCGCCCATCAAAGGAGAGTTTGCTGACCCCGGCCTCCACTTGTTGCTTCAGTCCGGCAACCCGCACCATGAAAAATTCGTCGAGGTTATTGCTAAAAATGGCGAGAAATTTGAGGCGCTCTAGCAGTACGTTGCGGTCGTCCAATCCCTCACTGAGAACGCGGCGGTTAAATTCAAGCCAACTGAGTTCCCGATTAAAATAATATTGCGGATTATCGAGGTCAGTTTTGAGTTTACTGGCGGTTTTCGCAGAGGACATATACTTTTTATGCAGAGGATCGAAACTGTGACGGGAAGCCTTTCTCGCCATTGTTAATAGAGTAAACCCCATGACCAATTGTTATCGCAAACTTTTGCTTTTTCTTAGCCTCAGCTTAATGATGGGGGCCGGGCAGGTTTCGGCAGCATCTCTGGTAGGGCCAATTCAAGATCCTTTACTCCCAACCCAGCAGGGCGATCGCCCCTTGAGTGAATCCCAGGCGGCCCAACTAACCCAGACAATTATCACCCTAGAGGCTGAGGGGTTCGAGCAATGGGCTGAGGGAAATAAAGAGGCGGCTTTTTCTCGGTGGTGGCGACAACTGCGGTTACGGCAAGTTTTACCGGATCGCCAAGCCGAAGTGGAAAGCCTAGGACAAATCGGGGCGATCGCCTGGGAAGATAACCAAACAGAGCCAGTACAAATCATCACCGAACGTTTGGTGGCCATCGAACAACAAAATTTTCCCCAAGACTATAATCTCCTGCTGCCCCTGGCCACGGCCTATGAACAAATTCGGGATTCTCAACGGGCGATCGCCCTCTATCGGCAGCACCTAGAGACCCTCGAAGATCCCTACAAACCAGAAATTTTGCGCCTAATTACCCAATTGGCCCTAGATTGGTTTAACACCAACGCCGCCCTCAATGCCCTAGAAGAAATTGCAACCCTCAACGCCCTTACGGACGCAGACCGGGAACAACTCGCCGCCCTCTATGAACAAACCCAGCAGCCCGAAAAGGCGATCGCCCAGCAACGGCAACTCACCGCTGTTTATTTCCAAGCACAAAACCTGCCCCGACTGATCCGCACTTACCAACAAATCGCCGAAAATTACAGGCAACTCCAGGATTATCCCCAGGCCGTAAGCTTTAGCCGCGATGCCTTTACCCTCGCCTGGGAACTGGAGTATTTTGACGCCGCCGAAAGTGCCCTCACCCAGTTGGCGACCCTTTACCTGGCCCAAGAGAAAAACGCCTCTGGCCTCCAGGTCTATGAACAACTGATCACCGTCCAGGAAGCGAGCTATAACCGCTTTGGGATGATGGAAACCTACCGCACCCTCGGCACCCTCTATGAACAGGCGGGCCGCTACCCCGACGCCCTCGTTGCGCTCCAAAGGGGATTGGCGATCGCCAAAGAATTGAACCACAATATCAACGACTTCACCCAAGCCATTGCCACCCTGCCGCTTCAATGAAATCTTTGCTCAAAAATCTTGCCGTTTTAGACCGCTACATCATCGGTGAACTCAATCTAGCCTTTGCGTTTGGCTTGGGGCTATTTTCTGCCCTGGGAATCGCCGTCGGTAGTCTCTTTGATCTTTTGGCCCAGGTGCGAGAATCTCGGTTGCTCTTTGATGTGGCTCTGAAGGTCATGGCTCTGAAAATGCCGGAATTTATCGGTTTTGCCCTGCCGATGGCCGTTTTGCTGGCGACCCTCATTGTTTACAGTCGCCTCTCTGGAGACAGTGAAATTATCGCCCTCCGCAGCCTGGGGATTAGTGTCTATCGCCTCGTTTTACCGGCCCTCATTTTCAGTATCTTGGCCACAGCAATCACCTTCGTTTTTAAAGACCAAGTGATCCCCCTCGCCAATGCCCAGGCCACCCAAACCCTGGAACAAGCCTTTTTACAAAAACAAGCGCCCTTTCGAGATGAGAAAATTATTTATCCTGAATATGGCGAGGATAACGTCCTCAAACGCTTATTTTATGCGGCTGAATTTGACGGACAGCAGATGAAAGATCTGACGATCATCGACCGCTCCAACGGCAGCCTGAATCAAATTGTCACCGCCGATGCTGCTGGCTGGGATCTCGCCCGTAATCAGTGGAATTTTCAAAATGGCATTATCTACTTCATTGATATCGACGGCTCCTACCGCAATGTGCTGCGCTTTGACCGCCACCAAATTCAACTCAGCAACGAGCTACGGGTGGACGAAGAATTACCCAAACACGAAGATATGAGCCTAGCCCAACTCCAGCAGTACATGCAGACTGTCGCCGCTGACCCTGACCGGGATGAGGCTTGGTTGCGGAAGTTGCGGGTGCGGTTCCAAGAGAAAATTTCCTTTCCCTTTATTTGTCTCGCCCTGGGTGTGGTGGGAGCCGCCATTGGTTTGCGGCCCCAGAGTGCAGGGAAAGCCACCGGGTTTGGTCTCTGTGTGGGGTTAATCTTTGGGTATTATTTCCTCGCTTTTATGATCAGTTCCGTGGGCGTAGCTGGGTATTTGCACCCCATTTTGGCGGCCTGGTTACCCAACCTGATCGTGATGGCGATCGCCTCTGGTCTTGTGCTGCAAAGCGCGAAGTAAGCTCATTGCACAGCAATTTATCCTGGGCTGATTGGCTAGGCCTGAACGTAAATATCTTTAGTGAACTCTTATGACAAAAAAGCGCCTCTTCATTGGAGTTGAAAAGAAAATTGTGTATGTAGTCTATTTGTAATTGGCGACATACATGAAGAAATACATTGCAGAATTTCTAGGGACATTCTGGTTGGTTCTGGGGGGATGTGGCAGTGCTGTTTTTGCCGCCGTCGTCGCCCTATCCGACGCTGACCTTTCCAACGGGTTAGGTCTGGGTTTTCTGGGGGTTTCCCTGGCCTTTGGTTTAACAGTTGTGACTGGCGCCTATGCTTTCGGGCATATTTCTGGTGGCCATTTTAACCCGGCAGTTTCCTTTGGCCTATGGGCCGCCAAACGCTTTCCTGGGCATGAATTACTTCCCTATATCGTGGCCCAGGTGTTGGGAGGAGCTTTAGCTGGCCTTGTCATTTTGGTAGTCGGCAGTGGCAATGGCGCCTTAGACTTATCCGGCTCGAATCCCCTGGCTACCAACGGCTTTGGGAGTCATTCTCCAGGTGGCTATGGCTTACTGGCGGCTTTGATTACCGAAATTGTCATGACCTTTATGTTTTTGATGATTATTTTGGGTTCCACAGATCGCCGTGCCCCCGCTGGTTTTGCCCCAGTTGCCATTGGTCTTGGTTTAACATTGATTCACCTGATCAGTATTCCAATCACCAATACCTCGGTCAATCCGGCTCGGAGTACAGGCGTCGCTCTCTTTTGTGGCAACGTTGAATTAATCGGTCAGCTATGGCTCTTTTGGGTAGCACCTATTTTTGGGGCGATCGCCGCAGGATATGCCTATAGTGCTTTCTTTAGCGAAACAAAAGATACAACGGGTACTGGGGCGCCGACGATCGCTTAGGCCCATACCAGACATAATCTTTACCTGATATTTCCCCCATCGCTTGATTTTTCAAAACCTGGGGGATTTTTTATGGTCAATCTCTGGAATTAAGTCCGCTGGAGACAGGGAGCCTAATCACCAACATCCGCAATCCGAAAACCCATCTGGCACTCATAGGTCGTCGCCACCTTGGGAAAATTGCCATTGATGAGATGGCCGCAACATAATTTGCCCTGGCGTACGCGGGGGGTGCCACTTTGATCGGCCATTAAACAGCCCTGGCACACTTGATCAGTGGGTAAGATCTGTCCATCCGTAAGGATCATCAACATCTGCGCTTGCCTCCCATGGGATCCAACAACCACTCTTGCTTAATTTTTATTGTAAAGGGAACTGCTGATAAATTCGTTAAACTTGCTACACTGCTTAACCTTGGGGGCCATAGCGCCATTCACCTAGTCCGGCCCGCCGAGGAATGTTTGTTAAAATTTTAGCGATGCCGATGGTATAATGCGCCATCCGCAGGAAGTATTTTTAAATTTTATTTGCGATTGCGAAAGGAAGACCTCACCGTGACCCAAACTAACCTTGATTTCTTAGCCCAAACCGATAGCGTTGTTGCTGGGATGATTGCCAGTGAACTCAACCGCCAGCGGGTACACCTCGAACTCATCGCCAGCGAAAACTTCACCTCCCCAGCGGTGATGGCGGCCCAGGGTTCTGTCCTCACGAATAAGTACGCCGAAGGTCTTCCCAATAAGCGTTATTACGGTGGCTGCGAATTTGTCGATCAAGTAGAGCAAATTGCCATTGATCGCGTCAAGGAATTGTTTGGAGCGGCCCATGCCAATGTTCAACCCCACTCCGGCGCCCAGGCCAACTTTGCGGTGTTCCTGACGCTCCTGGAACCTGGCGACAAAATTATGGGGATGGACTTGTCCCATGGGGGCCACTTGACCCACGGTTCGCCGGTGAATGTGTCGGGGAAATGGTTTGAAGTGGTGCAGTATGGCGTTAATAAAGAGACAGAACGCCTCGATTATGATGAAATCCGCGAAATTGCCCTGCGGGAAAAACCGAAGCTGATCATCTGTGGTTATTCTGCTTACCCGCGCATTATTGAGTTTGATAAATTCCGGGCGATCGCCGATGAAGTAGGTGCCTATTTGATGGCGGACATTGCCCACATTGCGGGATTAGTCGCAACAGGCCATCACCCCAACCCAATTCCCCACTGTGATGTGGTGACAACTACCACCCATAAAACGCTCCGTGGCCCCCGGGGTGGTTCGATCATGACCCGCGACGCCGAACTGGGCAAGAAATTTGATAAATCGGTGTTCCCTGGTAGCCAAGGCGGCCCCCTCGAACATGTGATTGCGGGGAAAGCGGTGGCCTTCGGCGAAGCCCTCAAGCCGGAATTTAAAGCCTATTCTGCCCAGGTAATTGCTAATGCCCAGGCGATGGCCAATACCCTCGTCAGCCGTGGCTTCAAACTCGTTTCTAACGGGACAGATAACCACCTGATGCTTGTGGATATGCGCTCCATTGGCATGAACGGGAAGCGGGCTGATGCTTTGATTAGTGAGATCAACATCACCGCCAACAAAAACACCGTTCCCTTCGATCCTGAGAAGCCTTGGATTGGGAGCGGCATCCGTCTCGGTTCTCCGGCGATGACCACCCGGGGCCTCAAGGAAGTAGACTTTGCCGAAATTGCCAACATCATTGCGGATCGTCTGTTAAATCCCGATGATGAAGCGGTGAAACAGGATTGTCTGGGTCGCGTTGCGGATCTTTGTGAAAAGTTCCCCCTCTACCCCCATTTGCAGATTCCGGTAGCGGCGATCGCCTAAATTCTTTAATATCTTTTTAAATAATGGAAAGCTCAGGTTTAATGAAAAAGGTAACCTGAGTTTTTTCTTATTTCGGTTTTGCTCTACTCTCTCTGTTCTTAGCCAACGCCAATATGCCGAAGGAATTGTTGTATTTAGTCACGAGTCTAATCGCCCTGGTTGTGGTGCTGATTAGTACCCCCATTGTGAAAGCGATTGGCTTACGGAGTGGCCGGGTAGACCGACCCAACGAGCGGAAAGTCCATGACCGACCGATGGTGCGCTTGGGTGGCGTGGCGATTTTTATGGGCACCCTCGTCTCCCTAGGGACGGCTTGGCAGATGGATTGGTTCCCCCCTTTGTTTCCTGGGGAACAATGGCCGATCTTAGGGGTGCTTTTCGGGGCGATCGCCTTTTTTGGAATTGGCTTTGGGGACGATTTATTTGAATTAAGCGCCTTATCTCGACTGTTGATGCAATTCGTCGCAGCAGGCATCGCCTGGTTAATGGGGGTACAAATCGAATTTTTGACGATTCCGTTTACCGGGGAAGTGTTTTCTGTGGGCTGGTTGAGCCTACCTTTGACCCTAATTTGGCTCGTGGGCATGGCCAACGCGATCAATTGGATTGACGGCCTTGACGGTCTAGCGGCGGGGGTTTCGGGGATTGCGGCGGCGGTGTTGTTGGTGACGACCCTCTATCTCAACGAACCCATGGTGGCTTTTATTGCGGCGGCCTTGGCGGGATCGGCCCTCGGCTTTTTGCGCTACAACTTCAACCCCGCCCAAATTTTCATGGGGGATGGTGGCTCTTATTTTATGGGCTTTACCCTGGCGGCGATGGGGGTGGTGGGCCTCGTGAAAACGACGGCGGCGGCAGCGGTGCTCTTGCCCTATGTGATTTTGGCGGTGCCCTTGATCGATATGACCACGGTGGTTTTTTCGCGGATTAGTAGCGGCTCTTCTCCTTTCAAACCGGATAAACGGCACCTGCACCACCGACTTTTGGCGGCAGGTTTTTCCCATCGCACTACGGTTCTATTTATCTATGGCCTTACCCTCTGGGCAGGGAGTTTGGCGATCGCCTTTTCGGGTCTCCCCAGCGGCACCCTCTATGCGGGGATTACGTCCCTAATTGTCGGGGTTTGGGGGTGGCAACTGTGGCGCAGGCGCGATTTTCCCGTCCACCGCAAATAGTACCAATGGCACATTCCCCTTGGCAGCATTACAACCCCGCAAAAGCACGCCTTAGGCAAACCATTTGGGACCGCTTGGCAACGGCTGGAGCAACAGTAACGCCTCCCCACGGCCACATTCCGAATTTCGTCGGGGCGATCGCCGCCGCTGAGAGGTTAACTACCTTGGCAAGTTGGCAACAGGCAACGGTGATTAAGTGCAATCCCGATCAGCCCCAGGCCCCTGTACGTCACCAAGCCTTGGCTGCGGGAAAAACCTTGTATATGGCGGTGCCGCAGTTGGTGAATGAATCTTGCTTTGTCGCCATCACGCGGGAGCAGCTACCCCAAGGTCTCGATTTGGCGATCGCCGCCGAAAAAAACAACATCCTCAGATATGGCCGTCCCGTTAGTTTCGCGGAAATGAAAACCATTGATTTAGCGGTGGTGGGCTGTGTGGCGGTGAGTGTAGCCGGCGGACGTACGGGGAAAGGAGCAGGTTTCGCCGATTTAGAACTAGCGATGCTTCAGCACTTTGGCCTGGTGGACGAAAAAACGACCATTGTGACCACGGTGCATGATTTGCAGGTGGTGTCCCCCACAGCGTTACCCTTAGAAGCCCACGACTGGCCCCTAGATTGGCTTTGTACCCCTACAACTATTTATCAAACACACCATAACCAGCTGCAACCCCAAGGCCTTGATTGGCAACAGATTCGCCCCCAGCAGTGGGAAACAATCCCGATTCTCAAAAAGCTTTATGCAGAAAATTCGGAAAAGTCGCCCTAGTAGGCACCGTTATTTTTCGGGAACAGCATCACAAAAACAGTTTTACAGACGATCCACAAATCCATAAACCAATGGCGATGGTGCACATAATACGAATCCATCCGTACCCTCGTGCCGTAGGGAATATCGTTGCGCCCAGACACCTGCCATAGCCCCGTGAGACCCGGACGAATGGTCAAAACTTTGTCGATGTGGCGACCGTATTTATAAAGTTCTTTGGGGACGAGGGGCCGGGGGCCAACAATGCTCATATCGCCTTTTAAAACATTCCAAAATTGGGGGAATTCATCGAGGCTGGTGAGGCGCAAAATATGGCCAATGCCAGTAATTCTTGGGTCTTTTTTGAGCTTGAAATCCTGTTCAAATTCGGCGCGCAACTCTGGCGATCGCCGCAACATTTCTTCGAGTACGGCGTCAGCATTAATAACCATCGTCCGAAACTTGATGCAGCCAAAGGGACGAAAATCTTTACCAACCCGCCGTTGTACATAGAAAACAGGGCCGGGAGAGGTGAGTTTAATAATTAGGGCGATCGCCAAATAGAGGGGAGAAAATAGCACCAGAACGCCGAGGGAAAAACAAATGTCAAAGCTCCGCTTCGCCACTACCCCATCAAGCCAACGCCGCAGGGACAGGGAGCGATGGTCGCTGGGGGCAAACAAAAATTCTGAGCCTTGTCGTGCTAGCCCAGCCACGAATTTCAGCGCATCAAACTGCCGATAAACTGCCATTACGATCCTCTCCACACACCAAAAACTGCCTGGCTGTTAGGGTCACGCCTCACCACTGGTCGAACCCTGGGAAAATGGAGCGGGGCGATCGCCATTTGCGCCATTTTTCTTGACAGTTGTCTACAAATTCTACATAGCTTTGCCGAAAAATGTTAACGGCGAATTGCTGAGCTCTCACAAAACAAGCTTCCGGCTGAATATCTTGGGCCTGGGCCTCAAAACGCTCGACTCCATTGGCGATCGCCTGGGCCGATTGCTGAGGAAACAAAATCCCCGTTTTGCCATCGGCGACAATTTCGGCCGCCCCCCCGCGATTGAAGGCAATCACAGGCGTCCCGCAGGCCTGGGCTTCGACCAGAACAATACCAAAATCTTCACAGCCTGCATAAACATAGGCCTTTGCCCGTGCCAGATAATCTTCCACCACTTCATCCGGTTGCCGCCCCAGGATTTGCACATTGGGTTTTGCCATCTTTTGCAGCTTTTCTAATTCTGGCCCGCCACCAATGACCACCAAATTTTTGCCCAACTGGTTAAACGCTTCTACGATTAACGCCACTTTTTTGTAGGGCACCAACCGCGACACCGTCACATAAAAATCATCCTTTTCCTCTCGGTAGGTAAAGCGCTCCAAATTGACCGGGGGATAAATCACCGCTGCCCGCCGCCGATAGCAGCGCCAGATCCGTTGGGCTGTCCAGTGGGAATTGGCAATAAAATAATCCACCTGGTTGGCACTGATCACATCCCATTGCCGCAGTCGATGGAGAAAATACCGCGCCAAAATCCCTTTAACGCCCTTGCCGAGGCCAGAATTATCTAAATAATCAAAGGTTAAATCCCAGGCATAGCGCATCGGTGTGTGGCAGTAGCAAATGTGTAGCTGGTGGGGCCGTGTCAAAACCCCTTTAGCCACCGCGTGGGACGACGACAAAATCACATCGTAAGCTTCGAGGTTAAATTGCTCAATGGCCAGGGGCATCAGCGGCAGATAGTTTTGCAAACCGTACTTGGCCCGGGGAAATTTTTGTAAAAAACTGGTGGCGATCGCCCGACCATAGAGATAGCTATCAGGGTTAGACGACTCAAAATCAATCAGAGCAAAAAGATCCGCCTCAATGTCCTGGAGCATTTCGCGCACCACCAGCTCTGAACCCCCCGTGGCGTAGGGCGTCAACCATTCATGAACAAGCGCGTAACGGGTCATGGGGACTCCCTTCTCCAAAGCAGTGGTCAAACCGAAAATGCCAGCTTCTAGCGAATTCCAGACCTTTTAGTATATTTCACCCCACAAAATCCTCAAACCGGGAACCCCAGCAGGGGACAAAAGCGTCAATATATGTTTAAGTGCAGTGAAGTGCATCAGTGTCAGTATGCGGCATATACATACAAGCGTATAAATATAAGGGCAAGCATACGGCACCATCCAAAACTTTGTCCTTATTCTGTAGCATCTGAAAGAAACCCATGAAAACCAATCAGCTTTTAACATCCGTAAGTCGCTCTACTGCCCTGGCCTTTCTCGCACTCACCCTAGGACTTGGGGGCGAAAAAGCACTGGCCCAGTGGCAACCGACTATTTCTGTCCCAGAATTTAAAAACGAAACCAATGGCAGCTATTGGTGGTGGAACAGCAGCACCTCCCAAGAACTGGCCGATGCCCTCAGCAATGAGCTTACTGCCACTGGCAACTTCCGCGTTGTTGAACGGCAAAACCTAGGGGCCGTCCTGTCAGAACAGGAATTAGCTGAATTGGGAATTGTTCGCCCAGAAACGGGAGCCCAACGGGGCCAAGTCACAGGGGCGCAATACATCGTGCTCGGTCAGATCACCTCCTACGAAGAAGGGGTCAAGGAAGAATCGACTGGCTTTGGGCTCAGTGGTATTCGGATCGGTGGCGTCCGGCTCGGCGGTGGTGGCCGTGGCTCTAGTGAAGAAGCCTACGTTGCCGTGGATCTACGGGTTGTTGACTCAACCACTGGGGAAGTGCTCTATGCGCGTACCGTTGAAGGAAAGGCAAAGTCTGATTCGACTTCCGGAGGTGCAACGGCTAGTTTTGCTGGGATTAATCTTGGTGGCGATCGCACCGAAACAAATCGCGCTCCCGTTGGCCAAGCGCTCCGGGCGGCCTTGATTGAAGCCACTGATTATCTCAGTTGTGTGATGGTCGAACAAAATGGCTGCATGGCTGAATATGAAGCGAAGGACGAGCGCCGTCGGGAAAATACCCGGAGTGTCCTTGATCTTTTCTAGACCGTTGAGCTCGTTGCCCTTCCTTTAGGGACAATCAACATATAAGTCAGCGGTGATCGCTGATTTTTTTTGCCCATTTTCAGAAGACTTGTACCCCAAAAAAGCCCTTGAATCTTTGACGGCGGCTGCATATAATATAAAAAAGATAGTTTCTGTATCAAAAGTAACTAAATCAAGTTTTTTCTTAAAGGGAGTTTAAGGCTATGCGGATGCGTAAAGAAAAAAATGAAACCCTCCGGGCGATGGAACGGGTTTGGGCGAGACATATGCTCAAGCAGCAAGATGCCCAGAACAAAAATGCGGATGCAGTCCGGGAAGCAAAGGAAATTCTTAACGAATACGGCGAATAAATCAGTTAAATAATTTTTACGGTAGGCATATGTTTCAACACATATGCTTTTTTTCATGACTTGAAACCCCAGAGTGGGCTAGCCTAACTCAAAACTGGTCACCCCAAAAATGTTTTGGACAAGAATTGTTGGGGGCGCTTGGGTATACATCCGCGCCGTTTCAAACACGGGCTGTAGTTGGTAGCGTTGGGCCAGGGCGATCGCCTCTGGATTAACCATGGACACATCGAGGAAAAGTTCACTACCAGCGGGAAGACTGCCTTTGAGGGCGAGAAAGAGAATTTCTGCAATTTCAGCATTGTCAGCAAAGAGGGGGCCAATTTTATAACCCCGACGACAGGGACGCACCATGCCATAGCCTGTAATTTCAGTATTATTGACCATCACCCAGGTGGTGCTGTCTTGTTGCTGCAGCCAAGCTTTTAAAAAGGAGCGGCGATCGCCTGGAAAAAACTGCTGGTCATACTGACAAACTGCTTCAATATCGACCGCTGTCAAGGGCTTCAAGCCCGGAGATTCCGGAATCTGGCCACCACCGAGGCCACTGTAACGCACGTTGTTATAGGCCAGATTAAAGCCCGATTTTTTGTAATTTTCCTGCTGGGCGACGACCCCATCGAGACCAACATTCCGACCAGCCACGGAGGCGATCGCCGCTTGCCAAATTTGCCAACCATAACCCTGGCCACGGTACTCCGGTTTGACGATATAGAAACCAATGAACGCAAAATTTGGGGCATATTTCACCGCCGAAATACTGGCGATCGCCTCCCCATCGAGCAAGCCCACCAGAAATCCTGTGGGATCGGCGGCATAGAAACTAGCAGCATCCTGTAAACCGGGATTCCAACCTTCTTGGGCGGCCCACTCAATCGCTAAATCTAGTTCCGTCCGGGTCATGGTTCTGATGGTGTAGGTTCCGCTCATCGGCGATCGCCCCCGTAAATTTTTTTCAGTCTAGCTTGGATATTTTGGCGACTTTTTGCTCTGTTGCATTTCCTGATAATTGCGTAGGATAAAAGCAGTTTTTGGAGCGACATGGCGATGATTCCAGGCGAACTACGCCCCCAACCCGGGGAAATTGAACTGAATGCTGGCCGAGAAACAAAGATAGTTACGGTTGCTAACAGCGGCGATCGCCCCATTCAAGTGGGATCTCATTTCCATTTTTTTGAAGTCAATCGTGCCCTGCGGTTTGACCGGGCGGCTACAAAAGGAATGCGTTTAAATATCCCGGCGGGCACAGCAGTACGCTTTGAACCCGGTGACGAAAAGGACGTAGAATTAGTGGCCTTGGCGGGTCGTCGCCATGTGTATGGTCTGAATAATTTGGTAGATGGAGCATTGGACTAGATGAGCACAGTGATTGGGATTGATCTGGGGGGTACGGCCATCAAAGGGGGAAAATTTAGCCCTGATGGTCTTTGTTTAGCGGAAAAAGCAGTACCTACGCCCCAACCCAGTACCCCAACCGCTGTCGCCGAGGCGATCGCCAATTTAGTCAAGGAACTTAACTCAGATCACAGTTGTAAAGCAGTGGGGATCGGCATTCCTGGCCCGGTAGATGGTACAGCGCGCATTGCCAAGGTTGCGATCAATCTCAGTGGTTGGCAGGATGTGCCCCTCGCGGACTGGGTTGAGGCCAAAACCGGTTTACCCACAACGTTAAATAACGATGCCAACTGTGCCGGCCTGGGGGAAGCTTGGTTAGGAGCGGGGCGCGATCGCCAAAATCTCCTGCTCATTACCCTAGGAACGGGAGTCGGTGGGGCGGTAATCCTCAACGGAAAACTTTTTACGGGCCATTACGGTGCCGCTGGCGAGTTGGGCCTGATTACCCTCAATCCCGATGGCCCCCCCTGCAATAGTGGTAATAATGGTTCCTTCGAGCAATATTGTTCGATCAATGGCGTTAAGCGGATTTCTGGTAAAGACCCTGGGGAATTAGGAGAACTGGCCCAGGCGGGAGATGCTGAGGCGATCGCCCATTGGCAAACCTATGGCAAACTGTTGGGAGCTGGGCTGACAAGCTTAATCTATATTTTCACCCCGGAGATGATTATTCTGGGGGGCGGCATTAGTGCCAGCAGTGACTTTTTCATCCCAGCGGCGATCGCCGAAATTGAACGGCGGGTGCTTCCTTCCTCACGGGTGGATTTAAAACTGACCAAGGCCCAGTTAGGCAACAATGCCGGTATGGTGGGCGCAGCAAAACTCGCCCTCGAAAAAATCTTAAATACCCTGGACAATTAGGGAGAATTATTGATGCCATCTCTGCTAGCTTGATCTTTTTAAAAAGCCTCCGCCAAAATACGGAAACCTCGTAAACGTCATAGAAATTTACTGCAATGAGTTAGAAAACGAGATATTTGCATCTGTTTAGGGGAACTACAACTAAAGTAATCTCGTCCCTTAGTTATCCTCCTGGAATCCCTAAACCATGGCTTTCTACAAACAAATATCTGCTTTTTGCAGTGCCACTTCTTTGTTGACAATTCCCCTGGCGATCGCCCCGGCCCAAGCCCAACAAAGTTACCCCCTCGTCTGTCGGGGTGGTGGTGGCTTAAGCATCGTCAATACGGGCAACAATAACGTCAGAATTAATTTCCGGGCCGCTGCTGGTAGTGCTCCCCAAGGTCTGCAACCAGGGGAATGCAGTTGGCAGGATCGCGCCTTTCGCTCCGGAGAGCCGACCGTCATTTGTGATACCAGTGCCCGGGCAGTGCAATATGTCAGCAAACTTGTCCAAAGCAATGAATATGCAACCCTCCAAGTTTTTAATAACAACCAGGGCTGTATGCAAGCTAATGCACCGATCCTTAACAACCCCCCTGTGCTCAATGTTCCCCCTGGGATTCCAGCGGCAGTACAATTTCGCCCTAACTTAAACCAGATTTGGCAGTCTAACTATGGCAATATCCACTGGCAAGAAGGTTGGTATCGCAACCAAACCCAGACCATTGCTATCACTTCCCAAGGTTGGGACAGTAATCGTAATGCCTATGTTGTCGAAGGGCGTTGGGGTCGCACAAATAGTAATGATGCCGGGCCATTTGAAATGATATTTAGCTCCGCTTGCGAGTTTTCCGGTAGCTGGAGTCGCCCTAACGGCACAAGTGGCGGCTGGACTGGTTCCTGTCAATAAAATGGTTGTGGCCTAATCGCTGCTTGGCTGAAAGATGCAGGGGGAATTGAAATAGGCTTCAAGCTTCTCCTCTGCATCGCTTTTTGTTTTTTTTGTCCATGTCATTATCTTGAGCATTATTTTGGAGACTGAAATCAATGTCTGTCTTTAAAGAAGCCTGTGCCTATCTGGGTATGTCCTCTCTCCTGATTGTCCAAGGGGCGATCGCCCCGGCCCAAGCCCAACAAAACTATCCTCTGACCTGTCGAGGTGGCGGGAATTTAAGCATTACCAATACCAGCGGTAACAATGTAAAAATTGTCTTCCGGCCAGCAACGGGCAGTGCTCCCCAAGGCCTGCAACCAGGGGAATGTAGTTGGCAAGATCGTGCCTTTCGCTCCGGAGAACCCAATGTGATTTGTGATACTGGTGTCCGTGCTGCCCAGTATCTCCCCAAGCTCATGCAAAGTAGCGAATCTACGACACTCCGAGTGTTTAACGATAATACTCAAGGCTGTATGCAAGTCGTTGGCTTAGGCGCGGCTCCGGTACCCCCTACCACCAGCAACACTAATGATCGACCCCGTAATCCTGGCACGCCAAACACAAACCCAGCGACGCAGAATAGGAATAACAATAACAACTCGTCTAACACCGGAAATCCTGGGAATACTGGGAATGCTGGGAATACCGGAAATGGCCCAGTTACCGGCGGAAATCCTTCTGGTTCTGGGCAATTCCGGCCTGCTTTAAGGGGAATTTGGGATACTACTTACAGCTATACCGATGGGGAACTGCAGGGCTATATCGATTGGGGATTGTCGACGGTTGGGGGGCCGGATGGCACTGATTTCATGACTATCACCACAGAGGGTTGGGACGCAAATCAAAATGCCTATGTAATCAAAGGAACTGTTCAACTAGGACTCCTGGGTGCCCCTTTGGGTGGCCCTGTGAGAGATTTTGAGATGACCTTTACGACGCCTTGTCAGTTTGAAGGGGTCTATGGCAACTCCCTAAACCGACCAATACCCTGGTCTGGCACTTGCCCCTGATCACGAGATTTTTTGACGGTGCAGAGAAATTTCCTTTAGGATAAAACCAGTTTTTCTGCACTGTATCTAGGTTGCGCCATGGTAGGCCGAAAGCTTGCTTTTAACCGTAATGCTGCCCTTGAAAAGGCGATGGAATTGTTTTGGGAAAAGGGTTACAGCGCTACAAGCCTTGCGGAACTTTTGGACTACATGGGGATCCAGCGGCAAAGTCTGTACAACACCTTTGGCAATAAACATGATTTGTTCCTGGAGGCGATCGCCTACTACGGCAAAATCGCAGTGCGCCAGCTAGAAGAGCGGCTCAACTATTCCGCTTCCCCCCTCGAAAATCTCCGAAATTTGTTTTATCAAACCGCCGACAATGCCAAGCTCCTCGGTTGTCGGGGCTGTTTTGTCGTCAATGCAATGATTGAACTCGCGCCCCACGATCCCCAGGTGGCCGCCCTCGTGGAAGATATTGCCACCAATGTCGAGCAAATTTTTACGGGTACCCTCAATCAGGCGATCGCCAAAGGAGAACTGCCCCCCGCTTTTGACAGCCCGAAAACTGCCCGTTATCTCTACCATGTCCTTCTAGGATTAAATACCCGCATTAAAGGCTTGCCTAACCCCGAACACCTTAGAGAAACCCTCGATCTCGCCCTGATGGTGCTGCAACCCCAATAAAAAAGCCCCCTGGCCGATGAACCAGAGAGCCCATTCTCCCCTGGGGGAGATGTCGAAGACATTGGGGGTTAGTCGCGGCTATTGATGGCAATCAACAAGCGCAGAATAAACACAAATAGGTTGATATAGGTCAAATACATCGACAGAGCAGCCGAGAGATATTGCTCATTACGGTAGGCACGAGGCAACACATAGAAGTCAACTACCGCTGAACCAGCAAATAATAGTGTCCCTAAGCCAGAGATCCCGACCTCTAACCAACTGGGCGTGTAAACTCCAAAGAAAGCAAAACCAAGCTGGGCCAACAGCACCACAAACAAGGCAATAATTCCGAGGCGCACTGTTTGGGCCAGGGCTAAACCATCTTCATCGGAGAGGTTTGAGCCAATATTGCGCCCAATGATGAAAGTAATACCACAGCCGAGGGCTGCGATCCCAACCCCTTGGATCCCAACTCCTGCAGTACCAATGGCGAGGGCAACAATCCCTGTGAGGGTGTACCCAGAAAGTAGACTGTAGCCGGCCAAGAGAGGGAGGGCGACGCTATTATTTCCCTTTTCAGCGACCCCACGGGCAACGAAAAAGAGGGCCAATTCAGCGATCAGGGCAACCCAGAAGGTGGGCATAAAGATGCTGGGATTGGTTTGGATTACTCCCAAACCACCATAGGTTCCGAGGGCTGTCAGGAGTAGGCCGCCCCCCAAGTAGGGTAGGGCATTTTTAATGACTTCTGGGCCAACCAGGGCTTGACCTTTGGCCTGCTGAATGGCGTTACGAAAATTACTGGTGTTGCTCATAAATAAGTGATTTGATGCTTGAAAAGTTAAAACTGCTTACTTTCTATTTTGGCAAAACTTTTCGGGGGTGGCAGTACGGATTCCTTTACTGTTGGGGAGGCTTCCGGGGATAATAGACTTTGATTTGTGAACTGTCGTCAGTGAATTGGACTCACCATGCCGAAAACGGAGCGCCGGACGTTTCTGCTTGATTTTGAAAAACCTCTTTCGGAATTAGAATCACGCATCCATCAAATTCGTGATCTTGCTGCGGAGAATAATGTTGATGTTTCAGAACAGATTCAGCAGCTAGAGGCGCGGGCAGACCAGCTCCGGGAAGAAATTTTTAGTACCCTCACCCCGGCCCAACGGCTGCAATTGGCACGGCATCCCCGGCGTCCCAGCACCCTTGATTATGTTCAAATGATGGCGGACGAATGGTTTGAACTCCATGGCGATCGCGGTGGATCTGATGATCCGGCTCTCATTGGCGGGGTGGCCCGCTTCGATGGTCAACCGGTGATGATGCTAGGGCACCAAAAAGGACGGGATACGAAGGATAATGTCGCCCGCAATTTTGGCATGCCAGCTCCTGGGGGCTACCGTAAGGCGATGCGGCTGATGGACCATGCCAACCGTTTTGGGATGCCGATTTTAACGTTTATTGATACTCCTGGGGCTTGGGCGGGTTTAGAAGCGGAAAAGTTGGGCCAAGGGGAGGCGATCGCCTTTAACCTCCGGGAAATGTTTAGCCTCGATGTGCCGATTATTTGCACGGTCATTGGCGAAGGCGGTTCCGGTGGGGCCTTAGGGATTGGCGTGGGCGATCGCGTCTTGATGTTAAAAAATTCCGTTTACACAGTGGCGACCCCAGAGGCTTGTGCCGCCATTCTCTGGAAAGATGCCGGGAAATCAGAGCAGGCCGCCGCCGCCCTCAAGATTACAGCAGAGGATCTGAAAAGCCTTGAGATTATCGATGAAATTGTCCCAGAGCCAGCCTCCTGCGCCCACGCCGATCCCATTGGGGCCGCCCAACTCCTGAAAGCAGCGATCCAAGATAACCTCCAAGCCTTGCTGAAGCTGACGCCAGAACGCCGCCGTGAATTGCGCTACCAGCGGTTCCGGAAAATTGGTGTGTTTTTAGAAAGTTCCTAACTTTAGGATCTGGTTTGGCATTCATGGGTACTGATTCTAATCATTTAGCAATATTTTGTAACATTTCCGAAATTTTGCTAGGATAAGAAGCCGCTGAGCCCTAATGTGAACTATGGGACTTTCCCCCAATTTTGTTCTCCCAAAAGGCAGTGAAATCACCAATATCCTTTCGTCTCCATTGGTAAACAGAGTTTAGGTCGTGGACATTTTTTCTGGGATTTTCTATGGACTAAGCTAAATTTTTTGCCCACCCATCGCGCTATGTTGAGTGCAGTTCCCTGCCCATGATCTCTCCTGTCCACCTTTGGCGATCGCCTCTGCCCCTAAATTCTTGCAAACCCTTGGCCTTTCTTCCTTCCTTTGCGATGGCAGCCCCCCTGATATCCAAGCTCAATGTTCAACAGCATGGCAGGTTCGGGATTTTGTTTAACGCCTCATCCATTGCCATTCCGCAACTCCTGATCCCCAGACCCACCCGGCTGTGCCGTCATCGAATGACGCAGCCTAGTCATGTCTGGCTAAGTTTTGGCCGCTCCAGGATTTTTATTTCCGAAAGCGTCCCCAAAGTATTCTTCAAGGGATTCGACCATCCGTTGAGCCCAGTATTGAAGAATTGACCATGATCTCTAAAGCAGGGAATCCAACAGTTTATTGTTAGCGAGGATCTACTCTCCCCTGCCCCAGTTCCTTTTACTTCTTCATTCCATACCGAATTATGACAACATCTTCTTCAAGCGGCTTCAATGGTTCTACAAAAACCATGGCGACTGATGCTCTAGGTCGTGACCTCAATGATCTGGTGACTCGGCCAGACCGCAATAGCCACAATGGCAAAGCAGCAAGCATTCGCCCTGCCACAGAAGAAAGCCAGCAGAAAATGGCAGAGGCTGTGCATACGATGCTAGAAGCCGTTGGCGAAGATCCTGACCGTGAAGGTCTCCTAAAGACGCCGCTGCGGGTGGCAAAAGCCATGCAGTTTCTGACCCAAGGCTATAACCAGTCCCTTGAAGACATCGTCAATGGTGCAATTTTCGATGAAGGGCACAATGAAATGGTATTGGTGCGGGACATCGATTTCTTTAGCCTCTGCGAACACCACATGTTGCCCTTTATGGGTCGGGCCCACGTGGCCTATATCCCGAATCAGAAAGTTGTGGGCCTCAGCAAATTAGCGCGGATCGTTGAAATGTATTCCCGTCGTCTCCAGGTGCAAGAACGTCTGACCCGACAAATTGCAGAAGCGGTCCAAGAAATCCTTGACCCCCAAGGGGTTGCGGTGGTGATGGAAGGGATTCACATGTGTATGTCCATGCGGGGTGTCCAAAAGCCCGGTTCTTGGACAGTTACCAGTGCCATGATTGGGTGCTTCCAGAAAGAACAAAAAACCCGTGAAGAGTTTCTCAACTTGATTCGTCACCAACCCAGCTTTATTTAAGGCAATTTGAGATTGTAGTGTCGCAATCTAAAACATAAAAAACATAAATAAGAGAAGGGCAGCCCTAGGGCTGCCCTTTTTGCTAAATTGCCTATCAGCAATGAAAATCGACCAGCATCCTAGGCGGCATAGGTCGGGAAATCGGTATAGCCTTCCGCGCCTGTGGGGGCATACCAAGTGGCTATATCTGCATCGGGGTTTAAGGCCCAGTTATTGGTGTAACGTTCAACGAGGTCAGGGTTACTAATAAAAGGACGGCCAATGGCAATTAGGTCAGCTTGCCCAGTGGCGATCGCCGTTTCTGCACTGCTTCGATCATAGCCACAATTACCCATGAGAACACCATCATAAACGGCCCGGAAATCAGCCAAGGTCAGCGGCTCTCCCAGTTCATGGAAACCAAAGGCCAAACCATCCATCACATGGAAATAGGCCAAATTGTACCGATTGAGTTGACTGGCAGCATAGGTAAACTGCTCCCGGAAATCGGGCGAACCCATATCATTAAAGGAACCATTGGGGGAAAAACGAACACCCACACGACGGGAATCCCAGACCGTTGTTACCGCATCTAAAATCTCGAGGAGTAAACGACAACGATTCGTGGCGCTGCCCCCATAGGCATCCGTACGATGGTTCGTTTTCGATTGGAGGAATGTATCGAGTAAATAGCCGTTGGCGGAGTGAATCTCAATACCATCAAAGCCCGCTGCTTTTGCCCTGATTGCCGCCTGGCGATACTCCTCAATAATCCCAGGGATTTCTTCTGTTTCAATGGCCCTGGGGACTTCATAGGGCTGTTTGCCAAGGGGCGTATGAATTTCTTCGCCGTTATTAATTTTGATTGCGGAAGGGGCGATCGGCAATTGACCCCCATGGAAACTGCTATGGGAAGCGCGGCCCATGTGCCACAATTGCAAAAAAATCTTGCCGCCTTTGGCGTGGACGGCTTGGGTGGTGAGTTGCCATCCTTCAACCATGGCGTCCGTGTAAACACCTGGCGATTCATTCCAACCATTGGCCTGTTCTGAAATGGTTGTGGCCTCTGCAATAATTAGACCCGCCGAAGCCCGTTGGCCATAGTATTCCGCCATGAGCGCGTTGGGAATGCGATCTTTGCCAGCCCGTGCCCTGGTCATGGGAGCCATTACTACACGGTTTGTCAAAGGGAGATCCCAGAGGTGAAAAGGCTCTAAAAGCGTTGCAAAAGTCGTTGTCATAGATTTAATTGTTCTTTTTGACTACTTGGTCAATAAAATATTTGTTCATTGTAAACTTTTTTAACAATTTTCCTAAAAACCGAGATCTGTCTTAGCCAAATCTGCCTCGACAAACAAGGTTTCATCCGCCATCGTTTGCCAGTCATGGCAGCCAATTTCTTGGTAAAACGCCTGGTCATAGGAGCGCGTCCGCATCACTACCGGCATCGGGAGAGCGTGACCAAGCACAAGAGCCTGTTGTTTGGAATCTAATTTGGCCAGGACAGAGCGTAGGTTGCCGCCCCCAGAGACCCCCGTAAAAATCGCATCAATATCTTTTTCGTCATTGAGCAAACAAGTTACCCGCGTGCCAATTTGGGACATGACTTCGTTGTCGATACCGGAGGGACGTTGATCGACGACCAGGAGGGTGACAAAATATTTCCGCATTTCCCTGGCGATCGTGCCAAAAATGGTTTGATGGACAATCTTAGAGTCTAAAAATCGGTGGGCTTCTTCAATGGTGATCACCAGGGGCGTCGGTTTATTCTGGACGTTTTTGGTTTGCAGGTACAGATCTGCTTTTTTCACATAGGCGGCGTGAATGCGTCGGGTAATCATATTTGTCGCCAACATATACGACAGCATATTGGACTGGGAGCCAAACTCAATGATTACGTGTTTCCCGGCATCAAGGCTCTGGAGCAGTTGATCGATGTAGTTAAAGGGGCAAGTTTGGCGGATATATTTAAGGTTTTCGAGTCGTTTTAATTTCCGCTGCAGAGCCATAATAGAACCAGCATGGCCTTGGCGTTCTTCGCAAAAAAGGCGGATATCTTCATTGCTCATCTCCAGAAGTTTGACAATCCAGGTACGGCCAAACTCAGAATAGAGGACGTTGGCATTATCGAGACTCGCCTCAGATAGCCCCAGTTCAAAGCCAACGAGCCGAATATCTTCAATTTCAATTTGATCGAAGCTGAGGTAAAGTTCCTGGGCATCGCGTACCCCCCGCCGCTGAGTGGATTCTGAATCGAGGGTATAGATTTCGACTTGACCGGGGAAAAGCTGCCGGAGACCTTTAACGGTACTGACGCCTTTGCCCTCTTCAATCGCTTCCCAACCGTATTCAGAATGCATATCAAACATCAGGTTTACGGCGGCCCGTCGCTTGATAATTCCAGACAGCAATAAACGGGTTAGGAAGGATTTGCCGGTGCCAGACTTACCAAAAATGCCGTTACTTCGTTCCACAAAGCGGTCAAGGTCGAGGCAAATGGGCACATCCATATCAAGGGGACGGCCAATGGCAAATTTTTTGTGGTGGGGATCGTCCTCCCAACCAAATACTCGCCGAAAGTCTTGTTCGTTGGCTTCGTAAACTTGACTGAAGTGACTAGGGATCGTTTTTACGGGCAGTAGCTCAAGGGTCTCAAAGTTTTCTGTTTCATGCTCTTCTGCTTGGCTGGGGGTAAACATCAGCATCGGTGCGAGTTCGACGGTGCCATAGGTGCTGGTTCCGGCAAGGACGGCTTGGAGGAAATCGTCGTTGGGATTGGGTGGATCGGCGAGGATGCGGGGGCTAGAGGTGCCCAGGGAAACATCGGTGAGAAGACAGAAAAATTGGGAGCGGCTCCCTTTGACGACGAGAAATTTACCGACGCGCATTTCTTCGACGGACACATCGCCATGGAGACGGACTTCGAGGCCTTGGCTGAGGGAACCTTGAATTACGGAGCCAAGGGGGTGTTCGGTGGTCATGGGCAACTGAAGAAGGGGAAATTAGAGGTTTGTCGGAACGTCGATGGTTTGGGGACTAGGGCTGGGGGTGGTGAGACGTTGCCAGGTGTTGATTTGGGTTTGGGCGGCGTCGTAGGCAGCGGTATTGCGGGGGATTTGGCGAGCGGTGGCGATCGCCTGGGGGATTGAGATATTGGCTTGGCTCTGGGCCACAGAGAGGATCCGATAGCTCCATTGGTCAGCGGCCTGTTTTCCTTCGGCCCGCAGTTGGCTAGCGCTGCTGGGAATTTCTTGGGTAAGGTTGATGGCTTCTACCCAGGCAGAGACGGAGTTACCATTGGCCACTTGGTAGGCGCGATTGAGATTATTGATCGCGGTTTGTTCTTGACGCCAACTCCTGACCCTAGCCTGCATTTCGTCATAAAGGACACGGTTCGGGGCAATTTGGTTAGCAACGGCGATCGCCTCATCGAAGCGTTTTTGTTGGCCGAGGGCCACAGCTCGGTCAAAGATCGGCTGATCTTCAGTCCGTTCAATGGTGTTGCGCCACTGACGAATATTTTCTTGGGCTTCGTTGTAGAGGGCGCGACCGGATTGGATCGTGCGGGCTTCGGCGATCGCCTCCTGGAGACGATTGGTCGCTGCTAAATCTTTCGCATAGGCCAGGGTGGGAGAGTCTTCGGCGATTTCAATTTGGCGACGCCATTGGCGAATTTTTTGGCGGGCTTCATCGTAACGGGGGTTGCCTGAGGGAACACGGTTGAGCTGGGCGATCGCCCGTTCATAGTCGGCGATATTTCCCCCCTGGGCCAATTCCTCAGCCTGTTCTAGGATCGCCACGTCCTCAATTTCCCGTTGCCAACGACTAATCAGACCTTGGGCCTGGTCATAGACAGCACTGGCGGGCTGAATACTTTGGATTTGCACCAGGGCTGTTTCGAGATCCTTAACGGTTCCTTGGTTCGCCCTGAGGCCAGCTTGGGCCAGAATTCGCCAATCGACCACCACGTTGTCGAGGTTCAGTTGATCCGGTAGGCGATCGCAGAGGGCCAGTAAGTCATCCCAGCGGCGTTCATCAATAATGTTGTCGGTGTAGTCAATGATTTTTTCGCGGGCGTCACTAATTAAACGTTGAGCTTGGGGGTAAGCATAGCTATCTTGGCTAATGTTGCTCGCCTGGGCGATCGCCTGGAGCCAATTTTCTAAACCGCCCCGACGCAGGGCTGCATAGGCCCCTTCTAGCTGCTCCGTTTCCTTGCGAGCCAACTGAATTTGCGCCATGGCCTCATCGTACTTCACCGTAGCCCAGTAGCGATTGTCTAAATAACTGAGTTGGACGACTGTCCGCATCGCCTGGCTTAAATCTCCTGCTTCGAGTTGCCGTTGCAGGCTAGCTAGAATCGCTTCTCCCTCTTGCCAAATATCTTCCCAGGCCGTGATTTGGGACTCAATTTCTGCTTGAAAACCGGCCTTTTCGGGAATATCGCGCACCATGGCGATCGCCTCATCCAACTTTCCCGCCTGGAATTCCACCTCAGCAAGGGCAATAATTTGCGAAACCCACACCTCAATGTTGCGGTCAATATCCGCCCGGAGGGGGTGATTCTCCGAAAAACCACTCACCATCCGAATCGCCTTTAGGTAGCTGGCAAGGGTCTGTTTCTCCGCCTCAATCTGGGCGCAGTATAAGCGGGTTGTGGCGGAGGCTAAAGGCAAGAACAGGGCACTGCAATTGTTGCTGCCATTAAAACTCAGGAGAACCGATGTCGCCAAAAAGCCTACGCCTCCCGATAGGAAAATTAAGAGCAACCCTAACCATTGCCAATTGGGGAGAAGAAATTGGCGTTTACGCGGAACCCCAAGGATTTCTGTCTCTGTCTCTGCCGTTGCTTGCTCTGGATCCCCATTGGCGATCGCCGTCGTTTCCATGCTTAAATCTTGCGTCCCAGACGCTTCCGATAAACCTGCTTCAGTCGATAACACTGGCTGCGATTGGGTGCCAACGGAAGAAACGGATTGCACTTGCGAGGGATCAGGTTTCTGGCTCATATAAACCGGAGGCTAAAATTTTGCAGACATGGATAGCTAAGATCTATGATACGTTCTACGCGATTTCATAAAAATTGGCATCATCATAGCATAGGCATCTTAAGCGTTTAGGCGCAGTACAAACCAAAAAATTGACAGCCTTTCCAAAGTTCTTTTCCAATAAATTAAGGAAGAGATATCGCCAAGGCCGTTTTATATCAGCTATTCTTGATTCTCTCAGTAGGATGTAGACAGAGATTTATAGATATGTCTGATAATATGGGCATCATTCGTCCCTTACTCAAAATCTGAAAGGCACCTCCGCTGCATCCTAGTGAGACTGCCCCATCACCACTCTGTACTATATAAATCGTTAAGGATAGGTTTGAAAGATGGAACAACAGCCTGAAACCCAAGTAGAAACTGGTACAACTCCGTTTAACAACGAAGCACCCGGTCCCATGACCTCCCCCCAAACCGAGCAGCCTTGGCAAGAAGCAGTCAAACCCATCACGGATTTTCTGTCTGAACTGCCTGAGGAGCTAGGGAAATTTTTCGCCGACTATAAGCAACCCCTGATCACCGTCGGTTTGATTGTGGCAGCTTTGATCACCGTCAAGCTGACCTTCGCACTAATCGGTGCCATTAACGATATTCCCCTATTAGCGCCCACCTTTGAGCTGATTGGTATCTCTTACACAGCATGGTTTGTCTATCGCTATTTGCTTAAAGCTTCAAACCGTGATGAATTGCTAGCAGAATTCAATTCTCTTAAGTCTCAAGTGTTGGGTAAAAAATAAACCTAGATTTCTCGTCTGGACTTGACTCTCCTCGGCATGTGCCGAGGAATTTTGATTTTTAAGAGAGATAGTCAGTAACAGCTTTCTCTAATCGTGAAAATAGAATTATAAAATTAAAAATCCAACTATGCTCTCTTGAAAGTTTTGTTGGATTAAATAAATTCTTATAAAAGAATCTTCATTACATGTAGTTCTGAAAATAAAGTCGCAATACTCTTGTATTTTATTTGGAACCGCTATATTTTAACTCCTTTTTTATAAGTGTTCTCTAGAAAATGAAATTCTCCTTAATCACCAGCACATTAGGTGAAGATAGGCATAATAAAATCGTGCGCCTAATTCACTCTTTAATAAAACAAAAACATCAGGATTTTGAATTGATTATTGTCGATCAAAATGAGACTTCAAAACTCAAAGTAACATTAGAAAGTTATTTTAATGAGATTAATTTGATTTACCTGAAGCATGATCAAAGGGGGGTATCAGCGGGGAGGAATTTTGGATTTAGGTATGTATCTGGTGAAATTGTCAGTTTTCCTGATGACGATTGCTGGTATCCAGATATACTTTTAATGTCAGTCAATACTTGGTTTTTAAATAATATTAATTGGGATGCTTTAAGTGGTTGTACTATTGATCTAAAAGAAAATTTGACAACAAGCAGATGGGATAAGAATCCAGGAGAAATTCATAAGTTTAATGTCTGGCGTAGAGGAATTACTTCATCCATTTTTTTGCGAACCTATGCACTTGCAAACGCCCAAGGTTTTGATGAGACACTTGGACCAGGTGCAGACTCTCCTTGGCAATGCTCGGATGAGACTGATTATCTTCTAAACTTGCTATCACAAAATAAGAAACTATATTATGATCCAGAAGTAAAAGTCTACCATCTTGAACCAATTACCCAGTATGACCAACAAGCATTGGCACGCGCAAAAAGGTATGCTCCAGGAACGGGCCGTGTATTAAAAAAGCATAGTTATCCATTTTGGTTTGTTGCAATCGCTTTATTAAGGCCAATTTTGGGAACTTTATATTATGCAACTAAAATGCAGGGATGGCGGGCTAAATTCCATTGGCTTATTTTTCAAGGTAGATTAAATGGTTGGCTTTCTTCTAAATAATTACTCCTAAAGCCTCTCAAAAAAGTAGATCAAAAAACAAGCCTGAAAATCAACTTAAATTCCGGAGAATTTGTCTGGTTTCTTGTCCTGTTTTTTCCCATGAAAACATACTTGCTCTTTGGAGTCCTTTTTGCATTAGATCAGCATAAAGATTATCATCTTTGGTGATGCGTTCCATCGCACTACGTATTTCTTGAACATTTTTTGGGTCTACTAAGATGGCAGAATCTTTTGCTACTTCGACTAATGAAGATTGATTAGATGTGATGACAGGTAATCCGCAAGCCATTGCTTCCAATAAAGGGAGGCCAAAGCCTTCCCAAAGGCTTACAAACATTAAACAAAATGCTTGATTAAGAATCATAGGCAAGTCTTGAAAGGAAACATAATCTTTAAATAAGACTTGATTTTCTAATTCTAGATTTTTCACCAAATCAATTAACTGTGGCGTGTAACGTTTATCTTTAGGCCCAATAAGCCAAAATTCATAATCTTCTTTATCCTTAAGCAGGGAAAATGCTTTAATCATTCTAGGGAGATTTTTGTGTGGGTTATGGCGACCCAAGTATAAAAAATAAGGCTTTTTAGATTTTGACTTATTCGATTGCATGTAAAAATTTTTAGGATTATAAGCAAGATAAATGGGTGTAATTTTAGTAGCAGAAATATTGAAAAAATTCATCAAGTCATCTGCAGTTGCTTGGGAGTTACAAATAATATGCTTACTTTGATCTAACACAATAGGTAAAACAAATTTCTGATAATAGTGTAATGGAGAACGCTTGTCTGGATAGCGTAATGGAATTAAATCATGAACCATAACAACAGTTTTAGCAGTGGTATAAATAGGTGATTCTGGTAAAGGAGAAAAAATCAAGTTTGACTCTAGTTTTTGATAAATTTTTGGCAAAGCAAACTGAGTCCAATATAGCCGTTTAAAATGTCCCTTTAAGCCAAAATCTGGACTAAGTTCTTTTGGAATTAGATAAGAATTGAAAGTTGTAAATCGATTGTCAAAATTACAAACAAGAGATTTAGAATTTAGTTGAGAAAGGGATGGTAGTATATTGCGAGCATAAATACTAATCCCTGTCGGCTTTTTAGATAAGATAGATAAGTTGACGAGTATCATATTAAAGACGCATTTTAGGTATTTTTATTGATTTTTTTTGGAAATTTTAATGGATTTAAAGTATTTAATTGAAGACGAAATACAATTCTTGTCTGTGAAAAAAAAGCGTTGATTAAAAATCCAGAAAATAACTGAGAAATAACTGTAGAAATTGCTGCACCGACGCCAGAATATTTAGGAATCAAAAAGATATTTAGAATAATATTAAGTAATGCGCCAGAAAAAGTTATCCAGAAGGAATAATTGCTTAATTTCTCTGCAATAAACCATGGAGAAATTCCTGTTCCCATAAATACAAATAATGTTGCCCAGATATGAATTTTCAAGATTGTCCCTGCAGCAAAATATTCTGGCCCATAAATCATCAAAATAAGAGGAGATGCAATGAACAAAATGGGAAGTGAAATCATCAAAGATAGACGAATCAAAAAGGATAGTAAGTCTTTGATTTTTTCGTAATATTGTTTTTTGTTTTTTTCTTTTGCTGCGTAAATTGAAGGGGAAACTGAAGCAATAATTATATTAGGAATAAAATACCATATTTCAGATATTTTAGTTGCGGATGAATAAATGCCAACTGCTTCTTCTCCAACGATGCTCCCCAACATTACTAAGTCTGTCTTCATATATAAGATGATGCTCAAACCAGATAAGATTAAGGGCCAGCTTTCATGAAGTAATGATTTTGCAATCTCAGTATTCCATTCAAGTTTGAACGGGCATTTTTTTAATTGATAAACTAAGACAAAACCACTTGCTTCCAGAGCAGCTTCTCCAAATATAATCCAGGCAAAATAAATCAATGGAACTTGTAGAATTAAGAGCGCAACTTTACTGAGAGTGACAACTATGAATACAAGAATTTTAATGGCAACTATATATTTAGATTTAACTTGAGCAGAAAACCAAAAATTAACGACTTCAAAAGCTTGAAATAAAATACTTGAACTTAGTATTAGAAAAATCAAGCTAAATTCAGTATTGTCTGTTCCCAAAAAAAGATAAACTCCTGTAGCAATAAGCCCAAGTGAAATAATGCTAGATATCACAAGTTTGAGCCAAAATACGGTGCCTAAAATTTTATTTTTTTCTTGAGGAAAATTAACTAGAGAACGAATAACTAAAGTATCTAATCCAAGCTTGGATAGGGGGTGAAGTAAAACAATAATTGCCCCGGCATAATTCAATGTACCTAATTGAGCAGCTCCTAGATATCTTGCCATCCAAGCACTCATAAAAAAACCGATTATCATCCGAACAGCATATTCAAATGACAACCACGAAATGTTACTCAAAATGGCTTTTTGTTCACCTATCAACTGCTTTTTGAATAACGACAGTCTTTTGAACATAAATGAGAGAAGTCGAGTCAGATGATGGTGTTATATTTAAGCGAAATGATAATATCAATTAAGCTAGATTAAATATCTTCAGATAAGTACAGAATAAAGCGGTGTACCTTAAGCAATTTTATATTTTGCTGACTCATAGTATGCATCATATAAAGAATATGATCTGCTTGTAATAAAGTGCCATCATTGCGGCAACTACCTCGATAACGGAGTTGGACTTGGGTGGGGCTAATGACTTTTTCGAGGGCGATCGCCGTTAACATTTCTCGGAGATTCAGTTGCTTAATTTTGCCAGACTTCGTTTTCTTTTCGAGGAGAATTTCCGGAGTCTGACGGATAACTTCGAGCCAGGCTTCCCACTGTACGGCAGAAACGGGTTCTTCGGTTTCAAGATCAATCAGGTATTCTGCTTCCGTAAGGAGCGCAGTGGCAGCCTTAGAACGGACGGGCACTTCCTCAACGCGATAGATCGGCATATCGATGGGCAACTGTTCAGCGAGTCGTCGCCGGAAATCTTCTAAATCCAAGACTTGGCGCAACTCAAAATCAATAATTTCTCCTGAGCTGGTGGCTCCTAATGATAGGGCATTGGCGATGGAAATGCGGGGGCTCGGATGAAAGCCGTTGGTAAAAGCCACGGGAATTGAAGCGCGGCGCACAGCTCGGTCAAATAAACGGACTAAATCGAGGTGACTAACCAGGCGCATATCCCCTTGCTTACCGAACCAAACCCGGAACCGTTGTAGGCGTTCTTGATCCTTTTGAAATTGACCGACAAATTCGGGAATTTCGGGCGGTTGATAGACGACATTATGGCCAAAATCAGTACTGCAGACGCCACAATGGGAACAACCATCAAAGGCACAGTCGGGAATGGTTGCTGCTTCGAGGGCTCGCTTTAAATCGTCCTTGAGCCACTGCTTATCAATGCCTGTGTTGAGGTGATCCCAGGGCAAGGGGGCGTCGAGGGGGTCGTTGTCGGTGGTTTCAAAAACATTCCACTCGCCACTTTCGACTTTGCGGTACTTCCAGGTGAGATCGGATTCGGCGATCGCCTGTTCCCAAGCGCCATAGGCTTTGTCTAAATTCTCCCACCAAGAATCCATTCCCGCCCCCAGTTCCCAGGCTCGGCGGACGACTTTACCCAAACGGCGATCGCCCCGGCCAACGAAATCCTCCATGGCTGAAATGCGCACATCGGTATAGTTCACCTTCACGCCGCGAATCGGTCGAAAAGCTTCCCGCAACAGTTCCTGTTTACGCTTAAATTCTGTCGTCGAAACCGAATGCCACTGGAAAGGTGTGTGGGGTTTCGGGGTGAAATTAGAAATGGTGATGTTGAAGTTTAAACGGCGATTGCTCAGGGACGCACATTCCCGCCGCAGCCATTGCACCGTTTCCGCGATGCCCAACACATCGAGATCCGTTTCTCCAGGGAGACCGATCATGAAATAAAGCTTGACCTTATCCCAGCCCTCTTTTACCGCGGTTTGGATACCCCGTAGCAGTTCTTCGTTCGTCAAACCCTTATTGATCACATCCCGCATTCGTTGGGTGCCCGCTTCTGGGGCAAAGGTTAAACCCGCTTTACGCGTCCCACCGACAATATTGGCAATATTTTCATCAAAGCGATCAACCCGCTGGCTAGGCAGAGATAGGGAAATGTTTTCGTCCTTGAGGCGATTTTTAATCTCGACTCCTACCGCTGGCAACGAGAGATAGTCAGAACAACTGAGGGAAAGTAGAGAAAATTCGTTGTAACCCGTCGCCCGCATTCCTTTTTCAATGGCATCGACGACTTTCTCTGGTTCGACATCCGTTGCAGGCCGCGTTAACATTCCCGGTTGGCAGAAGCGGCAGCCCCGGGTACAACCCCGGCGAATTTCCACCGTCAGGCGATCATGAACTGTTTCCACATAGGGCACTAAACCAATGGAATAGGCGGGAATTGGCGTGGCGACACGGCGCAAAATTCGCTTGGGCACTTCGTCACGGGTTGAATGCACAGAACCATCCGCCGCCATTGCATAGAAGCGAGGCACATAGACCCCTGGTACTTGAGCTAAATCCAGCAGAGTTTCTTCCTTACTCAGACCGTTAACCTTGGCTTCTTCGAGGATAAAACCCACTTCGGGCAAAAGTTCTTCGCCATCGCCGAGAACGATAAAGTCGAAAAAGTCAGCGTAGGGTTCTGGGTTGGAGGTGGCTGTTTGTCCCCCCGCAAAAATGAACGGATAATTTCCTTGATCTCGTTCCTGCCAAGTGAGGGGAATCTGGGCAAGGGTAAGCATTTCGAGAATATTTGTCGCCCCCAGTTCATAGCTCAAGCTAAAGCCGAGAATGTCGAATTCCAACAGCGATCGCCTGGATTCGAGGGCAAACAGCGGCAGATTTTTTTCCTTTAACTTCTCGCTCAGATCAGCGGCGGGTAGATAAGTGCGATCGCACAACTGTCGAGGTTGGGCATTAATCACGTTGTAGAGCAGGATATGGCCCAAATTTGAGGAACCCACCTCATAGACTTCCGGATAGGTCAGCACCCAACGCACCACTGCCCCTTGCCAAGGCTTATGGATTGCCCCCAGTTCATTACCCAAGTAGCGCGCTGGTTTGAAAATATCCGTCGTAATCAGCGCTTCGTAATCAGCCGGTTGAGGAAGACAGGGAGCCGTTGCCACAGGTGATGAACCTCCAAGGGAGTCGAGGGAAACAATTCAGTCCCCCATTATACCGGAGAGCTTTCGAGATGCTAGGCCGCGAGTAACTGGGATGTCTGCGTCAAAAATGCAGCTTCATCTTTGAAAATGCGCACAAACTGCTCCATTTGGGTCAGCTCTAATACCATGCGCACCTGGGAATTGATCCCACAACAGCCGAGGCGTTTACCATGGGATTCTGCCAATTTTGTGCCCTGACTGAGCACCACCGCCGCCGCACTGTCGATAAATTCTACCTGCTGGAGATCGACTAAAATTTCTCGACTGAATTCGTCATTGATCGCCCCATGGAGCGATCGCCAAAATACGTCAAGATTTGAGGTTGTCAAAGCACAATTTGGGCGCAGAATAACAGGCTGTTGGTTTTTATCCATCGGTAGACTCTCCCCAGGGGAACTTCCCTGTTTACCCATCGTCTTAGTCACAACTTTTATACAAAAATCAAACAACTTTTTCGGTTGAAAAAACCCTGAAAAGGCTGCTAAACATTTGATTCGGGATAGAACCATTGTATGGGGGAGACTCAAAAATCAGGTGTGATGATAACTTATCCTGAACAAAAACATCTCGTTACCAAAAGATCCTTTATTGCTTCGAGAACGGTATGTTTGTTTACATTTTTTCTAAAAAAAGAAGCCCGAAGTTTAAAAATTATTTAAGACCGGGGAGAAATTGTGTAAATACCTCGAAAATGGAACCATGACCTAAACAAACTTCACCACTTTACGCTATTTAGACCATTCATTATTTACCTTTAATCAGCGACAATAAGAGAATCTTTCTTTTGTAATGAAATCAGTTCCTTATTTAGGGAAACATTACTATTGTGAGTACGCCATTTATGATTCGTCGTTTAGTGGAAAAAGCCCTTTTCATTAAACAGATGACCCCCGAAATTGAAAACGCGATCAACTCCGAGTTGACACGCCTTGGCCATGTTTCCGATGCGGATTATGAAGCCCTCGAACTTTTGATGGCAGAAATGGATGCGGGCCGGATTCAGCTTGTGCCCAGTCGCTTTATCTTTTGACAAGACCCTTAAACTGGCTGGGGTTTGGGGGCTGAGGGACAAAGATTGGCGATCGCACAGACCTCACATTGAGGTTTTCTGGCATTACAGACGGCGCGACCATGGTAAATCAGACGGATCGACCAGTTTTCCCACTCCGGCTGGGGAATTAATTTCATCAAATCCCGTTCAATTTGTACCGGATTCTCAGATTTTGTGAGGCGCAAACGATTACTCAAACGCTTGACATGGGTATCCACCGTCACCCCCGCACAAATCCCAAAAGCATGGGCCAGAACAACATTGGCCGTTTTCCGGGCCACACCGGGCAAGGTCAGAAGCTCTTCCATGGTTTGCGGCACTTTCCCATTGAAAACCGCCATAATCCGCTGGCAAGCTCCCTGAATATTTTTCGCTTTATTTCGATAAAATCCCGTTGAGCGCACTAGCTGTTCAATGTCTGCCACATTTGCCCCGGCAAAGGCCGCCGCATCAGGAAATCGGGCAAAGAGCGCCGGTGTAACTTTATTTACTCGCTCGTCGGTACATTGGGCTGAAAGAATGGTTGCCACCATGAGTTGCACGGGGGTTTCATAGTCCAAACTACAGGTGGCATCGGGATAGAGTTCGTGGAGTTTTTCGAGAACGGCGATCGCCCGTTTTTTCTTACTACGCGGGTAATGAATTGCCATGGGCACTATTTTTCCTGTGGCTTCACGGTAAACTAATCAAGATTCATTATTGACCTGATTTCGTTTCCCATGGCAACCTACCTCATTGAAGTTGGTACAGAAGAACTCCCTGCTGATTTTGTCGCGGCGGCGATCGCCCAATTAAAAGACCGCGTTTCCCATAGCCTCACGGAGTATTTTCTCACCCCAGACGGAATCGAAGTCTACGGAACCCCCCGACGCCTGGCTGTGTTAATCCAAGGGTTGCCAGACCAGCAGGCTGATCGGGAAGAAGAAATTAAAGGCCCCCCCGCTGCCGCCGCATTTAAAGAGGGTCAACCCACCAAGGCTGCTGAAGGCTTTGCCCGCAAACAGGGGGTTGAACTGTCCGCCCTGGAGGTGCGCCCCACGGAAAAAGGAGACTTTGTCTTTGTCCAAAAGAAAACCCTCGGTCGCCCGACGCCAGAAATTTTGCAGGAACTGGTTTTAGGTTGGTTTACGGCCCTCGAAGGGCGGCGCTTTATGCGGTGGGCCGATGGCGATCTGCGCTTTCCGCGGCCGATTCGCTGGTTGGTTTCCCTTTGGAATGATGCTGTTTTGCCCCTGGAATTGGTGAACGGCTCCGGTAAGTTAGAAGCGGGTCGTATTTCTCGTGGGCACCGGATTTTACATCAAGGGGATGTGACCCTGAACAATGCTGCTGATTATGTGGTGACCTTGCAACAAGCCTTCGTGGAAGTTAATCCCCAGGTGCGGGAAGAAAAAATTGTTGCTGGCGTCAAAGCGGCGGCAGCAGAGATTGGTGGTGAAGCAGAAATGCCCGCTGATCTCCTCGCTGAGGTGGTGAATTTGGTGGAATATCCCACGGCGGTAGTCGGCGACATTGAAGCGGAATTTTTAGAGCTACCCACGGAAGTGATTACGACGGTGATGGTCACCCATCAGCGGTATTTTGCGGTGCGCGATCGCCAAGATAAAACAAAACTCCTCCCGAAATTTATTACGATTTCCAATGGTGATCCCAAGAAATCAGAGATCATCGCTGCGGGGAATGGTCGGGTGATCCGGGCGCGGTTAGCGGATGGTCAATTTTTCTACCGGGCCGATTGCGATGAACATTTAGAAACCTATTTGCCCCAACTAGAAGCCGTCACCTTCCAGGAAGAATTAGGGACGATGCGGGACAAGGTAGACCGCATTATGGAAATTTCCCAGCAAATCGCGGAACAGCTTGGCCTGTCTGAGGCGGACAAAGAAATTATTGCCAGCACCGCTATGCTCTGTAAGGCGGATTTGGTGACACAGATGGTCTATGAATTCCCAGAACTCCAAGGCATCATGGGTCAAAAATATGCCCTGGTCAGTGGGGAAGCACCCGCCGTGGCCGAGGGGATTTTTGAGCATTATCTACCCCGCAATGCCGATGATATTTTGCCCCAAACCCTTGCCGGTCAAGTGGTGGGCATGGGCGATCGCCTCGATACGTTGGTGAGCATTTTCGGCCTGGGGATGATCCCTTCTGGTTCCTCGGATCCTTTTGCACTGCGACGGGCGGCCAATGCAATTATTACTGTCGCTTGGGACGCGGGTCTTGAAATTGACCTTGGAGAACTGTTAGCCCAGGGTGCGAAGGATTTTGTTACGGCTCACCCCGATAAAACGTCTCCCCTCGAAGCCCTGCAAAGCTTCTTTATTCAGCGGATTCAGACTCTGCTCCAGGACGAAAAAGGTATTGATTATGACCTGGTGAATGCGGTGCTGGGTGATGATGCAGAATACACTGAACGGGCCTTAACGGATTTACTGGATGTCGGCGATCGCGCTGCCTTTTTACAGAGCATTCGTGACGATGGCCAACTCGCAAAAATCTACGCCACCGTGAACCGTTCTGCAAAGTTGGCCGCCAAGGGGAACCTCAGCACGGATAGTCTTGATCCGACAGGGGTAATTAACCCGGAGAAATTTGCGCAAAATTCCGAGCGCGATCTCTATGCCGGCTTAGTGGAACTCGTGCCCACCACCGAAGTGGCCCGCACCGAACGGGATTACCAAAAACTGATCGATGGGTTAGCTGCCCTGGCCCCCACAGTTGAGCGGTTCTTTGATGGGGAGGATAGTGTTTTGGTGATGGCAGAAGATCCTGCTGTGCGGGAAAATCGCCTCAATCTCCTTGGGCTGTTGCGGAACCACGCGCGGGTTCTGGCAGATTTCGGGGCGATCGTTAAACAGTAGATCCTTGTTTATTTTTAGAGTCATGGCAGGGACAGAAAGCTGTCTCTGTCAGGGTTTCCCCTGAGAAGCAATACAGTTCAATTTTTGGGGCGATCTAAAGTTCGGGAACCCGTACATTATCAGGAGTTGTCTGGATTTAATTTTCTCCGCTAAATTAGCACTCAGAGATTGAGAGTGCTAAACTTCAATCTAGCTAAATTTAGTCGTTTATTGATCTGGAGAAATTATCCATGGCAGCAATTAGCATCAATGTTTCTACCCTCAAGCCCCTCGGCGATCGCGTTTTCGTAAAGGTCAGCGAATCTGAAGAGAAAACTGCTGGTGGGATCCTCCTCCCCGATAGCGCCAAAGAAAAGCCCCAAATCGGTGAAGTTGTGGCTGTTGGTGAAGGGAAGCGCAATGATGACGGTAGCCGTTCCGCCGTTGATGTCAAAGTTGGCGATAAAGTTCTCTACTCTAAGTACGCTGGTACTGATATCAAACTCAGTGGTGATGACTACGTGCTTCTTTCTGAGAAAGATATCCTCGCAACCGTTGCGTAATTATTTTTAGGTTTGACCTAAGCAATCGTTTCAGATTTTTCTATTTTTTCTCGTAAAACGCTCAACCTAGAAATTCAATCATTATGGCTAAATCTATTATTTACAACGAAGATGCTCGCCGCGCCCTCGAAAAAGGGATCGACCTCCTCGCTGAAGCTGTTGCGGTAACCCTCGGCCCCAAAGGTCGGAACGTTGTGCTCGAAAAGAAATTTGGCGCACCCCAGATCGTGAATGACGGTGTGACCATTGCCAAGGAAATCGAGCTCGAAGACCACATCGAAAACACCGGTGTTTCTTTGATTCGCCAAGCGGCTTCTAAAACCAATGATGTGGCCGGTGATGGAACCACCACAGCAACGGTTCTCGCCCATGCCATGGTCAAGGAAGGTCTCCGCAACGTCGCGGCTGGTGCGAACCCCATCGCCCTCAAGCGTGGTATTGATAAAGCGACTGAATTCCTCGTTGGCCGCATCAAAGATCAAGCTCGTCCGGTAGAAGATTCGACGGCGATTGCCCAAGTCGGTGCCATCTCTGCGGGTAACGACAAGGAAGTTGGTGACATGATCGCCAAAGCCATGGACAAAGTCGGTAAAGAAGGTGTGATCTCCCTCGAAGAAGGGAAATCCATGGAAACCGAACTCGAAATCACCGAAGGGATGCGTTTCGACAAGGGTTACACTTCCCCCTACTTCGTCACCGACACCGAGCGCATGGAAGCGGTTCTTGAAGATCCTTTCATCCTCATCACTGACAAGAAAATCACCCTGGTTCAAGACCTTGTACCGATTCTCGAACAGGTTGCTCGCCAAGGTAAGCCCCTCGTAATTATCGCTGAAGATATCGAGAAAGAAGCCCTTGCTACCCTCGTGGTCAACCGTCTCCGGGGTGTCCTCAACGTTGCTGCGGTTAAAGCGCCTGGTTTTGGCGATCGCCGCAAGCAGATGCTCGAAGATATTGCTGTACTCACCGGTGGCCAACTGATCACCGAAGATGCGGGTCTCAAGCTCGACAACACCAGCGTTGATATGCTCGGTAAAGCACGCCGCATCACCATCACCAAGGACAACACCACCATTGTGGCCGATGGTAACGAGCAGGCAGTTAAGACCCGTTGTGAGCAGATCCGCCGTCAAATCGAAGAATCTGACTCTTCTTATGACAAAGAAAAACTCCAAGAGCGTCTCGCGAAACTCTCCGGTGGTGTCGCTGTGATCAAAGTCGGTGCAGCAACCGAAACTGAGATGAAAGACCGTAAGCTTCGTCTCGAAGATGCGATCAACGCGACCAAAGCAGCCGTTGAAGAAGGGATTGTTCCCGGTGGTGGTACAACCCTGGCGCACCTCGCTCCCGAATTAGAAACTTGGGCGAATGATAACCTCACTGCGGAGCAACTCACTGGTGCTTTGATCGTGGCCCGTGCCTTGACTGCCCCCCTGAAGCGCATTGCTGAAAACGCTGGCCAAAACGGTGCGGTAATCGCTGAGCGTGTGAAGGAAAAAGACTTCAATACTGGTTTTAACGCAGCAACTAACGAATTCGTGGATATGCTCGCTGCTGGTATCGTTGACCCCGCTAAGGTAACCCGTTCTGCAACCCAGAATGCGGCTTCTATCGCTGGCATGGTTCTCACCACTGAGTGCATCGTTGTTGACAAGCCTGAAAAAGATAAAGCTGGTGCGGCTCCCGGTGCCGGTGACTTCGACTACTAAGGCGGATCGATCGATGTAGGAGTTTACCATGGTGAACCCCTAGAGAAATCACTCTGTAAATAATTTCATCCACTAAAAACAATTAAAAGATCTCCTTAATGACTACTAAGGAGATCTTTTTGTTAATAAATAGTAAATATTGTAAATTCCTTTGATTTCAATTCGCAGTGTTCGGGCTACAATAATGTTGGAAATAGCTTATTTTTTTATTGTCAATAAACAATTAAACTCATGAATGACTTTGTAAAAATCAATAACGACGAAATTTCTGTTTCTTTTAACACAGTCCCAGAAGCAAAGCTCATTATTAAGCAGCTTAAGTTAAAAAAGAAAGAATTTAATTTATTAAAAAAGCAAGTGATTCAGGAACAAAAACAAATTCGTTCCCAATACACCGATTCTATACGAAGACAAGGCTCTAAATTTAGAGGCGGTGGAGGAGTAGGGAAATTTATAAGAACAGTTCAAACAGCCAGCCGCGACGCACAACGCAGAAACTTAGCTAGAGAATTAGAACCTTTAGAAAAAAAGAAGTTTGAAATTGAGTCTGTGATTAATGCCATTAACCAAACTCTGCTTCAAATCGAATCTTTTCTTCTTGAAAATCAATAGTCTAAAAGATAAAATCTATTAACTAACATCGTGTCTGTAATCATAGAAGGGAACCTCGAAATTTTATATTAGCATTTTCAATGCTGCTATATATTTAGGGTAGATATGGAGGGACTATAAATTTATGGATGCAGAACAGGAAAGAAATTGGGCGATCGCCTGCCATCTGTCGAGCTTGGCTTGGATTGTCTTAGCCTTTGTCGGCATTGGGGCGATTCCCTTTGTCAATGTGATTGCGCCGGCGGTGGTCTGGTATCTCAAAAAAGAGGAGTCCGAGCTGATCGATGCCCACGGAAAGGAATCGGTTAATTTCCAGATTTCGATGACCATTTATGGTTTAGCGGCGGGAATTATTCTTAGTATTTTGATCATCGCCGGAGTTGTTTTGATGATCCTGTTGGGCATTGGTGGCAGCAATAATCCCTTTGCGGCCCTGGTGGCAATTGTGACGGGGATTGGTTTCTTTATCTTTTTGGCGCTGATTGTGGCGATCGCCATTTTCCAGATTGCAGTCGTAATCTTGGCGGCGACCAAGGTTCAAGAAGGGCAAATGTATCGTTATCCCTTTAATCTCAGACTACTGAAATAGATAATTTCCATAAAACAGCCCCCCTGGAATGATTGGCCAAGGGGGGTTTTTAATTAAACTTTAGATGCAAAAATTAGCTCAGTACCCAATGCACAAGGGTACGCACCGGGAACCCTGTACCGCCTTTGCTGTAAATATCGGCGTCTTTTTCTGACCAGGCTGGCCCAGCAATATCGAGGTGTGCCCAGGGCGTGTTTTCGACAAATTCCTTGAGGAACAACGCCGCCGTAATCGAACCGCCTTCCCGTGGCCCAGTGTTTTTCATGTCGGCGATGGGAGATTTTAAGCCTTCAAAGTATTTTTCTTCGAGGGGCATCTGCCAGAATTTTTCGCCCGCTTTCTCTGATGCGGTGGCGATCGCCTGGGCGAGATCATCATTGTCACTCCACAGACCACAAATATCGTCACCCAGGGCAATGACGCAGGCTCCGGTCAAGGTGGCAATGTCTACAATCGCTTCGACCCCTAGCTTTTCGGCATAAACGAGGGCATCGGCGAGGGTGAGGCGACCTTCGGCGTCGGTGTTGTTCACTTCGATGGTTTTACCGTTGGAGGCCGTGAGAATATCCCCCGGACGCATCCCCCGACCACTGATCATATTTTCAGTAGCCGCACTAATGAAATGCACTTCCACATCGGGTTTTAGTTCGGCGATCGCCTTTGCCGCTCCAAAAGTTGCCGCTGCGCCCCCCATGTCCATTTTCATCATCGCGATGCTGGGGCCGGAGGGTTTAATGTTGTAACCGCCAGAATCAAAGGTTAACCCTTTACCGACAATCGCCACTTTCTTCCGGGGTGTGCCTAGGGGTTTATAAACGAGGTGGATAAATTTCGGGGGTAAATCCGAGGCCGCCGCCACCCCAAGGAAAGATCCCATTCCTGCTGCTTCGCAGTCTGCTTCTTCGAGGATATTCAGTTCCAGGCCATAGGTGCTGGCGAGGCTTTCCACGGAAGCGGCCAGGGTCACAGGATTAATAATGTTAGCCGGAGCGTTAACCAATTCCCGCGCATAGATCACCCCTTCACAGAGGCTTGTGCCCAAGGCGATCGCCGCTGGTTGGTCGCCAATGCCAAGGATTTCAACAGCTTCGAGGGCTGGGGGGTCTTTTTGTTCTGATTTGAAGCGATTATCTTCATAAAAGCCCAGATACATCCCTTCTGTGACCATTTGCGCTGTGATCGCCTCAGTTTCGGCCACTGGCAACTGCAAACCCAAAGTTGTGATGGCTTTGTCCCCTTTCACAGCCCGGGCGATCGCCGCTGCGGTACTCCGTAAGACGGCACTATTCCATTTCTCGGCATTGCCCAGACCCACCAAGAGTAATTTCTTAATTGGCGCACCACTCCCAAGACGGGTCACCGATAGCTTGCCGGATTTACCTTTAAATTCCGTTTCAGCGATTACTTCCGCGATCACCCCCGATAAGCGTTCGTCCAGGGCCGTCAAATTTTCGGGTACCGTGAGTACCGTTTCACTTTCAAAAAAACCCAAGGCGATCGCCTCACCCGCCCAAGCCGCTGCCGTTTGCGAACTACCGCGAATTTCCATAACTAAACCTCAAAACTTGTTACTGTCCTTTAGTCTGACATTTCCGGCAAACCCTGTCCAAGAAATTGCCCAGAGCAACATTACGAGGAAGACCGCAACTTCTCTAGCACCTCGAAGGAGTGACCCTGTAGCAAATCTGTTGCTTGATCCAAAGAAACAGGCCGAGAAAATAAATAACCCTGACCAAACTGGCAATCCTGGCTCTTTAACCACTGGTATTGCTGTTTTGTTTCGATACCTTCTGCTACGGTTTTAATCCCAATGGATTTAGAAAGGGCGAGAATAGATTCTGCAATTACCCGGTTGCGGTCATTCAACTCAGAAATATTTACAAAGCTCCGGTCAATTTTTAGCGCATCAATGGGGAGCTGGTGTAAATAGCTTAAACAAGAATACCCCGTGCCAAAATCATCAACGCTAATAAAAACTCCCTTGAGACGAATTTGGTTTAACAAACGACAAGTGATGTCGATATTTTGAATTAGCATACTCTCAGTAATCTCTAACCCTAAGGTATTAGGAAAAACTGGATAGCGTTCTAATAATCGATCCAGTGAAAATAACAGCGAATCTTGGAGTTGTTTAACCGATAAATTGACATGGACTTTCAGGGGTGTTTTAAACGCCTGCTGCCACTCAAATAATTGACGACAGGCCGCGTCTAAAATCCATTCACCGAGGGGAATAATGAGCCCTGTTTCTTCGGCAACATCAATAAATTCGTAGGGGGATAACAAACCCCGTTGGGGATGCTGCCACCGAATTAATGCTTCAAACCCTTCAATATTGCCCTGTTCTAAATTAATAATCGGCTGATAGTACAAAACAAATTGCTTTTCTTCAATGGCAGATCTGATTTCCCCTTCTAATTGGAGACGTTGCATCGCCTGTAGGTGCATTTGAGGGTCAAAGATCGCGTACTGTGACTTCCCATTTTGTTTGGCCCGGTACATGGCAATATCGGCATCCCGGAGTAGATCCTGGGCTGATTCATGGCGAGAGTCACCGATGATAATCCCGATACTCGTCGTGATAAAAACGCCGTAGTTAGAAATCTGGAAAGGCATATTCAATGCATTGAGGATGCGATCGGCAATATGCACAGCATCTTCTACCCCGTGAATTTCCTCTAGGAGAATGACAAATTCATCTCCCCCCAGGCGGGCGGCTACATCTGTATCGCGAATAAAAGATTTGAGTAAATGGGCGACTTCAATGAGTAATTCGTCCCCAACAACATGGCCCAGACTATCATTGACTACTTTGAAATTATCCAGGTCTAAAAATAGAGCTGCAAATTCATGGATGGGATATCGCTTATAACGTTTTAAGGCTAGATTGAGCCGTTCAATTAGTAGGTTACGATTGGCGAGGCCAGTAAGACGATCATGGAGGGCATCATGTTTGAGTTGTTGCTCCATTTTGATTCGGGTACTGATGTCGGTAATGGTCGCAACATAGCCTTGGGGTTCACCCTTACTATCAAGCTCAGCGGTGCCCTGGCCGTATACCCAAAGTATCGAACCGTCAGAACGCTGAAATCGATATTCTAAGGTAAATAGTTCTTGATTAGTGATGGATTTTAGCCATTGTTCTCGAACGTAGTCAATGTCGTCGGGATAGACTTTTTCTAACCAGCCTTTATGGAGAGCTTCTTCGGGTTGAATTGCCAGCAGTTTACAATAGTAATCGTTGACATAAATGCATTCATGGCGCAAATTAGTGCGAAAGATCCCAATGGAAACGGTATTAGCGAGGTTGGCATATCGTTGTTGACTTTCAAGGAGATTAGTCTCAATTTGATTGCGTCGTTTAATTTCTTTTTTCAGGCTATAGTTACGGAGAATAAACCATCCTAAAAAGAGAAATGGTAGATAGACAATCAGGCTAAAGAAAAAATTTTGTAAGCTGAGCCAATTAAATGTTTCGGGTGGCTCTAACCATTGGGCGATCGCCTGATAATAGACAGAATCACGATCTTGTAAGAGACGACTCATTTGCCGATCAATACCAGGCAGGAGCTGCTTGGGATCGCCTTCGGGAACGACATAATGTAACCGGGCTGGATTAAACAGAATATTGGTTTTATTGACTGGATAGTCGGGACTAAATTTATTCCCAAAGAAATTATTGACAATGGCAGCATCAACTTCCCCTGTCTCTAACTGTTCAAACATCCCAGGATAACTATCGATGGGCACCAGTTCCGGCTGAATGCCATAGGCTTTAATTCTTTCTCGGAGGACTTCCTGTTGAATCCCAGAGGCGAGGATGCTGACTCTCCGTTGGTCGAGGTCTAAAATCGTCTCTAAATAAACACCCCGGCGCGCATAAATCTGTGACCAACTTGACAAAACGATGATGGTATTAAAATCAAAGACTTCATCTCGCGTGTCGGAATAGGCGACATCCACCATCAAATCGAGTTGCCCCTGTTCAATTTGTTGGAGACATTGATTCCATTCACAAGGAACATAGGTCACTGCCCAATTTTCCACACGCCCAATGTCACTCGTAATATCTACCCAAAAGCCCCGGGCCCGCCCACCTGAATCAATAAAAACCTTGGGATCATTTTGGTAAACCCCCACGGTAATCGTTTTTGCTGGCTGATTTTGGGCGATCGCCTCTGTGCCAGAGAGCATCGCGGCAAGACCTAGAGCCAAGAGCACAGTGCTTTTATTCATTAAATTAGGAAGTTAGTAGATGGCAACTGAGGGAACAGGCTTCTTAAGTATAATTAAGATAAAAAATTAACGGCAACACTATTAAGTAACACAAATATTACAACGCCATTATTCGTGAATTTTTGCCAGTGAAGCATATTGTTTATGGAGTGGTGGCTAAATAACCAACAAGTGATTAATCGTTGGCCCTAAAGTAAAGTTGGGCACAAAATTTGCAACTTTATTTTCGACTGTTTGACGGTTGACGGCGCTGATTTAAAGGTTTGTTTTCAGCTAGATTTTGATTTTTTGCCCCGGTTCTTTTTAAGAATTGGTTAAGAAAATTGATTTGCTGGATCGGGTCGCTTATCTTTATAGGGGCGATGACATTTTTATCTTTGTTTATCGTTTTTAATCCATCACTAAGGAATGAGCATTTATGGCAAAAAAAAGTAGTTTTTGGAGTGATTTCCAAGCCTTCATCATGAGGGGGAATGTGATTGATTTGGCAGTGGCCGTCGTGATCGGCGGGGCCTTTGGTCAAATTGTCAATTCTTTAGTTGCAGATATTATTACGCCCGCGATCTTACAACCCGCCTTAAGTGCAGCTAATTTAGATGCCCTGGGTGAATTGTCTTTTAATGGCATTAAATACGGGCTTTTTTTGGCGGCTGTAATTAACTTTTTGGTGATTGCATTTGCGATTTTCTTGGTTATTCGGGCCATCGAAAAAATGCAACGGCGATTTAACCGAGCGAAAGCCATGGAAGAAATAGACGCGCCGCCCCCAGCCCCCGATCCGGCGGTTGTGGCCCAAGAAAACCTCACGGCGGCCATCGAACGTCTGGCTAATTTAATGGAAAATCGTCAGCAATAGAGCTGAATTCTCACAATACCTGACGGAAGGATTGCCTCCTTTGGTGGGGGCTTTTTTATGGGTGAGAAGAGGTGCCATCAAAGCCGATGTGATCGGAGCTATAGGCTTTGGGTTCGATGTGAACGGTGACCCTCGCTGGGGCGAAAATTTGCTCTAGGTGACGTTCAACTTTTTCGCTAATGGCATGGGCAGTGGCCACATCCTCGGCGGCGGCAATGAGGTGCATTTCAATAAAGACTTGCCGACCGCGCAAACCCCGTGACGCAATGTCATGGCAGTTAATCACCCCAGGAATTGTCATCACTTGTTTGTGGATTGCTTCGGGGGCGATCGCCATTTCATCGACTAACCAGGGCAAATTATCAGTGAGCACTTCCCAGGCACTTTTAAATACTAAAGCGGCCACGGGAAATGCCAGCACCACATCTAACCATTGCAGTTGTGGCAGCCCCCAAACCTTCGCTTGCCAGACCCCTAAGAGACCCAACATCACAAGGATCGTCACCCAAATATCGCTCATGGTGTGTTTGGCATCGGCGAGTAAAATCGCACTGCCTACCCGTTGGCCTGCCCGCCGCTCATAGAATGCCACAAAAATATTGATTCCCAGCACGACAATGAGCCAACTCAGTTCCCCCAGGCTGATGCTGATCTCACTCTGCCCAGCAATTAATTTGGCGATCGCCCCCTGTAAAATTTCAAAGCAAGCAATCCCCAGAAACATCCCAATCCCCAAAGCGCCGACTGCTTCAAACTTTTGGTGGCCATAGGGATGATCCCGGTCGGGTTCCGGTGAAGAGAACTTATTGGCAAATAAGCCCAGCACATTATTGGCGCTATCCGTAAAACTATGGAGAGCATCCGCCTGGAGACTCAGGGAACCTGTGATCAAACCCACCACAGCCTTTAACGTCATCACGAGCAAGTTCAGCCACAACGTTAACCACAACACCCGCCGTACCTCCCGACGATTATCTTGGGGCAAGTGGTGCGAGGAATGACTATGCTCTGGCATGGCGCTTATGGGGAGAAGACGGATTGAATCGCAAATCCAGCGTAACCGAAGTTGCCTAATTCACACCCCTCACCGCTGTAAACTTGTTTGAAGCTGAGTCGCCAATTGACTTTCGCTGCGACAAGGTTCTAAACAATTCAACCCTTGGCACACCAGGGCAATACTCCCCGCAGGCAATTCCTGGGTGGGTTTAAGCACCACCGAATTTAACAGGGTTTTTCTGAGTTTCAATAATTGCTGCGGCTTCGCTTTTACAACGGTGCCATGTAAGTACCAATCCAAGGCTAAAAGTAATGTGGGGCACTGTTGTGGGGATTTTTCGAGCACAGACCCAAAGGACAGCAATGCATCCGTGGCGCGGTCGAGGTACTGGGTATTTTCTGTAAGCAAGAAAAGACGCATCAAATTACAGATGGCAACACCATTAGCCGCAGGGGTGGCATTGTCTTGGTAACTGCGTTCTTGGATCAAGAGTTCGGGACTTTGGCGGTTGTTAAAATACCCCTTCAAATCCGTTGACCAAAACTGCTGATCGAATTCTGTCTGGAGGGCGATCGCCTTTTCGAGCCAATGCGTCTGCTCAGGGTGATTGGTCTGCAAATCCAACAAAGCTTTGATGAGGAAAGCATAATCTTCCGACTGGGCCATCCCGTCTGCTTCCCCGTCAAAATTTAGCCGATATAAACGACCTCCTTGCCATTGGTGTTCGAGGATAAAATTGACACAGTTGACGGCTAATTCCCAAGCTTTTTCGAGACCCAAAACCCCATAGATCCGCGCCAATCCCGAAATCATCAAACTATTCCAGGCCACAATTAATTTCGTATCTGTAACCGCCGGAATTCTGCTGGGCCAAGCTGTTGCCTTTGCTTCGGTGTTATCGCGGGCAGGGGGAAACTGATCGAGGGCCTGCCGGGGCGTACCGTAGCGCTCTGTAAATAATTGATCAAGAATGCCTTGCAAGCTCTCCGAAATTTCTGTGGATTGCCGTCGTTTTAAAACAATTTTTCCCTCAAAATTACCGTCCGGCGCAATAAAAAATGCCTGTTCCAATTCAGCAAATTGTGCCGCCGTGAGTTGCGTCTGGAGTTCGTCGTAATCCCAGACATAGAAAGCGCCTTCTTCTGGTTCTGGGTGCCCGGCATCGAGAAAACTATCGGCATCCTGGGCTGCATAAAAATAGCCTTGGGGGGCTGTCATTTCCCGGGCGAGCCAAGCGACGGTTCCCTCTAGGGCCGTTTTAAAGGCCGGCTCCGTCACCCCCTCAGCCCACAGATTGGCGAGAAACTCGGTGATTTGCCCGTTGTCATAGAGCATTTTTTCAAAATGGGGCACTGTCCAATGGGGATCGACGGTATAGCGATGGAAGCCGCCCCCCACATGGTCATAAATTCCCCCCAGGGCAAGGTCTAAACCCCGTTTGGTACTCACTAACAAACCGTTGTGGCGCGCATTCGAGGTAAAACGACTTCCCTGTAAGGCGATCGCCCCGTAGGGGATCATCGGAAAACTTGGCCCCGCATCACCCCGGCCCACAATGGCAGTACAAGGCTCTAGGCCTTTGAGAAACAGATTTTGATCGAGGGGCGCTTGGCCCTGGGGCAGTTGAGCAGAACGGTCTAAAATTGTGAAAATTTCAGTTTTAATCTCCTGGAGTTTCTCCGGCTCCTCATCAAAGAACCGTCGCAGAGACATCAGCACATCCAAAAATCCAGGGCGATTATACCGGGGAGAAACAGGAAAATAGGTACCCCCATAAAATGGCATCAAATCAGCCGGCGTCAGAAAAATATTCAGTGGCCAGCCCCCTTGCCCTGTCATCAGTTGCAACGCTTGCATATAGATGCTGTCGATGTCTGGCCGTTCCTCGCGATCCACTTTGATGGGTAAAAAATTTTCGTTTAAATAGGTGGCAATTTCTGGATCAGAAAACGCTTCCCCTTCCATCACAGTGCACCAATGGCAGGAAGAATAACCAATGGAGAGAAAAATGGGCTTATTTTCTGCCTTTGCCTGGGCCAAAGCCTCATCACACCAATACCACCAGTCGATGGGATTATCCGCGTGTTTGCGAAGATAGAGACTTTTGGTGTCGGCCAAGCGATTCGCCATGGAAAGTGCTGCTCCTGGAAAGAATTTCTAAAGGCATTCTAGCGAATGGATTCTGTGCCAAATTTGTCAGGGTGATCAGTTAGAATCGAACAGCAATCTTTTGCCATCTATCTGCCCTCGGCCCCCTTTGGATTCATGTTAGACAAAAGCCTCGCTAGCCCCAGAGACCAATTCTTCCAAAGCTTTAGAAATTTGGGTGATTATGCCCGGCGTCCCCAGGGAGCAGCCGTTATTGGTTCTATTGCCTTGCATGGATTGGCAGCAGCAACGATTCCCCTGTGGGCCAGCTTTGACAATGCGCCCCCAGAGTCCCAGGAGCGTTCGGTAGTGAGGGTGGTGGATTTACCCCCGGAGGTGCAAAATCGTCTCCCTTCGACAACAGCGTCCTTAGATTTATCAATTTTCGAGGCGAGCCCAGATTTTAATTTGGACTTGTCTGGCTTAAGTGGTCAGGGAATGGATCCCAACGGGACGTACATTACTGGCCTCAATACCCTACCAACACCCATGGCTCCCAGTTTAGGGCAAGATAGTTTTTCCTTTATTCCCCTCAGTCCACCCCCAATCTCCAGTAGCTATACCGGGTTTGCACCACCGCCGCCCCCCCGGAATATGAGCTTTTTGCCGCCACCACCGAACGTTCCGAACCAGACCAGTTCCCAGCTTCCTAATGCACCAACAGAGACAGAGCGGGGCGCTTTACCGAGCTTGACACCCCCCAGACCCAATGGAAATTCTGGCCAACAGCAACAGTTCACGATTCCCACCAAACCCGACCCGGAATTAGTGGAACGGCAACGGCGACTCGAAGAAGAAGCGGCGATCGCCCTCCAACCCCGTACTAATAACCCAAACAGGGGTGAAGTTTACTTTGATGCCGATTTGCTCAAGCCACGGGAACTGCGCAATAACAATGGCAGTAGCAATAGTAACGGTAATAGTGGCACGAATAATACGAATAACCGCCCTCCCACACCCAGCACCAACACACCGCCCCCAAGCCAAACGGCGGCCCGCAATACAGCGGCAGTCAATCGTAGCCTGACAGGAAACTATCCCAAGGGGGCCTGTAGTAGCCAAGCTAGCGGTACCGCGACTTACAATGTCACCGTGTCCCCAGAAGGTAGTCCTTCCCAATGGAACCTGGTGCAAAGCTCTGGGACAAATGCCTTGGATAACCAAGCGAGTCAAGATATTCGTAACGCCCGCTTTGATGGGAAAAATAGCAACTACCGGGTCAGCGTGAACTATAGATACGAACCCGCTTTTTGTGCGGCGTTTATGCCGAAACCCCAACCTGCCCCCACCAATTCAACAAACTCAACTCCGGCTAATCCGCCAGCTCCAGCGCGTACGACCCCGAAAGCACCGGAGGCTTCAACTGAAACTGAGGCGATCGCCCCTGATGAAAATTCTTGAGGGGAGTACCAAGCGATGATGATTCACGGACTTTTTCCTAGGCGATCGCCTAGGAAAACCAGGGCATAATCCGCCCAAAATGATAGGAAAAACAGGCAAACCCAGGCCGAGTAATCAGGTTAGAATATAGAACGCCATTATTTATTTGTTTGTTCTATACCGCCGAAACATTTCTCCATGAAAAGTGCCTTCCTCGATCGCCTAAATAGTCCTGAGCGCCCTGTCCTTGTGTTCGATGGGGCAATGGGCACCAATCTGCAAGTACAGAATTTGACGGCGGCAGATTTTGGGGGGGCTGAATATGAAGGCTGTAATGAGTATTTAGTTCAGACAAAGCCGGAAGCCGTTGCCACCGTGCACCGGGCCTTCCTAGCGGCTGGGGCGGATGTGATTGAGACAGATACCTTTGGTGGTACTTCGATCGTCCTTGCGGAATATGACCTCGGCGATCGCGCCTATGAACTGAATAAAAAAGCTGCAGAACTGGCGAAAAGTGTCACGGCAGAATTTTCGACGTCTGAAAAACCGCGTTTTGTGGCAGGTTCCATTGGCCCTGGGACAAAATTACCGAGCTTGGGCCACATTGACTACGACACCCTAGAAAATGCCTTTGCGGAACAGGCCGAAGGTCTCTATGATGGCGGCGCGGATCTGATGCTCGTAGAAACCTGTCAGGATGTATTGCAAATTAAAGCGGCCCTCAATGGCATTGAACGCACCTTCACGAAAAAAGGCGATCGTCTGCCGATCATGGTCTCGGTGACGATGGAAACCATGGGCACAATGCTGGTCGGCACTGAGATTGCCGCCGCCGTTGCCATTCTCGAACCCTACAGGATTGACATTTTAGGGTTGAACTGTGCCACTGGCCCCGACCTGATGAAGGAACACGTTAAATATTTGTCGGAGCATTCCCCCTTCATCGTGTCTTGTATCCCAAACGCTGGATTGCCCGAAAACGTTGGCGGCCAGGCCCACTACAAGCTCACACCTCTCGAAATGAAGATGGCAATGATGCACTTCGTCGAGGATCTCGGTGTCCAGGTGATCGGCGGTTGTTGCGGCACGCGCCCCGAACATATTCAAGCCTTAGCAGAAATTGCGGCTGAACTCACGCCAAAAGAGCGTCACCCTGACTATGAACCCGCTGCGGCCTCGATCTATAGTCCCCAACCCTATATCCAAGACAACTCCTTTTTAATTGTTGGCGAACGCTTAAATGCCAGTGGCTCGAAAAAATGCCGCACATTATTAAACGAAGAGGATTGGGATAGCCTGGTGTCACTCGCCAAATCCCAGGTAAAAGAAGGTGCCCATGTCCTCGATGTGAACGTCGATTATGTCGGGCGGGACGGGGTGCGCGATATGCATGAATTGGCTTCCCGCTTGGTGAATAACGTCACCCTGCCCTTGATGCTTGACTCCACCGAATGGGAAAAAATGGAGGCTGGTTTAAAGGTGGCTGGCGGGAAATGTATTCTCAATTCCACCAACTACGAAGACGGTGAAGAGCGCTTTTATCAGGTGCTTTCCCTCGCGAAAAAATACGGGGCCGGGGTGGTAATCGGCACCATCGACGAAGAAGGAATGGCCCGCACCGCCGAGAAGAAATTTGAGATTGCCAAACGTGCCTATGATGCGGCGATCGCCTATGGCCTTCCCGCCCATGAAGTGTTCTTTGATCCCTTGGCTTTACCGATTTCCACGGGGATTGAGGAAGATAGAAATAACGGACAGGCGACCCTCGACGCGATTGAAAGAATTCACAAGGAATTGCCAGGATGTCACATTATCCTTGGGGTTTCTAATATTTCCTTCGGCCTAAATCCGGCGGCGCGCCAGGTGTTGAACTCTGTCTTTTTGCATGATGCGATGCAGTTGGGAATGGATTCGGCGATTGTGAGCGCCAGTAAGATTTTACCGATGGCGAAAATTGATCCAGAGCATATCAAAATTTGCCGGGATCTGATTGGCGATCGCCGCGAATTTGAGGGGGAAGTTTGCACCTACGATCCGCTAACGAAACTCACTGAATTATTTGCTGGGAAAAAAGCGAAAAAATCCGAAGCCATTGATAAAAATCTGCCTGTTAATGAACGCTTAAAACAGCACATTATTGATGGCGAACGACTTGGTTTAGAAGAGGCTTTAACTGAAGCTCTGGAGCAATATCCACCCCTTGATATTATTAATATTTTCCTGCTCGACGGCATGAAAGTTGTGGGGGAACTGTTCGGCTCTGGCCAAATGCAATTACCCTTTGTTTTGCAGTCAGCCCAAACCATGAAAGCTGCCGTGGCTTTCCTCGAACCCTACATGGATAAAGAAGAAGGCGATGATAGCGGCAAAGGTACATTTATCATTGCCACCGTGAAGGGCGATGTCCATGATATCGGTAAGAATTTAGTTGATATTATTCTGTCCAATAATGGCTATAAAGTAATTAATTTGGGTATTAAGCAACCCGTTGAAAACATTATCCAAGCCTACGAAGAAAATGGTGCAGATTGTATTGCCATGAGTGGGTTATTGGTAAAGTCCACTGCCTTTATGAAGGACAATTTAGAAGCCTTTAACGAAAAAGGGATTACCGTTCCCGTGATTTTGGGGGGAGCCGCTTTAACACCCAAATTTGTTTATCAAGACTGTCAAAATACCTACAAAGGACAAGTGATTTACGGGAAAGATGCCTTCGCTGATCTCCATTTCATGGATAAACTCATGCCCGCTAAGGCCGAGCAGCAATGGGACGATTTTGATGGTTTCCTAGGGGACTATGCCGAAGCGAACCAGCGCACCTATAGCGGCGATGGTGAAGAAATTGCCGTCGAAGAAACCAAATCCCAAGAACCAGAAGTTGTCGATACCCGTCGTTCTGAATTTGTCGAGGATAATATCGCCCGTCCCCGGCCTCCCTTCTGGGGGACAAAAATTCTCCGGGCTGAAGACATTGATCTAGAAGAAATTTTTTGGCATCTCGATCTTCAGGCATTATTTGTGGGTCAATGGCAATTCCGCAAAACCAAAGAACAATCTAAAGAGGAATATGACCAGTTCATTCAAGACACCGTCCATCCGCTTTTAGAACAATGGAAACAAAAGGCGATCGCCGAAAAAATCCTTGATCCGACAGTGATTTATGGTTATTTCCCCTGCCAATCGGAAGGCAACACCTTGATCATTTATGATCCCGACGAATATGTCAGCGAACAGACCCTTAGCGAAGTGGCCCGCTTTGAATTTCCCCGGCAAAAATCCGGCAAACGCCTGTGCATTGCCGATTTCTTTGCGTCTACCGAATCGGGAGTTTTAGATGTATTTCCCATGCAGGCAGTGACCGTGGGGGAAGTTGCGACGGAATACGCCCGAAAACTCTTTGCCGCCGACGAATACACCGATTATCTCTACTACCACGGCATCGCTGTCCAAACGGCGGAAGCCCTTGCAGAATGGTGTCACGCTCGGATTCGACGGGAATTAGGCTTTGGGGATGCTGAACCCGACAATATTAAAGATATGTTGAAACAGCGCTACCAAGGCTCTCGCTACAGTTTTGGTTATCCGGCTTGTCCGAATATTTTGGATCAATACACCCAGTTAGACCTCCTGAAAACCGACCGCATTGGCATGTACATGGACGAAAGTGAGCAAATTTATCCCGAACAATCCACCTCGGCGATCATTACCTACCACCCTGTCGCGAAATACTTCAATGTTTGATCAAGCAAAGCCAATTATTTTCTTTGATGGGGAATGCAATCTTTGCAATGGTTTTGTGGATTTGATGCTCAAAATCGACCCAGACCAAAAGTTTTATCTCGCCCCCCTCCAAGGAAAAACGGCCCAGCAATATTTACCACCCCTCCCCGAAAATCCAGAAGACTGGGCGATCGCCTATTTTGATGGGGTGAATACCTACTATGCCTCCGATGCTTGCTTGGCTATCTGTCAAAGGCTGGGCGGCCCCTGGCAACTGTTCACTTTGGCCCGACCTTTACCGCAAAACTTCCGGGATTGGCTCTATCGGCTGGTGGCGACTAACCGTTACCGCTGGTTTGGCCAACGCACCTGTCGCACCATGGATTTGACGAAACCGTCCCCATTTCTGCCCTGAACCCCGCAAACTCGGTAAGATAAAGGGCGCACTTATTTTCAGTTCCTCTACCTCAGACTCGATCAACGACCATGCGCATTAAGGAAATCCTCAACACCGCCGCCATCAACAGCACCATCACCGCCGAGGGATGGGTCAAAACCAAACGGGAATTGAAGGGATTTTCTTTCATTGAAATTAGCGACGGCTCCACGATGAATGGCCTCCAAGTGATTATCGATGGCAATCTGGCCGACTACGAAGCAATCATTAAAAAGCTCAATACAGGGGCTGCGGTTACAGCGACGGGGTTAGTGGTGGAATCCCCAGGTAAAGGGCAACGCATCGAACTCCAGGCCAAAGCGGTGACTGTCCACGGGGAAGCAGATCCGGAAACCTATCCCCTCCAGAAAAAACGCCATAGCTTCGAATTTTTGCGCACCATCGGCCACCTGCGCGGCAAAACCAACACCATGGGGGCAGTGATGCGGGTGCGGAATGCCTGTGCCACCGCGATTCACCAATTTTTCCAGGAACGGGGCTTTATCTGGGCTCACACGCCGATTATTACTGCCAGCGATTGCGAAGGGGCCGGGGAAATGTTTGCGGTCACCAATTTTGATCTGGCCAATCCGAAGCGGACAAAAGAGGGAGCCGTTGACTATGCCGAAGACTTTTTTGGGCGACCTGCTTATCTCACCGTGAGCGGTCAGTTGGAAGCAGAAGTGATGGCGATGGCTTTCAAAGATGTTTATACGTTTGGGCCGACCTTCCGGGCAGAAAACTCCAACACTTCCAGGCACTTGGCGGAGTTTTGGATGGTCGAACCGGAAATGGCCTTTTGCGATATTGTCGGCGACCAGGATTTGGCCGAGGAATTTTTGCGCTACATCTTCAAGTATGTGTTGGAAGCTTGCCCTGAAGACATGGAATTTTTCAACAAGCGCATTGATAATTCTGTCCTCGCCACGGCTCAAAATATTATCGAGAATGAGTTCGCCCGCATTACCTACACCGAGGCGATCGCCCTTTTAGAAAAAAGCAATAAAACCTTTGAATTTCCAGTGGAATGGGGGATCGATCTCCAGTCAGAACATGAGCGTTATCTCGCCGAAGACCTATTTAAAAAGCCCTTGATCGTGAGCAACTATCCAAAAGATATTAAGGCTTTTTATATGCGCCTCAATGATGACCAGAAAACCGTGGCGGCCATGGATGTGCTCGCGCCAAAAATTGGCGAAATTATTGGTGGCTCCCAACGGGAAGAACGGCTCGATGTGCTGGAACGACGCATTCAGGAGATGAACATCGAAGCAGCAGATCTGTGGTGGTATCTCGATCTACGGCGGTTTGGCACCGTCCCCCATGCGGGCTTTGGTCTTGGTTTTGAAAGACTGGTGCAGTTTATGACCGGGATGGGCAATATCCGCGATGTGATTCCTTTCCCCCGTACCCCTCTAAATGCTGAGTTTTAAGGTTTGTTCTTTAGTTTTGCGATTCACAAATGAATTCAATCAAGACATGTTGATCTTGTTGAAATTTCTGACATTGCTAAAGTGCAGAATAGCAGGCGATCGCCACAATAAATAAACTGAGAAATTTGGTTAGCTAAAAGTGTGATCGGATTAAAGATAAACTTCAACCTTTAGCTATATTCTAGTTGTCAGGAACTATGTTTATTGGGTCTTTAAGGCTTCTGTGATTCGCACCAAATCATGTACCAATTCTGCTAATCGGGTTTCGATTGTTTCATCGACAATTTTTCCTTCCGCAAAAGCTTCCCGCGTCGCGTAAACAAAACGTGGCACGATTAAACAGCGGAAATCGAACATTAAATTATTCGCAAAGGACATCACAGACATATAACTAGATTTTCCCCCCGCAGCACAGAGAAACCCCACCGTTTTTTCTTGCCAAGACTGACCAGTGAGTTCCAAGAAATTTTTAAGAGCAGCATTCACATCGTAATTGTAAATAGGAGTAGCGACGATGATGCCCTCCGCTTCGGCCACCATTTCATTCAATGGAGGCAGGCTTGGGTGATCGTAGGTGCTTCTCCCGGCACAAAAAGGTAAATCAAGCTTTCTAAGATCTAGCCATTGGGCAGATTTTCCTTGATTTTGCAGCAGTAATTGTGCTTGTTCTGCGAGAATTTGACTGCGGCTTTCAGGATTAAGACTCGCACCAATAATTAAATAACTCATTTATGATCTTGCTGATTTTTATGACATAGATGACAACGTTTCTAATATAGCTTCTAAAACTCTATGATTGGGGGCAATGCGTGCGACAATAATTCATTGAGAGGCTCATTAGGTCAGAAATTTAGACATTTTCATTGCGTCAGCAACGTAGACATTTATGCGATAATTTGCAAAATATTTTTAGCTGGCAGTTTGTTTTTAAACCAAATAATTGGGTTCGGTAAATCGTCGAATTTTACGCCCGCTTTTTGAAGATTGAGACGGTCTGAAATGGCAATGATTAGATTAGGTTGTTCAGCGCGACGAATCTGAGCGAATTTTTTCTGAAGATATTCCGGTCGCCAATAACCGACAATTTCTAAAAGATATTCCTGGCCATCGGGATGCACCAGACGAAAATCGGGAATCATTACACTCCCCGGCAACGGAATCAAATCAACTTCCCGTTCAAGTTGCCATTCGGTTTTCAGCTTTTGCCAGCCTTTCACAAAAGATTCTTCGAGCATGCTGTCATAGGGTTTACCGGGAGGATAGTGGCTAACGAGATTACAACTGTCATCAAGGCTAAATTGTCCCTGGCGCATGGTGTTGCTGTAGGTGTCTTTGTATTGCAGGTGGGCCTCTAGTTGCCATTTGCTCACATGGAGCAGGGCCGGAAGCATTTTGGCGATCGCCAAGCCATAGCGGGTACTGGCCTTAAATAAACTGGTGGGGCCATCGATGGTGATCGTAAAGCCCGTGTCCGCATCGCCTTCGATGTAGGTCATCAGTTGAAAAAGCTTCAGGTAGCGGAATAGCAGTTTGTATTCCCCTGGGTCATTGCGGTGGGCATGGATGATGAGCTGGCTCGCTTTGTAAAAAATGCCCTGGACTTGGGAAAGGTTATAGCGGTCGATTAACGTTTGGGGAGTGGGAGCCGAAAACTCCGTGAGAATGTGATTTTCGGGTAAATCGGCATAGAGACCCGTGGCAACGGCTGCGGGGGTGACGGATTGATCCGGGGCTTTGTTTAATTCGGTGGCGATCGCCTCCAGGATTTTGAATTGTTGTTCGGGAATTGGCATCGTTGCAGCGGCCTGGGCAAACACCTTTTCCCGCAACATCTGGGGTTCGAGGGGACTGACAATTTCAAAGGTGCTGAAATGATTTTTCAACAGGTGGGCTAAACCCCGCTGCACTTTAAAATCGGTGCTATCTCCTTCGATTTCCTGGAGTTCCGCCTGGAGGACTTTTTTCTGTTCCCCCTGACACCGTTGAAAACAGTCAATTAAAGTTTCAGCTAAGGCGATCGCCTGCTTGTTGGGAGCTAAATATTTCGGGATGAGGCTCTCCCCCTGGCGACGGTGCATGAGTAAATCCGTGGGCAGCATAAAAATCGTAAAATTTGTAACAAAACGTCGGCGTGAATAATCCGTCCCAATGGCCTATTCAACCGGGCAAAATCGCCCAAAGCAGGTCAAATCCAGACTTCAGATTACCTTAACAAATCCGTTATCTTAGATATAGAAAAATTATTAATCTGCCAAAAAACGCAAGATTACCGCCTGGGATGGAAGACTTACTCACCGTAGCCCGCACAACCTATCGCCCCCTAGAATGCCGTCCCGACAGTTATAGAGGTTGGTATCAGCAGGGACAACTCTGCTGGCTCGAAGGCAATGTCGATGAAGCGTTGCTCTGCTACCATCGCGCCCTGGAATATTATCCCAATGACTATTGGGCCTGGTATCATCTGGCGATCGCCCATGAAAAATTAGGCCATGTGGATGAGGCGATCACCGCCTACCAACGGGCCTGTGCCATTGGCCCAGAAAACTATTGGTCTTGGTATGACCAGGGTTGCCTCTACATGGAAGTCCTCCAGGTTTACACCCAGGCGATCGCCTGTTTTGAAAAAGCCCTCGCCGCCCAACCCAACGACTATTGGGCGATTTATCGTCAAGGGGAATGTTGGCGACTCCTGGGCCGTCAGGATCGTGCTGTGACTGCCTATGACCGTGCCCTCGAATTTCGCCCTGGAGATTATTGGTGTTGGTATCGTCGAGGCGATGCCCTCCAAGCTTGGGGAAAACCAGAAGCGGCCCTGGCCAGCTACGACCAAGCCCTCAACGCAAAACCCAATGATTTTTGGGCCTGGTACCAACGGGGAAACACCCTCGCAAGTTTGGGGAATTACCCAGCGGCGATCGCCGCCTTTACCCAAGCCCTAATTGATGCCCCCGACGATGCAGAAACTTGGTATGCCCAAGCCCGTTGTTTGGCCCAGATCGGTGATGGCCAAGGGGCTTTTCGGAGTTTAGAAAAGGCGATCGCCCTCGACCCGCTGACCTATTTCCCCCAAGCAGAAACGGCTCCCTGTTTTACACCGCTACGCTCCTTAGCTTCTTGGGAAAATCTCCAACAGTTAGCTCAGCCCACCCAAGCCTAGACCATGGTTTTACTGGCGGGCGTTGATGAAGTGGGCCGGGGCTGTTTGTTTGGGCCGGTGGTGGCCGCGGTGGTGGTGGTTAATACAATCCAAGAACAAGCCCTGGGGGAGCTGGGTGTTACTGATAGTAAAAAGCTGTCGGCCAAACGGCGAGAAACCCTCGTACCCCAAATTCAGGCTCTGGTAACGGACTGGGCGATCGCCTCGGCGTCGGTGGCCGAAATTGACCAGCTTAATATTTTGCAGGCGACGTTTCTCGCGATGACCCGTGCTGTTGAAAAATTACAGATTAAACCCACGGAAATTTTTGTTGATGGCCGCCAAACTATTCCTAAACTGAATTACCCCCAACAGGCGATTATTCAAGGGGACAGCAAAGTAAAGGCGATCGCTGCCGCCAGTATCCTCGCTAAAGTGCAACGGGATCAAGACATTATTCAATTGGCAGAGCATTATCCTGAATATGATTTAGCCAATAACAAAGGCTATGGCACCCAAAAACATCGCCAAGCCATTTGGCAATACGGACTGACGCCCCACCACCGCCAAAGTTTTAAAATTCAGCCGCCGCCTCAACAGCTCGAACTCTTGCCGGAGCAGAAATAAAGCCGATACAGTGGGAGGCTAAACCCCACCCCGTTTGGTCTGCCCCCCATGAAGCTTGCGACGACCCTAGAGGCAATTCTCTACATCAAAGCCCAACCCCTGAGCCTGGAAGAATTGGCCGATACCGCTGGACAACCCCGGCACCTGGTGGCCGATGCTCTTTTGGAATTGATGGATGATTATGCCCACCGGGACAGCGCCCTTGAAGTGGTAGAAACCCCCACCGGATTTAGCCTGCAACTGCGGGAAAGCTTTCAAGCCCTCGTGACGAATCTTATCCCCACAGAGTTAAGCATTGGTGCCCAAAGAACCCTGGCGGCGATCGCCTTAAAATCACCAATTCTACAAACGGAACTGATCGAATTGCGGGGTAGTGGTGCCTACCAACATATCCAGGATCTTTTGGCCCAGGGCTTTATTAAACGGCGACGGCAGCAAGAGGGGCGCTCCTATTGGCTCGAAGTGAGCGCGAAATTTCACCAATACTTTGAATTTGATGCTGAGGATCTAGGGCTATCCCCCAACCTTCCAGAAACCCCTTAATCTCCCCTTAAAACCGCGATCCATTGTCAAGAAATGTCACCCCGTCTGATACCCTACAGACAAACTATTTTCTTCGTTTGCGATCGCCATGCGTATAGCTCTGTTTACCGAAACCTTTTTGCCGAAAGTCGATGGGATTGTCACCAGACTGCGCCACACCGTAGATCATCTCCAACGCAGCGGAGATCAAGTAATGGTATTTTGTCCCGACGGTGGCCTGCGGGAACACAAAGGAGCCGTGGTCTACGGCGTTAAAGGCAATCCTCTGCCCTTATATCCCGAACTAAAAATGGCATTTCCTGGGCCTTCGGTGGGCCGTGCCCTAGAGGAATTTCAGCCGGATCTCATTCATGTGGTCAACCCCGCAATCCTTGGCTTGGGAGGGATTTTCTTCGCGAAAAAACTCCACATTCCCCTGATCGCCTCCTACCATACCCACCTGCCCCAATATCTCCAGCATTACGGCCTCGGTGCCCTCGAAGGCTTGCTCTGGGAACTCCTCAAAGCGGCCCATAACCAAGCGGAATTAAACCTCTGTACCTCTACGGCAATGGTCGAAGAACTCCACAGCCATGGCATTAAAAACCTGGATCTGTGGCAGCGGGGCGTAGATACAGAGATGTTCCAGCCCAGTTTAAAGTCTGAGAAGATGCGCGATCGCCTTTCCCAGGGACATCCAGAAGCGCCTTTGTTACTTTATGTGGGTCGAGTCTCCGCAGAAAAACAAATTGATCAAATTAAACCCGTCCTCGAAGCGATTCCTGGATCACGCTTGGCGATTGTTGGCGATGGCCCCTACCGCGCTGAACTAGAAGCCCATTTTGCGGGCACCAATACCCACTTTGTCGGTTATCTCCAGGGTTTAGAACTGGCGTCTGCTTTTGCTTCTGCTGATGCTTTTGTGTTCCCGTCTCGCACAGAAACCCTTGGCTTAGTCCTCCTCGAAGCGATGGCGGCGGGTTGTCCGGTGGTGGCAGCTAATTCCGGTGGCATTCCTGATATCGTTACCGATGGCGAAAATGGTTATATGTTTGACCCCCAAGATCCTGACGGAGCCGTAAAAGCAACCCAAAAACTCCTCGCGATGGATGCAACCCAGCGGGAAATGCTCCGGGTACAAGCCCGCCAGGAAGCGGAAAAATGGGGTTGGGCAGCGGCAACGGCACAATTACAGAGTTACTACCAGCAAATTTTGGAAAAAAGTAAGCCCCTTTCCCTAGCTGCCTAGGCCAGACTACCGACATTTTTAGCCCCAAAAAGCGTTTGCCGCTACCCTAAAGGCATTTAGCTGTGATTGCAGGTGGTTTCGATTGCAATGTTTATTAATCTTCTGATTTTCTGTGGGGTGGTGGCGATCGCCTTTGGTTTGTTCCGGGTCGGTCTGCCCCGCTGCAAAACATTTAAAAACTTTACCCAGCGTTTTTTCCCGGCGGTGGTTGTGTTGATGGTGGTGTTGGGGATTAATCTGGCGATCGCCTATCAAACCCAGCAGCAGATTCAGCGCACGGTGGCCCTAGAGCCTACAACTACTTTTCGGAATCTCCAAGAAATCGAAGCCGAAGAACTTGTTGTGGTGGTGGCGGTGGCTAGCCCCGATAATCCGGTGCGGGGCCGAGATAACGAATACCTCGCCTATGTAGACGACAATGGCCTCTGGACGCCTCGCAAGATCCTCTTTGATCTCGACGATACCCAGATCGCTATTGATGACGAGACCTACGAGCCTCGAAATTGGCCCCTAGACCGGAATTTACGCTTTCTTAATCCCCGACAACAGGTCGTTATTGTTGGCAAAAAAGAAATTATCAACGCCCCCGTGGGGCCAGAACCGGAAGCGGGTAACCACAGTATCCAGAGTGAAATTATTTTTGCCGGCTCCCACCAAGCCTTTTTACAGGATCTACAGCGGCGGATCTGGGGGCCAAGGATCATGGTAGGACTAAATGCCTTTGCCCTGGGGGCGATCGCCCTCTCGACCCTTGTGGCTGCTTTTCGGGTAACGGGCCGTAAACTCCCCCAAGACGCCCAAGAAACCCCAAATTTTTGAACCTGAAATTTTTCAACGGGGCAGGAGCACCAAGATAGAGGATTCCCTAGGATCAAGATTGCTTTTAGGGCGATCAACATTAACTTTTTTAACAAACTTGTTAAGGTCTATTGCGAGATTTTCTGAAACCTTGGCGATCGCCTGCACGCCCCAGATAGTCCGTGATACCATGCCCAACGTATAGTTCATCACGAGACGAGGAGCAAAGCCTTGGTACTACGGGTCGCTGTTGTGGGAGGAGGGCCAGCCGGTTCTTCCGCCGCCGAAATCTTAGCTAAAGCTGGCATCGAAACCTACATTTTCGAGCGCAAACTGGACAATGCCAAACCCTGCGGTGGGGCGATTCCCCTCTGTATGGTTGACGAATTTGACTTACCCCCGGAGATCATCGACCGTCGTGTGCGGAAAATGAAGATGATTTCCCCTTCCAATATCGAAGTCAACATTGGTCAAACCCTCAAGGACGATGAATACATCGGGATGTGCCGCCGCGAAGTGATGGATAGCTTCATGCGCAACCGAGCCGCTGACCTCGGCGCAACGCTGATCAACGGTACCGTTTTCAAACTTGAGATCCCCAACAACAATACCGATCCCTACGTCCTCCACTACTCCGACCACTCCAACGGCGAAGTGAAAGGGGAAATGAAAACCCTGAAGGTGGATTTGGTTGTCGGTGCTGATGGAGCCAACTCCCGTGTGGCCAAAGCCATCGATGCTGGTGATTATAACTATGCGATCGCCTTCCAAGAGCGGATTCGTCTTCCCGAAGACAAAATGGCCTACTACGAAGAACTGGCCGAAATGTATGTCGGTGACGATGTATCCCCTGACTTCTACGCTTGGGTCTTCCCGAAATATGACCACGTGGCTGTTGGGACTGGCACCATGAAAGTCAACCAAGCCAAAATCAAGCAATTACAAGCTGGCATCCGGGCCCGCGCGGCGAAACGCCTCGAAGGTGGCGAAATCATCAAAGTAGAAGCCCACCCCATTCCCGAACACCCCAGACCCCGGCGCGTTGTTGGTCGTGTCGCCCTCGTTGGTGATGCAGCCGGTACTGTAACCAAGTCCTCTGGTGAAGGCATTTACTTTGCGGCCAAATCAGCGCGGATGTGTGCCGAGGTGATCGTCGAAGCTTCTAACAACGGTCAGCGCGTTCCCACCGAAGCCGATCTCAAGCAATACCTGAAGCGTTGGGATAAGCAGTACGGTGCGACTTACCTCGTCCTGGACATTCTCCAGCGGGTTTTCTACCGTTCCGATGCCACCCGCGAAGCCTTTGTGGAAATGTGTGCTGACATCGATGTGCAGAAGCTCACCTTTGACAGCTACCTGTACAAGACCGTTGTTCCTGCTAATCCTCTCAAGCAGATGAAGATTACCGCGAAAACCATTGGTAGTCTGCTGCGGGGTAATGCGTTAGCACCCTAGTTGTGCCTGTGGATCTCAAATTAACAGATTAAATAGTTGACTTTTCGGGGGGAGCATTTTTATGACCCCCTATTTTTTGTTGTAAATAAAAAACAAGTAAACCTTGATTTCTATCTTTGGTGTCCCTAGGCTAAACAACAGCATCCACTAGCATTATCATTTAGGGTGCATTGATCGCTTTGCCACGAGATGAATTATCGGCAACGTCTCACTATTTTCTATGGATTTGCCCTATTGTTTGTGGGGGGGCTAGTGAGTGCCCTGGTGGGTCAGCAGGCGATTGTCAGCAATAAAACCGCCGCCGCCGAACATCTAGGGGACATTAATCGTCAGTTTGCGAGTCTGCTAGATCTGCGGATGTGGGCAAGGCTCAATGAAGTCAAAACCCTCGCGGTGATTCCTGTATTTGGCGATCGCCAACGGGATCCTGAAGCCAGACGGCTCTTGGAACAAGCCCAAGAATTCGTACCCATGTTTACCTGGATCGGCTTTCTCGATCCCCAGGGAACCGTCAGCATTGCCACCGACCGAATCCTCGAAGGCCAGTCCATTGCCAGCCGCCCAGTTTTTCAGGAGGGCCGCCAAGGAGAATTTATCGGGGATGTCCATGACGCAGTGTTATTGGCCAATAAATTTCCCCTGCTTCCCAACGGAGAACCAATTCAATTTGTCGATATTGCAATACCAGTCGAGAGCATTGATGGGGTGTTCCAGGGAGTCCTCGCCGCCCACTTAAGCTGGGAATGGGCCGATAATACCCAGTCAACTTTAATGGAGCCCATTGCTGGGGAAAGGCAAAAAGAACTCTTCATCATTTCTGCTGAGGGAAATAAACTGCTTGGCCCAGAGGAATGGAGTGATGGAACATTGATGGGTTTTTTGCCCCTTGAGGAGCTCGCCCCAGGTGAATCCCGTTCCCTCGTGTTGCGTTGGCCCGGCGGCACCCGTTATTTAACGGATATTCGTCGCACCCAAGGTTATCAAAATTACCCTGGTTTAGGCTGGTTTACGGTAGCCAGACAACCAGAGGCGATCGCCCTCGCCCCGGCCCGCAGCTTAGCCCGCAATATCTGGGTTTATTCCTTGCTGATTGGTAGTTTATCCATTGTGGGGATTTGGTATTTATCCGGTTGGCTGAGTCGTCCTTTGCGCCGTCTGAGTCGCATGAGCCAGCAGGCATGGTCTACACCAGAAACGCCTATTTCTTCTCGGTATCGTGCCCCAGATGAGATCCAGACCGTAGAGCAAACCATCCGCCACCTCCAGTACGAAGGCGAACAACAAAAAAAAGCCCGGCAGTTGGCAGAACAAGCCTCCCGCCGTGACCCCCTCACAGGTCTTACCAATCGTGAAGGTTTACGGTTGTTTCTCGCGGATTATCCAGAAGGGGCGATTCCCAATGATCAAGCCCTGGCAGTGCTGGCCCTCGATCTTGATGGGTTTAAGCAGGTCAATGATCACCACGGCCACGGCGTGGGGGATGAGCTTTTAAAAGCGGTGGCCAATCGGTTGCGTATGGAATTGCGGGTTGGCCAAGCCGGAGTTCGACTTGGGGGCGATGAGTTTTTATTGTTATTGCCTCTGCCCATGGCGCAAGCTGAAAATATTGCGAGGATCATTGCCCAAAAAGTTTTATTCGCCCTGACCCAGCCCTTTGAACTGAGTCACCATACCGTCGAAATTGGCACGAGCATCGGTTTAGCAATCTGGCCCATTGACCATGAAGATGTGTTGCTGGTTTTAGACTTCGCGGATAAAGCCCTTTATCAAGCTAAACAAGCTGGCAAGCGCCGCTACATCCGTTGGAAGCCGTGTGAACTACCCCGCCGCAAGCAGCGAGGCTTCCTACCCAAAGAATAGCTTTCTATTCCGAGGAATAGCGAGTCTTATATTCTGGCGATAGGCGGACTCCCCGGTTCCCGGGGACAAAAATCACGGTTACAAAAAATACTTTGTATGTGTTTAGCTTGGTTTTCGCTATCCGTTGCCGTGTCAACGATATGATTATAGAGCATTAATTACGCCCCAAGGGGCGGGATTTCAACCCTTTGTCGTTAAATCCGCTTAGACTTGAATTTTAGCATTCGTTGATTCATCAAGTCGATGCAATATCTCATGGCCGTTACCACCGTCAGCAGTCGCCAGGAAGCCCAGGCGATCGCCAAACAAATTATGGATCTCCGTCTCGCGGCTTGTATCCACATTAGTGAAGTTGAAAGCTTTTATTATTGGGAAGGTCAGCTACAGCAGGAACCAGAATTTCGACTCCTCCTTAAGACCACTGCGGCCCAATATGCTGCCTTGGAAACCGCGATCAAAGCCAACCACCCCTATGAACTGCCCGCCATCTATGCGATCGCCCTTGATCAGGTAGAAACCGCCTATGGCCATTGGATCGATGCCAATGTCACCTCCGAGCATGCCTAACCAAATCACTTCTAGGCCATGGTCTTTAGCCGCGACCAAAGGAGTTGTGTTAGCATTTTTTGGGTACTGTACTTCGTCACAGGAAACACTAGGGACGCGCCCACCGGGTGAATTCATCGCGTCTGTACCGTGAATCTTGTTAACGTTTGATAAAATTTTCTTTAACAACCCTGGGGAACCCGCTTTAATTCTTTTATTGAAGCCCCCAGCCGTGAGCTTGCAGTTTTATGTCTTTGTCGCGAATCATTAGTGGTGTAGTGGCGATCGCCCTGGCCTTGACCCTCATTGTCTTGGGGGGATGGTACTTTACCTTGGGAATGGGCATCCTCGTCTTTCTCGGCCAACAAGAATACTTCCGGATGGTTCGGGCAAAGGGATTAGCACCAGCGGTAAAAACCACCCTAGTCGTGTCTCAATTGTTGCTTGTGATTGCGACCTTGAGTCCGAGCCTTGCTGACGCCCTCTTTCCCCTCGCCGGGACGTTTATCTGCTTTTATCTTCTATTCCAGCCCAAAATGGCAACTATTGCCGATCTCTCCACCTCAATTTTGGGACTCTTTTACGGCGGTTATATGCCCAGCTACTGGGTACGACTGAGGATGGGCAGCCTCGCAGAAACGGAAGCCGTGAGTAACTTACCCTTCTATGGCTATCTTCCGGCTTCCTGGGGAGAGTGGTTTAATTTGCCCCAGGCCCTCAAGTTGACCTTTGTCGTGATGGTTTGTATTTGGGCCGCCGACATTGGGGCTTACTTCATGGGCAAATGGCTAGGGAAAACGAAGCTCTCGGCCATTAGCCCCAAAAAGACCGTCGAAGGGGCTGTATTTGGAGCCTTAGGGACTATCTTCGTGGCGATCGCCGGGGCTTGGTATCTCGATTGGTCATGGTGGCCCATCACGGGAACACTTTTGGGGCTGCTCATCAGCGTCACCACCCTACTCGGAGACCTAACCGAATCAATCATGAAACGGGATGCGGGCTTTAAGGATTCTGGACAGTTGATTCCGGGCCACGGCGGAATCCTCGACCGCACTGATAGCTATGTTTTTACTGCGCCAGTCGTTTATCTATTTGTGACCATTGTCCTGCCGATCTTCGGCTCCTAAACAGCACCTCTTAAAAAGTATGGGTCATCAAGCAAAAGAGATCTCCACCCATTCGGGAGATCCGTGGCAGTCAGTCCGAAAATTGAAGAGAAATTCAAAAAATCATTTCTAGACGAAGCAATTGAACTAGGGCCTAGAGGGTGACCAAAGAGTCAGATTCAGGACGCTGGTAAGAAAACTCTTTGGGCAGTTCCCGCTCGTACTTGATCATGTTGGCGAGCTCCTGGAGTTGGCTGATCGCTTCTGCGCCTTCTAGCTTCATCAGCTCCCGCTCATCACGCATTTCTGTCCAGGTGATGCCGTAATCGGAAACGAGAAAACGAATGAGATGATTTTCGCCTAGACTCACCATAAAGGAAGCGCTATTGAGTTCGGTGCCGCAGGTATAGCAGGACGCGAGGTAACCACGGTTCTCAAGGGCGATCGCCAGGGCCTGTAGACTCATGACGAGGTCTTTTACGAAATCACGATGTTGTTGAGCCAGTCGAATAAACACCTTATTGTCTCCATAGTGACACACCTATTCTAAACCTTATTAATACTTTTTTAAGATTTAAATTTACCGTGTAAAGTCAGCAAGATTGATACGCTACAGTTATCATACCCAAATGGGCCGCAAACCCTGTCTATACCGTTACTTATCAGTAATATGACGTTAGAAAACTTAGACATTGTATTTAATCTTACAAACTTATTTGTATTGCCCTTTTGGGGATTAATGGTCATTGCCCCCCAATGGCAAGGCACCCAAAAACTCATGGATTCCCTGGTGCCCTTTGGGATTCTGGCCGTTGTATATGTCGGTTTGTTTGCCCTTTCCCTCGATCCAGACCAAGCTGCAATCTGGTCAAATCCCACCTTGGGTGATTTAGCGGCTTTATTTTCGTTACCGCCGGTGATGGCCACTGGCTGGACGCATTTTCTCGTGATGGATTTGTTTGTCGGGCGCTGGATTTATCAACAGGGGTTAGAAAAAGGCATTTTCACCCGCCATTCCCTCGCCCTATGTCTTTTTGCAGGGCCGGCTGGGTTGTTGTCTCATATTGTGACGGCTGGGATCACTGGTATTTGGCGAAACCAAAGTAAGGTTGCGGCGACCGATGCCCCAGAATCTTAAAAACAGATAGCGATGAAGAAACTACACCTCGCCCTTTCTACCGACAAAATTGCAGCAACCGTGGCGGACTATACAGCTCGTTTAGGGACAGCGCCTTACTTATTCATTCCGGGGGAATATGCCCTCTGGAGAACCAGCAGTTTAAACCTCTCAGTGCGCCAAGATTCTACCTGCCCTCCAGGTTCCCTGAGACATTTGGGTTGGGAAGATCCTACGGCAGTGGAATTTACCCAAGAAGTGGATGTGAATGGCATTATCTGGGAGCGATTTAATGCCCAGCACCAGGCCGATGAGATTAATAAAATTTGGCCAGCGGCTGATTATAAACTCAACCACAAAACTGAGGAAAAGCGTTAAAAGTATGACCAGTGCCAAAACACTATATAAATCTGCGTTTACACCATTTCATTAGGGGGATCTACAAGCTATGTCACTGGCGGCTTCTGAATCTTGGATGTGCGAGCATGTGCCGGAGGGGGAATATTATGTGTACCAGGGCGGCAGCCATGCAGATGGGACATTTATTCGCGTGTATGTCCCAGAGTCCGCCTCAAATCCTGGCACAAAGCTGAATGTCATTCTTTATCTCCATGGGTTTGCCCTCTGTATGCCTTCTTTTTATGAGGCCCATCTGCTTGAGTTGGTAAAGCAAGGATACATTGTCTTTTTTCCTGATTTTCAGCGGAGTTTTTATCCGAATACAGCACCCCAAACGCCAACGCCACCCCGACAATCTCAGCCCCATATTCAGCAATGGCTAGCGGCTGCGACGCAAACTCAGAAGTCAGCCCAGAAGACCTTAGCAACAGAAGATATTCACCCTCTATTTTCAGAAATTTACGAACGGAATGATACGGGTTTAAGCCGTGGCCTATCTGCCTTTACGATGGGAGACTTGCGCCGCGTGGCCTGGGCTTTGGTCGTGATTATTTTGCTGCTGACTGTGTGTAGCTGGTTTCGGCGGGAGTATGGGAAAAATTTGATTCATCTTTTGTCTACGGTAGGTTTGAGCCTAGTGCATTCACCAACGGAATGGCTGAGTAATGCGATCGCCCTCCCGGAAGATGCTTGGGAATATTTAACGACCCAGGAACGCTATGCCCACTGGAATCAGGAAAGCTTAGAGACCTTTGCCTTTGGTCATTCTTTGGGTGGATTAATTGCCTTGAGTCTCCCCTCTGTGCTGAAAGATTCGCCTAGCAATCGCTTTTTCCCGAAGCAAATCGTCACAGCCGATCCCGCTGCCAGTACGGAAATGGGCATCCCCAAAATTGCGATTTGGATCTTGAAGTTGTTCCGGTCTCCTTTCACGGCAGCCCCGATTTTGATTCAGGATACGGGGCCAGATCTAAAGCAGCCCGTAGCAATCTTACATGGTGGTTCTGATACCTTGGTGCCGCCCAGTCAATGGGTTGATCCGATGCGGGGACAAGCTACTTCTAATTATGAGGCGATCGCCAGTGAAAATAAGGCGATTTATTTTTCCTATTCCAATCCAGAAAACGAGCCGCCCCTGGTCGCTTTTCATAATCAAGCGGTGACTTCGACGCAATATTATGACGATGCTTTATTTAAGGATTTTGGCGGCGTTAAAGATGGCCCAAATGCCTACAATACCGATTATGTTTGGCCTGGGGTCACAAAGATTTTCCAGAATATTGCCACGCCGGAAAATCTACTTTCACATCTTAATACACCAAAATTTCAAGTAGAACCGACTCCCCCGGTGAAGCCTGCTTCAAATTGGACAAAATTTGCGTGGATTGCTGGGATTGTTCTAGTTCTTGGCGTTGGCTTTTGGCTTTGGAAAACAGTTGGATAAGTTTTTAGACATTCAGCAAATCAAGGCAGCAATCATCTGTTGAGGGGCGATCGCCAGATCGAAATCTCCGACAAAGCACCGAGCATTACCTTGGTCATTCAGAATAGGATCACTCATACTGAATGGGAAATCCCGTTGAACCTGGGAGTAATCTATGTTGTCACAAGAACTAAAAGCGCAAATCTTCAAGTTGCCACCTAGCGATCGCCTCGCGCTAATCGCCGCTATCGTTGAGTCCTTACAAGATACGACCGCTGTTCAAGTAGACCGCTCTAGGGCAATTCGGCGAATGAAAGGATTGTTAAAAACGGAACAACCCGCGCCAACAGATGACGAAGTGGCAGTGATGCTGGAAGAAAAACGGGCGGAGAAGTATCTTCAGTGAAAGTCTTAGTTGATACCAATATTATTTTAGATTTTTTACTGCAACGAGAGCCATTTTTCCAGGATGCAGAACTGCTGTTTCAGGCAATTGATGTAGGTGAGATTGTTGGCTATGTCACAGCAACAACACTAACAGACATTTTTTATATCTCACGCAGACATACTCGTAATGTTGAGCAAGCGCGGCAAGCAGTCTCAGAAATACTGACTGCCATGATGATTTGTCCAGTTGATCGAGACGTTCTGGAATCAGCTTTTAATTCTGACTTGGCTGATTTTGAAGACGCTGTTCAAATCTTTAGCGCCGTCAACCAAGGATTAGAAGCAATTGTGACCCGTGACTCTCAAGGTTTTTTGAATTCACCCATACCCGTTTTATCCATTCAAGAGTTGTTGCAGCAAGTCAGGCAGCAAAATGGTAGTTAGGTTAGTCGGGGCGATCACCACCATCCATCACTAAGGGAATACTCTCTCGATATCCTTAAATGTTTGGAGTCGATGCTAGACTTAGCACAAAAATATCAGGAGGGCGATCGCCGTGGCTTCTATTACCCTTGACCTTTCAGATACCCAATTCCAAAAGCTGCAAGATTTAGCAACCATGCATGGGATTGGGATTGAAGTTTTACTGAAGGCAAGCCTAGAGGATTGGCTTAATTCTCAAAAAACGGGGTTTGTTGATGCAGCCGATTATGTTCTCACAAAAAATACTGAGTTGTATCAGCGGTTAGCATAGTGCGTTTTCTGACGTTAATCGAGGTACTGGCATTACACCACAGAGTCATTGAGCAATCCGGTGGGGCATTTGGCATTCGAGATTTAGGCTTGTTGGAGTCGGCGATCGCATCGGGTGAGCTAGGACGAGAAGCATTAGTAGAATGGTTGAGAGGAAACACTATAGCTCGCTAACAAATCATTAGTGCAATAACGATCGCCACTATCCATTACAAAGAAAGTATCTTCTCGATACCCCCTCCAGCGAAATGCTAGGGATTGGTCAGAAGATTTTGGGCTTCAGCGATCGCCTGCCGTACCTGTTCAAAACCTGTGCCTCCATAACTATTACGGGCTGCCACGACTTGCTGGGGGGCGATCGCCTGATAGATATCTTCTTCAAAGGCAGGATGTAATGCTTTCCATTCGTCCATCGTCAAATCCTTGAGCAATTTGTCAGCGGCAAGACTGGTTTTCACTACTTTGCCCACGAGGTTATAGGCTTCCCGGAACGGCACCCCTTTACTCGCTAAATAATCAGCCACATCGGTCGCGTTAGAAAAGTCTTCGTTTACTGCTTCCTCAAGGCGTTGGGTGCGGAATTCAATCCCCTCACCGAGCAAAATGGTCATCGCTTCGAGGCAACCCTGCACTGTTTTAACGGTATCAAAAAGGCCCTCTTTATCGTCTTGCAAATCCTTATTATAGGCGAGGGGTAAGCCTTTCATCAGCACGAGTAACCCTTGGAGATGTCCAAACACGCGACCTGTTTTGCCGCGCACCAATTCCGGAATATCCGGGTTTTTCTTCTGGGGCATAATGCTCGAACCCGTCGCACAACTATCTTTTAAGCTAATAAAACTAAATTCCTTCGAGGCCCAGAAAATCATCTCTTCAGACAAGCGGCTCAGGTGCACCATGATCAAGCTGGCAGCGGCGGAAAACTCGATGGCAAAATCGCGATCGCTGACCCCATCGAGACTGTTTTGATAGAGGCGTTCAAAGCCGAGTAAATTCGCGCTGAAATGGCGATCAATGGGAAAAGTTGTCCCCGCCAAAGCGCCACAACCAAGGGGAGAAGTATTGGTGCGCTTGTAGACATCATCCAACCGTTCATAATCCCGTTGGGCCATCTGGAAATAGGCCATCAAGTGATGGGCGAGGCTAATTGGTTGCGCCCGTTGCAGGTGGGTATAGCCGGGAATCAAAGTCTCCACATGGTTTTCCGCGTGATTCAATAAAACCTGTTGAAAGTCTCGCAATTGCTGCTGAATGCCGCGAATTTTGTCCCGCAGATAGAGACGAATATCCGTGCCTACCTGATCATTGCGCGATCGCCCGGTGTGGAGTTTTTTGCCCACATCGCCAACAATTGCCGTCAAGCGTTTTTCGACTGCGAAATGGACATCCTCATCTTCGACGCCGGGGTGAAAGTTGCCCTTGCGATATTCCTGGCGGACTTGTTCTAAACCTTGGACGAGGATTTTACCTTCTTCGGCGGAAATAATCCCAGTGTGGGCGAGCATCTGGGCATGGGCCACTGAACCCGTAATGTCATACTCGATCAGTTCAATATCAAAGCCGATACTGGCATTAAACACGGCGATCGCCGGATGTAGCGATGTATCAAAGCGATCGCTCCAGGTTTTTTTAGCTTCTGTCATAACGGCACTAGCCCTCGCAGGAAATCACAATCAATTCTCTCGGTAAATCTTACGGCATCAAGCCATTCCCCTAAACGCCGATCTTCCCCAAAGCGGTGAGGAACTGACGATATTTTCCCCAAGGCGATCGCCACAAAACCACGGATGTCAGCTAAATCTAACTTGGCTTGCCGTTCCGCCCCAGATCGCGTTAAGAATCGGCATCAGAGCAGATAGAATGATTGAGACAATTTCGAAAGTGAACGTAGTAGCCCTATGCCTCGCCGCGACGATATCAAAAAAATTCTAATCCTTGGTTCTGGCCCCATTGTGATTGGACAAGCCTGTGAGTTTGACTACTCCGGCACCCAATCCTGTAAGGCGTTGCGGGAGGAAGGCTATGAAGTGGTCTTGGTCAACTCCAACCCAGCCACGATTATGACGGATCCAGAGACCGCCGATCGCACCTACGTTGAGCCAATCACCCCCGAAATTGTCGCTAAAGTCATCGAAAAAGAACGGCCCGATGCCCTGCTCCCCACCATGGGCGGCCAAACGGCCTTAAACACAGCGGTTTCCCTGGCGAAGAACGGCACCCTCGAAAAATTCAACGTCGAGTTGATCGGTGCGAAATTAGAAGCGATTGAGATGGCCGAGGATCGCAACCTCTTTAAAGAAGCCATGGCCCGGATCGGTGTCCCCGTTTGTCCTTCCGGCATTGCCAGCACGATGGAAGAAGCACGGGAAGTCGCCATCGAAATCGGTAGTTACCCCCTCATTATTCGGCCAGCCTTCACCATGGGCGGTAGTGGCGGCGGCATCGCCTATAACCAAGAAGAATACGAAAAAATCTGCAAGTCCGGTTTAGAAGCCTCCCCCGTATCCCAGATTCTCGTAGAAAAATCCCTCCTCGGTTGGAAAGAATACGAACTGGAGGTGATGCGGGATCTCGCCGATAACGTCGTGATTATTTGCTCCATTGAAAATATTGACCCGATGGGGGTACACACCGGTGACTCGATTACCGTGGCCCCGGCCCAAACTTTGACCGATAAGGAATATCAGCGGTTGCGAGACTACTCCCTGAAAATTATTCGTGAAATTGGTGTCGAAACGGGTGGCTCGAACATTCAGTTTTCGGTGAACCCCCTCAACGGCGAAGTGATTGTCATCGAGATGAACCCCCGCGTGTCCCGTTCTTCTGCCCTGGCTTCGAAGGCAACGGGCTTCCCGATCGCCAAATTTGCAGCGAAGTTGGCGGTGGGCTACACCCTCGATGAAATTCCGAACGACATCACGAAGCAAACTCCCGCTTCCTTTGAACCGACCATTGACTATGTGGTCACGAAAATTCCCCGTTTTGCCTTTGAAAAATTCCCCGGTTCAGAACCGATTCTCACCACCCAAATGAAATCCGTGGGCGAAGCGATGGCGATCGGGCGCACCTTCCAAGAGTCTTTCCAAAAGGCGTTACGCTCCCTTGAAACGGGACGGTATGGTTTTGGCTGCGCTCCGCAAAGCGGCTCCGGAGGAGAACGCCAGGAAACATTACCCAGCCTGAGCCACATTTCGACGAGCTTACGGACACCGAATCCCGACCGGATTTTCACCATTTATCAGGCGTTGAAATTGGGGATGACCGTCGAAGAAATTCATGATTTGACGGCGATTGATATCTGGTTCCTCGACAAAATGGCAGAATTGCTGGTCACGGAACGCTTTATGAAACAGACCCCTCTGACGGAAATTTCGGCGGCGGATATGCGGGTGATTAAGCAACAGGGGTTCAGCGATCGCCAAATTGCCTACGCCACCAAAACCAACGAAGATGCCGTGCGCGCCTACCGCAAATCCATTGGTGTCTTACCCGTGTATAAACTCGTGGACACCTGTGCGGCAGAATTTGAAGCCTTTACGCCCTACTACTACTCCACCTACGACGGCACCGAATCGGAAGTTGAACCCAGCGATCGCCCCAAAGCGATGATCCTCGGCGGTGGCCCCAACCGCATTGGCCAGGGAATTGAATTCGACTATTGTTGCTGCCATGCGGCGTTCTCCCTCAGCGATGCGGGCTACGAAACGATCATGGTCAACTCCAACCCCGAAACCGTTTCCACGGACTACGACACCAGCGATCGCCTGTATTTTGAACCCCTCACCAAAGAGGACGTTTTAAACATTATCGAAGCCGAAAACCCCGCAGGCGTAATCATCCAATTCGGCGGCCAAACCCCGTTAAAATTAGCCGTCCCCCTCGACAATTACCTCAACGCAGGTGATTGTCCCGTTGATACCAAAATTTGGGGCACCCAGCCCGATGCGATCGACACCGCCGAAGACCGGGAGCGCTTTGAAAAAATCCTCCACGACCTTGAAATTCTCCAACCCGCCAACGGCATTGCCCGCGACTACAAAGAAGCCCAAAAGATTGCCAATCGCGTCGGTTATCCGGTAGTCGTGCGTCCCTCCTACGTGCTTGGCGGACGGGCAATGGAGATTGTCTATTCCGACGAAGAACTCGACCACTACATGAAATACGCCGTTCAGGTCGAACCCGATCACCCGATCCTCGTCGATAAATTCCTCGAAAACGCCATCGAAGTCGATGTGGATGCCCTCTGTGATCACACCGGAAAAGTGGTTATTGGCGGCATTATGGAACACATCGAAGAAGCTGGGATCCATTCCGGCGACTCTGCTTGCTCAATCCCCCACACTTCTCTCCCCGATGAAGTCCTTAGTACAATCCGTGAATGGACGGTGAAATTAGCCCAAACCCTTAAGGTTGTCGGCTTGATGAATATTCAGTATGCTGTCAAGGATAACCAAGTCTATATCCTCGAAGCGAATCCCCGCGCTTCCCGTACTGTACCTTATGTTTCTAAAGCTACTGGACGGCCCCTAGCGAAAATTGCTTCCTTGGTGATGTCCGGTAAAACCCTTGATGAATTAGGCATTGACGGTGAAATTACCCCGAAACACGTTGCTGTCAAAGAAGCCGTCTTACCCTTTAACAAATTTGAAGGCACTGACACCCTCCTCGGCCCCGAAATGCGCTCGACCGGGGAAGTGATGGGCATCGATGTTGATTTCGGTAAGGCTTTTGCTAAAGCGGAGATTGGGGCTGGGGTTGAACTGGCAACAGAAGGAACGGTCTTTGTCTCGATGAATGACCGCAATAAAGAAGCCGCCGTGCCTGTGGTTAAGGATCTCATGGAATTGGGATTCCGGATTGTAGCCACTTCTGGTACGCGTCAAGTGCTCCTAGAGAACGGTATTGAAGATGTGGAATTGGTATTAAAGCTCCATGAAGGGCGGCCCCATGTGGTCGATTGGATGAAAAATGGTTGGATTCAGTTCATTATCAATACCCCCTCTGGGGAAGAATCCCAAGCGGACGGGCGGATGATTCGTCGCACAGCCCTCGATTACAAATTGCCGATTATCACGACTTTGGCAGGAGCTAGAGCAACGGTGGCAGCAATTCGGTCTCTCCAAGAGCATCCCCTCGATGTGAAACCGCTCCAGGAATACATCAACGCTTAATTTTTCCAGTTCTGAATTGCGATCGCCTCTCGTTCATTCAAGGGGCGATTTTTTGTCCTTCTGTTTGGAGGAATCAGCCTGTTTCTGTGGAGCGTAATTGCTGCTTTTGTGGCCCCAAAATACGAGCCTAGACTCTACACTCGATAAAATAAGCAAAAAATTCTTATCAAAATTGGAGCGATCGCCTGTGTTAGATGGAGAACAGCTATCCCATATCGTGTCCCAAGCGTGCCGTCATTATCAGTTTTCTAAAGCGATTCGCCAACGGGCCTGGGTAGAAATTGACCATCAAGCGCTGGCGGCTAATATCCGTGCCCTCAAGGACATTCTCGCGCCCCAAACGGCATTGATGGCGGTGGTAAAAGCCGATGCCTACGGCCATGGTGCGGTCAAGGTCGCCGAAACGGTACTCAAGGCGGGGGCCAGTTGGTTGGCGATCGCCACCTTAGGGGAAGGGGTCGAACTGCGCGAAGCCGGGATTACTGCGCCGATCCTCGTTTTGGGGGCGACCAATACTACCGAAGAGATTGAGGCGATCGCCCATTGGGATTTGCAACCCACCCTCTGTAACCTGTCCCAGGTGACTATTTTTAATGAAGCCCTCGCCCGATTAGGGAAAACGCTCCCTGTACACCTCAAAATCGACACCGGAATGTCCCGTCTCGGCACCCGCTGGGAGGAAGCGCTACCCTTCGTTGCGGCAGTTCATCAAGCTCCGCACCTCAACATTGCCAGCATCTACTCCCACTTTGCCACCGCTGACGACCCAGACCCCACGACGATGGATCAGCAACACCAACGCTTCCAAGCGGCGATCGCCAAACTCGAACAACAGGGAATACCGATCCCAAAACGACATATCAGTAATTCCGCTGCCACCCTCCACAGCCGCGATCTCCACTACGATCTGGTGCGTTTGGGCCTTTCTATTTACGGTGTCTATCCAGCGCCCCACCTCAGCCCCAAAGTTCACCTCAAACCCGTGCTCCAGGTCAAAGCCCGCATTACTCAACTGAAAACTTTGCCCCCCGATACTGGCGTCAGCTACGGCCATCGCTTTATTACCGCCACAGACACAAAAACAGCAGTGGTGGGCATTGGTTACGCCGATGGTGTGCCCCGTCGCCTCTCCAATAACTTAAAAGTCTTGGTTAATGGTGCCTTTGCCCCCCAAATTGGGGCGATTACGATGGATCAACTGATGCTCGACGTTAGCCATCTTCCGGACGTCCAAGTCGGTGATGTGGTGACGCTCATTGGTACAGATCATGACCAGCAGCTAACCGTTGACCAATGGGCGAATCAATTGGGCACGATTTCTTGGGAAATTCTCTGCGGTTTCAAGCATCGCCTGCCCCGGATTAACCTCTGAGATTTGCACACGCTTTCTAACTATTGAGGTTGTAATTCCTCAAGGATCGTAAACCGCACATGGTTCAGGGCCAGATCTCCTAGGGAAACTTGCTCTTTTGGGACAATTTCCCCCTGGCGGTACAACTTTTCAAAGGGGACGCCCTTCGCCATTTCTGCGTGGTACCAAGCCAGTCCCATGAAAAAGCGGGCTGGGTATGGCCCTCCCTCGCACAGATCATCGGGGTTCGATTCCATTGGCAGCCAACCATAACCCGGCAAATAAAATTCCATCCAGACATGGTTGTAATCGGGTTGGAGGGGGAGATTTCTCAGGTGGGCGTGGGCTGGACATTTGTAGCGACCCACCGTCCGGCTGGCGATGCCGTTGAGCCGAGCCAAAGCCAAGAGGACACCTAAATATTCACCGCAGGAGCCGACCCCCCGCCGGAGGGCAATATCTGGGGTGTCGATGTGGGGCTTAATGCCGTAGGAGAGATGGTCATAAACGTAGTTGCGGATGTTGTACATTTGGCGGAGCAGATTGGTTTCGCTCCCCACGGCATCGGTTGCGGCCCGCTGGATAATCTCTGTTTCCATGGCCAAATTTTCGTTATCCACCAAATATTTTGCTTGGAGTGCTTCTGGAATCGGCGCGAGGTTTTCGCAGTCCGGCGGCGTAAATTGATATTTAATGCCCCACACTTTGAGGATGGCCCGCCAGCCAAAGATATGACGATGTCGGTCATTGAGTTGGTCGAATTTAAAGACGGCGACCTTTTGGCCTTCTTTTTCTTCAATGGTGAAGGGGAGACCGACGGGTTCGATGCTAACCACTTGCTGGCGATCGGTCTCGGCAGGGAGAGCAATTTTCCATTCGAGATCCTGCAATTCAACGGGATCGAGGGGCGATAGTTCTTCAACGTAGCTCATCTCCAGGAGAAAGCCATTGGAGAGGGCATATTTTGCCTCTGGATCGTAGCGGAAATAGAGGGGATGCAGAAAAGTAACGTCGCGGTATTGGAGTTCGTAGTTGGGGTCGGCGTTGGGATTATCGCGAATGTAGGGTTCTTGGGAAGCGTAGGCGACATAAAGAATGTCTGGGCCTCCTTCCGGATTCGGGTAGAATGTCAAACCCGTGGGGGATTCAAAGGGGGTCAGTAGACTGAATTTTACTTCGCCAGTGGCCCGCTCTAGGCAATAAACGGTTTGTTCGAGGCTATCGGAAACCCAGAGATCTTCGCCGCGAATCACGAGGTTTTCAACGCCAATGCCAGGGGCATAGAGACTGGTAATGGAGCGGCCATTGGTGGCATCGTAGATAAAAATTTCGCCCCGTTTTTGGCAGGAAACATAAAGGCTATTGCCAGAAATCGCGACGCCATTGACGGTATCGGGAAAGCGGGTAAAGAGTTCGGGATTCCATTGGCCGTCGGTCATGGCACATTTGTAGAGGCGATCGCCGCTGGTAAACCAAAGAATCTCGTTTTGGATCGCGAGGCCCGTCGCCCCAATAAAAGCTGACCAAGTGCGGGAGTTGATAATTTGTGTTGCATCGGTTTGGGGATCGATCCGCATCAAGTAGCCATTAATATTTTCAATGGCCCAAAAATAGCCGTCGTGGAATGCCACACCGTGGAGGGCATAGGTTGAAATGGGGCGAATGGTGCGGTGGTTTGTCGGGGTGGCAGTACTCAAAATCCCAATTTCCGGTCGTAGGTTGTATTCTTCACTAGGATTATCACCCATGAAACTCCTTTCGTTATCGTTTTAGTAAGGGAGATTTAGGGGGTTTTGTACAAAGATCTTGATGTTTCGTCGGAGGAGTGGGGCTGCATGACACTAGATCGAGGACAGGTGATCAGTTGGTTGCAAGACAATGTTTCGCGCGATCGCCTAGAGCATATCCTTGGAGTCGAACAAATGGCCCAAGCCTTGGCCCAACGCCACGGAACAGACCCAGACCAAGCGGCCCAGGCGGGATTATTACATGACCTCGCGAAGTTTTTTCCGCCGCCCAAATTGCTGCAAATCGCCCGACAGCACGGTTTAGAGATTGATTCGATTTGTGCCCATGTACCCCACCTCCTCCATGCAGATGTGAGTGCAATTGTGGCGCGGACAGAGTTTGGGATTCAGGATGCACAGATTCTACAGGCGATCGCCAACCACACCCTCGGCCACCCTGGCATGGATCAATTAAGTTGCATTATTTTTGTGGCCGATGCCCTAGAACCGAATCGAGGTGATGGTAAAAAACTGCAAAAACTGCGGCAATTGAGCGAAAAAAATCTTTATCGAGCCGTGTCAGGAGTGTGTGACTATATGTTGAAACACCTCATTAAACAGCACAAAATCATCCATCCCCGGATGATCTTGACCCGCAATTGGGCTCTACAAATTAAAGGCGATCGCACCGAGTCATCTATTACTTAAACCCGGTGCTGCCGATAAAATACTTCCCTAGGAAATCAACGTATGATTCTCTTTTTCTTGGGGATGACGCCGAGAACGGTGCCGCTGTGAGACGACTTGCTCCGGATCAATCCCGTCAAAGGTCGGTGGCAACCAAACGCGAATCACCAACAGCGCCCCTAAAACCAACAGAAAAATACAAGCAACCAAAACCTGTGTCCAAGGCGTTTCTAAAACACCGCGTACAATAATTTCCCGGAGCACAGAAACAATCGACACTTCCACCGCCACACCGATAGAAACCCGGTGTTCTTGGAGGTAGATAATCAGCAAACGAAACAGCTCTACCAAAATCAGTAAAAAGAGAATATCAGAAGTAACCGTCTGAAATTGCAGAGGCGGCAACAACGAAAGCACCATCTCCCGCAGTTGCAACACCATAAAGCTAAACAGCCCAACACACAGGCCAATCACAATCAGATCTTGAACCGTTTCTAACAACCGCACAACATATTGGCTATTGAGCCAGCGGTACCAAGGGAGAGAGAAAGTTTGAGGCGTTTTCATTGGCATTAAATTAATTTAAAAACTACGTTGCTGGATGAACCCGCGTCGCTTGGGCCGTGCAGCGAAATAAGGTGGAATACGCTCTGATTGGTTTCAGCTTGACCATGGATTATCCTCGTCTTCATCATTCAGAAGTCCTGGGGCAGTTCATCATCCTAAGGAGCAAACCAAGAGTTGGACTTTCAAGATTGGCAATTTGGCCAGCCTAGAGCGTTAGCAATAGCGACAAACTTCGCTCGGACATTTTTCGGCGAGGTAACAAAGGGCTCTAAATCGTAGGCCGATGACTTCTTCGTAAAGGGGATTGAGCTTACACAGTGGCGGAATTTTAAAGTGAATCAGACCCGCTAAGGAAATTTCTTGGGCAAAGGGGCACTGGGCGGGCACCAGTTGGCAAATCAATCGGGCGCGATCTGGATTACAAATCTCTAGGCCATTGAGCCATTGACGGAGAGGCTGGAACAGATCGAAAGATGTCGAGGGCAAAAACCGCAGTTGCTGATTGGGATTTTTGAGAGAGGGTCGGCGGGAAAAAAAAATCATGGCAAGTATTTTTGGGGAAGTAGGCGAAAAACCTTGTTCTTCTACAGTCTAGTAATAAGCCCAAAGAATATAAACCCTAAAATAATATAAATCTTGTTTATGTTTAATAATGTCTGCTTAACTAAAGCCTGTATCGGGGCGTCGCAAAAAAAGTTGTTGTTTAGCTAAGTTCATGTTCCTTTAAGCCCCAGAAAAGAAGCGGTTATGATGGGGGTAAGTTTCGCTTCGGTTATCCCCTTGCCCTACTCTCTCCAACCCGATCCGGTGCAATTGTTTACGCTCCCCAATGGCCTCCAGGTGGTGCATCAATATTTGCCAGGGACGCCTGTGGTGGTCACCGATGTATGGGTTAAAGCAGGGGCGATCGCCGAACCGACAGAATGGGAAGGAATGGCCCATTTTTTAGAGCACATGATCTTTAAGGGATCGCACCAAGTCTGTCCCGGTGAGTTTGATCAAATTGTTGAAACTTGCGGTGGGCTGAGTAATGCCGCCACCAGTTACGATTACGCCCATTTCTACCTCAGTACTACGGGCGATCGCCTACCAGAAACTCTCCCTTATCTGAGCGATATTTTACGCAATGCCACCATTCCCGACGCCGAATTTATCCGGGAACGCCAGGTAGTACTCGAAGAAATTAGTATTAGCCAAGATGACCCCGACTGGCTCGCTTTCCAAGCCTTGAGCCGTCTCCTGTACGAAAATCACCCCTATGGCCGCTCGATTTTGGGCAATGCCGAACAACTGTGTGGCTATACCCCCAACCAAATGCGCTGTTTTCACCGGACCCATTATCAACCCCAAAATTTAATCATCAGTATGGTTGGTAATATTCAAGTCGACCAGGCCCTAGATCTGATCCAAACCAACTTTAGTGATTTTCAGGTGCCTTCTGAATGTCCCCCCTTTGAGGTGGAGGCAGAACCCCCCCTGATCGAGATTCGCCGCGATGAAATTCAAATGCCCAATGTGCAAATGGCCCGCTTAATCTTCGGTTGGCTGGGGACAGGGGTTGAGCAATTTAATGATGCGGTGGGTCTGGATCTCCTGTCAGTGATCTTGGCCGGGACAACTTCCGCTTGGCTGGTGCAAGAATTGCGGGAAAAACGTCAGTGGGTTTTGGATATTAATAGTGGTTTCTCTTTGCAACGGGACTCTAGTTTATTTACGATCCAGGCCTGGCTCGATGCAGAACATTTAGACGATGTAGAACAGGTGATTGGCGATCGCCTTGCTGATCTCCAGACCTGTTGTGTGAGCGAAGAAGAACTGCGTCGGGCGAAACGCATGCTGTGTAATGAGCACATTTTTTCGACGGAAAGCGCGAGTCAGTTGGCCGGGCTCTACGGCTATTACCAAACCCTCGGCAGCCTTGATTATGCCCACCACTATCCCCAGATGGTGGAAACCTTCACGATTGAGTCGCTCCAGCGTTTAGTGCGACAGTATCTTTCCCCGGAACACTACGGTATCGTCACTTTAACCGGTACTTAAATGGCACAACTCGCAACGGCAGAAAACGGCTGGGTGGATACAACTAAGGCCACCGATCCAGAGGCGATCGCCCTCGTCAAAGATTTACTCGACACGCAGATTTATTGCAGCCTCAGCACCTGTTCGCCGGTTGGCTTGCCCTGGAGTAGCCCGTTACTTTTTGTTTGGGATCAGGGTTTAAAACTCTATTGGTCATCGGCGATCGCCGCCCAACATTCCCAAAATCTTTACCAGAACCAAGGCCGGGCGATGGTCACAGTTTATGATCCTAGTCGCATTAAGGCCGCCTTTTTCGCAGGAATTGCCACAGAATTAACCGAATCGGAACTTCTACGGCAAGTTTTAAGCCGATTCGACCAGCGCGCCCAACGACCGACACCCAGGCAAGCAGCAGATTATCTTGACGACTCCCCGCGCCGAATGTACCAATTCATCGTGGAGCAAGCTTGGGTCAGTGGCGATCGCCTCTTATCCCAAGGGCAACTAATCGACACCAAAATTCAGTTAGATCTCGACTCTCTCAAGGATTATTTTTCCCCGTAAATATGCACCACCACTTCCCTGGTATGGCGATAACTGCGGTGCTCCCAGAGATAAATGCCCTGCCACGTCCCCAACACCAAGCGACCATTGGCAATGGGAATTTGTTCAGCGGTTTTGGTTAGCACCGAGCGGATATGGGCAGGCATATCATCGGGGCCTTCGGCGCTGTGGATATAGGAGTGGCCATCCTCTGGCACCAATCTCGCCATGAAGTTTTCTAAATCTAACAACACATCCGGATCCGCATTTTCTTGAATGATTAACGAGGCTGAAGTGTGGCGCACAAACACGACGCATAATCCCATTTTTATCCCCGATTCCGCCACATAGGACTCGATTTTGGCCGTAATTTTATGGAGAGATTTCCCTTGGGTTTGGATTTGTAAGGCTCTTTGATGTTGGTGCAGCATGGGGGGGCAGTAAAAAAATGCGGGCTAACTCATTTTAGAATAGGGAAAAATGAGCCAACAGCCACCATGTCCACCTGGTCTAATGTTTCCCTTGCCACCCCTGATCTGAGCCAAGCGGCCTTTGTGGCTTCTAATGCTACCGTGATCGGCAATGTCAGCCTCGCCGAGGGATCAAGCATTTGGTACGGGGCAGTGGTGCGGGGTGACCTAGAGGCGATTCAGATTGGTCGTTTTAGCAATGTCCAGGATGGGGCGGTACTCCATGGTGATCCGGGTAAACAGACGGTGCTTGAAGATTACGTCACCATCGGCCATAAAGCAGTGATCCACAGTGCCCACATTGAACAAGGCTGCCTAATTGGTATTGGGGCGATTGTTTTAGATGGGGTGCGGGTCGGCGCGGGCAGTATTATCGGCGCGGGTTGTGTCGTCACAAAGGATGTCCCAGGGCGATCGCTCATGGTGGGCATTCCTGCCAAGCGCCTCAAGGATGTGGGGGAGACCCAAGCAGCGGAATTAATTGACCATGCTGAAGCCTATTATCAGTTGGCGTTAAAACATTCAGCATTATCGGCCTGAGTCTGACAGTCGGCGCAGAGGCCAAAGAATTCGAGGGTGTGGTAATAGACCTTGAACTTCTGGGTTTGGCACCAGTCGGTAATTTTTTGACTAATGGGACAACTATCGAGGGGGTAAGATTGGCCGCAGTTGACGCAGTTTAAATGGTGGTGGTGGTGTTCGGTCATGCCAATTTTGCTATAGAACGATTCTCCCTCTGGGGTGACCCGCTCTTGGATTTTGCCCTCGACTTTCAGTAATTTCAGGGCGCGATAAACGGTGGCTAAACCGATTTTTAGGCCCGTTTGCTGCATCTCGAAATGGAGATTTTGGGCGCTGGTTTCGGTTTCTTTGGCTTGGATGAGCTGGAGAATGGTGCGTTGGTTTTTAGTGAGTTTCTTGGACATTAGGCTTCTGGTTGGGTGGATTGGCGATCGCCGTAGGCTTTGAGTCCGAGGCTCAGGAGATAGGCAATCCCTGAAACTAGGATAATCGTTGCCCCCGAAGTCAGATTAAAGCGATACGAGAGCCAGAGGCCCGTCGTCGTAAAGCTAATCCCTAACAGACTGGCTAAACCCATCATGGCGGTAATTTTTTTCTGCCATTGGCTGGCGATCGCCGCCGGAATCGTTAAGAGGGCAATCACCATAATCAAACCGACAATTTGCATCACCATCACCACCGTCAGGGCGATTAAACCCACGAGGACGAGATACAGACTGCGCACGGGCAAATTGCGGGTCGTGGCAAACACCGGGTCAAAGGAAATGGCGAGGAGTTCTTTGTAAAGTAAAGCAATGAGGGCAATAATCACACAGTCAACGCCAAACATTAGCCACAGATCCGACCGGGGCACCGCCAGGATACTGCCAAATAAATAACTCTCTAAACCCGCTTTATAACCCTCGGTAAAGTCGATCAAAATAATGCCGATCGCCATGCCAATCGCCCACATCACGCCGATCAGGGTATCACCCCGTTGTTTGGTTTGTTGTTCAACCCAGCCCATCCCCAGGGCAGAGATCAAGCCAAAGGCGATCGCCCCCCAAATGGGATTAAATTGAAAAAAATAGCCCAGACCAATACCCCCATAGGCAGCGTGGGCAATGCCCCCACTAATAAAAACAATGCGGTTGACGACGACAAAAGTCCCAATAATGCCACAGGCGATGCTGACGAGGATTCCCGCCATCAGGGCATTTTGCATAAAGTCGAACTGGAGGGCGTCAAGCATGGTCGCAGGATGAAGAATGGTGGTGGGTTGGCGAGGAAGAACCATCAGCGTGATCCGGAAAAACCCGGTGGGGAATGCCGTGGGCAATGAGATCCACGGGGCATTGGTAGGTTTCTTCGATCATGGTGGGGGTGATCAGGCGATCATGATGATAATGCAAGCGGCGATTTAGGCAGCCCACGGTTTTCACATAGGAGGAGATGGCCCCAAGGTCGTGGGAAATCATCATAATCGTCATGGATTGATTAAGTTCTTTGAGCAATTCGTAAATACTATTCTGCACATGGGAATCAACGTTAGCAGTGGGTTCATCGAGGAGGAGAATTTTCGGTTCCGAAGCCAAGGCCCGCGCAATATAAACCCGTTGCCTTTCCCCCCCGGACAGTTCGCCAATGGGGCGATCGCCTTTATCAGCCATGCCCACCTGCACAAGGGAACGCTGGACAATTTCCCGGTCCTTGCGGTTGTAGCGGTGGAATAATTTTCGTTTACCCAAACGCCCCATGTTTACCACATCCCGGACTTGGATCGGGAAATCCCGGTCAAGTTCTAGGATCTGGGGTACGTAGCCGATGTAACGGCGGCCCTGGGTGACAGGGCGATCTAAAATTTTGACCGTCCCCCGTTGGGGTTGCACCAAACCAAGCAGCACTTTCAGTAGGGTGGTTTTCCCACCACCATTGGGGCCAATCAGACCAATAAAATCCAAGGCCTGTACCTGTAGGTTAATGTCTTCGAGGACAGGGGTCTTCGGGTAGCCCGCCCAGACTCGTTCGAGGGAAATGACCGTTTCCATGGGGGAGCTACTCCGTGGGATTGGGGCGACTGGCTTGGATAAATTCATCGGTCATGGCCAACATATTTTCTGACCAGTTGGGGGCGAGGGGATCGAGGGGTACCACCTCGGCGTTAATTTCCTGGGCGATCGCCTCGGCGGCTTGGACATTAAACTGATATTGCACGAAAATGGTGCGGATTTGCTTTTCCTTCGCGGTTTGGACAAGTTGGGCAAGTTCTGCGGCACTGGGTTCCTGGCCTTCGACTTCGATGGAGATTTGCTCTAGGTCATAGTCCGCTGCAAAATAGCCCCAGGCAGGATGAAAGACCAAGAAAGTGCGATTTTCTAAAGGCGCTAACCGCTCGCGGATGGTTTGGTCAAGTTGATCCAGTTCCCCTAAAAATTGATTGAGATTATCAGCATAGATGGTTTCGCCGTCGGGGTCGAGTTGGACGAGCAGTTGATAAATACTTTCGGCCTGCTGTTTAACCCGCTGGGGAGAGAGCCAAATGTGGGGATCGAGTAGTTCGCCTTCGTGGTCATGGCTGTGGCTGTGACCGTCATCGCCATGGTGGTGGTGATCGGCAAGGGGTAATTTTTCGATGCCTTCAGCGGTGTCTAACCAAGTCATTTCTCGATTGGCGGAGCGGAGGCGATCGCCCCACACTTCTTCAAAAAAGATGCCAATGCCAATGTAGGCGTCGGCCTCACTGAGATCCTTTAACTGCTGGGGTTTAGGTTCATAATTTTCTGCTTCGATCCCAGGGCCAACCAAGGTTGAAACCTGGACGCGATCGCCAGCAATTTTTTCGACGAAATATTGCTGGGGTAGAACACTAACGGTAATCTTCAGGGGTTCCTGCTGGGGGGTCGTTGCCTCTGGGGTTACGGGGCTAGACGTGGATGTTTCCGTCTGGGTAGCGGGGTCTGCACCACAACCAAAGAGGAGCCCCAGACAGCTTAGGGCCGCGAGGGAAAAAGTTATTGGCGATCGCACGTTCGTTTCTCGCTTTCTTGAAATGATAATCGTTCTTATTTTAAGAGAAAGGCGATCGCCCCGTAAACCCCCAAGTCCTAAGGAGCAAGTTTCGCCATGGTGAGATAGCCACCAATGGAGGGCAGGGTCGGTAAATAAAATTCTTTGAGGGTCTCCATCTGAAAGCCCGCCGCCTTGAGAAGCGCCCCCATCGGTCGGTTTAAATTACAGCCGCCGCCGCAACAGTTCATTACGCCATTTAGCCGATGTTGCCATTGGGCGATCGCTCCGTCCGGACTTAAGCCATGTTCTAGGGTCAAAAAGTAGCCATCTTTTTTCAGGACACGACGAATTTCCCGGAGCACTTGGGCGGGTTTCTGCACCGTACAAAGGGTAAAAGTGCTCACTACTGTATCAAAACAGCGGTCTTCAAAGGGTAGCGCTTCTCCCCGCAGGCCATGCCACTCGACCCGCAACCCCGATTGACGAATCCGCTGCTCGACCCGTTGTTGTAGCATTCTTTCCGGCTCTACGACATGCAAAGTTTCTACTCCCCCTGGGTAATGGGGAAGATTGGCCCCGGTACCAAAGCCAATCTCTAGGACGTTGCCCCGGGCCGCCTGGAGTAATGTTTGCCGTTGTTGGGCGATCGCCTGGCGATGCATCACATAATCCAGCAAAGAGGGAAGAATAAAGCGATTGTAAATATGCATATTTTTTTCCGTAGCCTTGGCCACACCCCCATGATTTTATTGCGAGGCGGGGCAATGGTCGGTATTTTTACTTAAGAAATATTCTCTTTTTTGATGATGCCATGATTAAAAATATGAACAATATGACTTTTGAAAAATTGAGAAAAATCATACCCTAAACGCCAACATTTTCATGGTCACGATCCGAGAAAACGGCTGATTTTTGAGTCATCGACCACTAAACTCTTTATTTTTTAAAATGTAAATTAAGTTCTATAATTCTAAAACTCCACTGTCTTAAAATGTAGGCATCTCCAACCAATCAAAAGCAGCATTACCTATTCCCCATCGATTTCTTAAAGTGAGCCTTAACCTAGGCCCCTGACCACTGCATCTAAACCCGGTACTTATGGAAACTCTCATTCAAACCCTAATCCAAGCGGGGCTTTTAAGTGATACCCAGGCCCAGGTGGTGCGATATGACCGAGAGTTGCATCCAGAAATGTCCCTCGGTGAAATTCTTGCGCTCCGGGGTTGGGCAGTCGAAGAAACCATTGATTTTTTTGAACTGCTTTGGGAAATGCGTCACACACAGCCCGAACGGAAAAATATTGGTCAATATCTGCTGGAAGCCCACCTCATTGATGAAGAACAGCTAGAGGATATTCTGGCAGCCCAAAAACATGATGCCTGGGGACGCTCTCTGCGCTTCGGGGAAATTGCGGTATTAAAGGGCTATGTCAATCAACATACGATTCATTTTTTCATTGAACATTTGTTCCCGGATCAGTTGCACGCCACCAACAAAACCCCCTTCGCTCGGACTTCCTTGACCTCTCGTCCCACGAAAAAGCCTACGCCGCCACGGAACAGAGCGACATTAAAAGAAACCCTGCCCCAAAAACCACCGAAACAGGCTTCCCCCAAGCCTTCCAAAAAACTTTTGAACCGCCAGGCAGCGAAAAAAACAAACCCCCAACTCAACCCACCGAAAAAGCCCGCCTTTAATCCGGAAGAAGCTTTTGCGACCAGTTTTGATTTGATCAAGGCTGAAGACTTTGACCCCAAACAGCTTTGACACAGTTGTCTCAGCCAATGTCCTCTACATCAGCATCAAAATCAGACCACGGTGGGAGATTGCTAAATTCCGTAATAGTTGTGGGAGTAAAACCTTAGCAAAGGTTACGATTAAGTTAATTTTTCTGGCAACAGAGGGTTGAGTTTAGTGGGATAGATACAGTGCGGTCTTATTTGGTGTAAATCGTCAAAGTTCTTGTTTGTCATCCAACCCTAGCCCAGAAATTACGAGCTGCAACGCATGGTCAATATTCCAGTGAACTTTGCTTCCCTCAAGGCCCAGATTATTGATCCGAGTCGAATGCCAACTTTTCCGCCGACGGCGGCGATCGCCGATGTGTTGGCGGGATTTCGACCGTGGACAGTGCCCCAGTGCGTCGGGTTGCAGATGGTGGCCCCCTGTGTGCCGATTGTGCAGGCCGATCAATTGCAGGGTTTGATTTCGCCCCAAACGGTTTTGAAGCTGATTACGGAAGATGTTGATTTGGGGCAGACCCTGGCACGGGATGTGATGACGGCTCTCCCCAAGGCGATCGCCCTGGCAGATCTAGAGCATCCCTGGGTGGGCCTCAACCGTATGCACCAGGAGCAGCGGGATCTCCTGCCAGTGCAGGGAGAGAACGGATTTTGGCTTGGTTTTGTGGAACGTCTTTCCCTCCAGCGCCTCCTGTGGTCGGAGCCTCTCCTGCAAATGCGACAAGTCCAGGATGTGATGGTGACGGATTTGTCCTTGATGCCTTCCCATAGCACTCTGTTGATGGCGGCCCATCGTTTACACCAAAAACAACAGTCCCTCCTGATGGTCATGGAAAAAGCCAGTGCCATGACAGCCCCCTCATCCAATGGCTTGTGGGCGGTGACCCTATGGGATGTTTTACGGGGCTATGGTAAAGGGAAAGAAGGTCTCACAACGGCGATCGCCACGGAGGGGAGCCATGATTTTCAGCGGGTCAAACCCACGGACTCTCTCTGGTCAGTGGCGGCCCATTTAGTCGAAACCAATGGCAGTTGGGCCGCTGTAGTTGACGAAGAAGAACAATTGTTGGGGAAGGTTTCTTGGCGAGAAATTTTGCAGGTCTTAGATCCCGTTGCCCTCCATTGGCAAACCCATAGCCTCCAACAACGCTTAGACCAAGTGGCCCGGCGTCCCCAAAGGGCGATCGCCCAGGTCGCGGCCCCAGAACCCCACCCAAAAGGATTACCCCAACGGGTGCTCTTGATCGAAGGCCTTGCCACCGAGTCGGTGATCCTCCAGCATCTGTTGCATCCTCCCCTGGGCAGTACCCTAACCTTTCAAGTGACCCAGGTGGACAGTCTGCCCCAGGCGATCGCCCAATTAAAAACAGACACCTACGACCTGATTATTTTCGATGTCAACATCGTTTCTTCTGGCAAATTAGAAGCCTTTATGCGCTTACAAAACAGCGCCGCCCAACGACCTATTTTGTTACTCACCGATGATCGCCAAGAAGATATCCAACTGGCCCACCAATGCATCGAGCTGGGTGCCCAAGATTACCTCCTGCGGAGTCTGTGCGCGGGGGAATCCCAAACGGAGCGGGAAATTTTGATGCGTTCGGTGCGCTATGTCCTCGAAACAGCAGGGGCCAAGCGTTATCTCCAGCAACGGGATCAACAACTCCAGAGTTTGAGTCAACGGCTCAAGGCAGAAAAGACCGCTAAACAGGCGATCGCCCAACAACTGAAACTGACCGATGGCCAGATGAAAGCCCTGTTTGAAGCGATCACCGACATTGTTTTTGTGATCAATCCCCAAACTTGGAAAATCAAGCAGGTGACCGCTCCCCAGAATAACCATTGCTGTGGCCCCCTAGATCTCTGCCAGGGGACTTACCAGTTTTTACAAGCGCACCAAAGCCGCCTCACGCCATACCTTCACCAGGCGATCGCCAAAGGCACCACCCCAGACCATGAACCCTTGTCAGGGGAAAGCGTGAAGTATGAATATTCCCTGCAGCCAGATCCCCACCTCGCCCCCGTGTGGTTTGTCGCGAAAATCGTCGCCATTAATCAGCAGCAAGTGGTCTGGGCCGCCCATGATGTCACCCCCTTCAAACTCTCCCAACAAAAGCTGATCACCGATCAAGAAAACCTCACTACCATCATCCAAGAGCGCACCAGGGAGCTCAAAGCCCTCAATGCAACCCTCAACACCGAAATTCAGCAACGGAAACTGACTGAGATGGAACTCCGCCAGGAACAGGATTTCCTCGAAACCCTATTTGACCTCACCCCGGCCCTATTCATGGTGCTGAACCGGGAGGGGCGCATTATCCGGTTTAACCCGGCCTGTGAGCAACTTACGGGCTATCAATTTACCGAGGTGGCCCACCAGTACCTCTGGGATCTGTTGTTATGGGATCGTTATGATGTCGCGGAGATTGTCCAGGAATTTCAACGCCTCCTCCAACAAAAAAAGCCCCGTACCTACGAGGTAGATTGGCGCGCTAAATCGGGGAAAGTTCACCACCTGCGTTGGTCCCATGGCGTTCTTTTGGATAAACAAGGGAACGTCCATTATGTGATCGCCACGGGGATGGATATGAGCGATCGCCAAGCCTTTGAAACCACCCTCAAAACCCTCAACCAAGAGCTAGAGTTTCGGGTGGAACAGCGCACCCGTGTGCTAGAAAATATCGAACAAAATCTGCGGCGTCAGTTGGCGGCGGTGGATGCGGCGGTGGATGCGATCGCCATTTTGCAGCGGGAAGAATTCATCTCAGTCAATCCCGCTTTTTTAGAATTGTTTGACTATCCCCACCGCTTAAGCTTGACAGGGCATTCCTGGAAAGAAGTGCTGTTTGCCCCCAGTGAGCAAAAACGCCTAGAAAAAGATATTCTCCCCCACCTCAATCGCCACAAATCTTGGCAAGGGGAGGCGATCGCCCAACGGCAAAATGGTCAGATTTTTACCCAAGAAATTTCCCTGACCATCACCAGTGACGGTGACTATATCTGCGTCTGTCGAGACATCACCGCCCGGAATCGCGCCGCCCTCAAAATCCGTGAGACCGAAGCCCTCCTCCGTTCCCAATATCGCAACTTTCCCATTCCCACCTATACCTGGCAGCACCGTCAGGGAAACTTTTACCTCATTGACTACAACAGTGCCGCCGAGATTGCCAACGATGGCTCCCTCCAGGATTTTCTCCATTGCCCCAGCCACGCCATTTACGGCGCAGACCACGCGATTCATCAGAATATTCGCCGCTGTTTCGACTTTAAAACGACCTTTGAAGAGGCGCTGCAAATTCCCTCTCCCGATGACCCTGAGGCATTTCAACGCTATTTTCTGGCCACTTATATTTATATCCAGCCGGATCTGGTGATGGTACATACCCAAGACCTCACGGAGCGCAAACGGGCTGAACGGGATCTGCAACAGAGCCAAACCTTTTTGCGTCTGGTCATCGATAACAATCCCAACTTAATTTTTGTCAAAGATAAAGATGGCCGCTTCTTGTTGGTGAATCAGGCGATGGCGAATTTCTATGGCACCACGGTCAATGAATTAGTCGGGAAACGAGAATGTGATCTACATCCAGACTCTGAGGAAGCAGACTGTTTTATCCAGGCCGATCAGCAGGTGCTCCGGGAACAAAAAATCGTGGTCATTGACGAGGCGAAGGCGACGGATTTCCTAGGGGCAACCCGTTATTTTCGGACGGTGAAACTGCCCCTCCAACTCCCTGGCGATCACCCCCAATATCAAGTGTTGGGCGTGGCTTCAGAAATTACCCAACAGCGCCGGGCCAAACGGGAGCTCGAAAAAGCCCTCACCCAGGAACGGGAACTCAATCACCTGAAAACCCGCTTCATTGATACCGCCTCCCACGAGTTCCGCACGCCCCTAACGGTGATCCTCGGTGCGGCTCAAATCCTCAGTGCTTACCACGACCATCTCCCCGAAGCGCGGCGATCGCAATATCTCAACAACATCGAAGACAGTGTGATGCGGTTACGGCAACTGATCGATGATCTGCTGACCATGAGTCGCCTCGAGGCCGGAAAACTGGGTTGTCAACGCCAAGCGGTGGATATTGTTACCCTCTGTCGAGATCTCATCGCCGAGCTTAAAATTGGCATCGGTAAGCAGCATCACTTCAACCTTGAGACCACCGGGGCGATCGCCGCTCCCCTGGCCCTCGACCCCAATTTGTTGCAACACATCCTGAATAATCTTCTCGGTAATGCCTGTAAATATTCAGCCCCTGGCACCACGGTGACTGTCCAGTTAGGCAGCAGTGCCGAAGCGTTGACCTTAACTATCATTGACCAAGGGGTCGGCATTCCCCCAGAAGACCAACCCCACATTTTTGAATCTTTCTACCGGGCCAGTAATACCCAAAATATCCCCGGCACCGGTCTCGGCCTCAATATCGTGAAAGAATATGTGCAACTCCACGGCGGCCAGATCGAACTCACGAGCCAACTCAGCAAAGGCAGTCAGTTTACGGTAACCATTCCCCTCACCGAGGACAGCCCTGAAACAGCCGGAAACTGAGCAAGTTTCCCAGTCGATCCAGTTTCAATTAGGGGAATAGAACGCCTAGGTCAAGAAAAATTAACGGCGATCGCCCCAAGGAGCGGTAGAGAAGGGAACGGATCAAGTAAGATTGAGCAGCAGAAGTTACGCATATATCAAAGGTCAATCCGCCCATGTCTCTTGTGAAAGCAAAACCCGCCCTCCTTGTTTTAGCCGATGGCACCACTTACCACGGACGGTCATTTGGCGCGACAGGTACCACCTTTGGGGAAGTCGTTTTTAATACAGGCATGACGGGCTACCAAGAAGTCCTCACCGATCCCAGTTACCGTGGTCAGATTGTGACTTTTACCTATCCGGAGCTGGGCAATACTGGCGTAACTCCTGAAGACGAAGAATCCAGCCGTCCCCAAGTAAAAGGGGCGATCGCCCGGAACATTGCTCCCCGACCGAGCAACTGGCGTTCTACCCAGGCCCTACCCGATTATCTCAAAGAGCACCAAGTTGTGGGCATCTATGGCATTGATACGCGGGATCTAACCCGTCGCCTGCGGGTATCTGGGGCGATGAATGGCGCGATCTCTACAGAAATCCTCGACCCCGAAGAACTTCTCCGCCAACTCCAAGACGTCCCCTCCATGGAAGGCCAAAACCTCGTCAAGGATGTCACCACCGCTAGCGTTTATGAATGGACGGAAATTACCGATCGCCATTGGGAATTTAGCAGTAGCGCAACTGAAGCCCAGGAACTCACCGTCGTTGCCATTGACTTTGGTGTGAAACGCAATATTCTGCGCCGTTTGGCGAGTTATGGCTGCCGGGTAATCGTTGTTCCCGCCGACACCCCCGCCGAAAAAATCCTTGCCTATAATCCCGATGGCATTTTCCTTTCCAATGGCCCTGGGGATCCAGCCGCCGTCACCGAAGGCATCGCCACGGTTAAAGATATTCTTAAGGCTGAAAAACCCACCTTCGGCATTTGCATGGGGCACCAAATTCTGGGGCTTTCATTGGGGGCTGAAACTTTTAAACTCAAATTTGGCCACCGGGGTCTCAACCAACCCGCTGGTCTCAAGCAAAAGCAAATTGAAATTACCAGCCAAAACCATGGGTTTGCGATCGCCGAAGCCTCCCTCGCCGAAGATGTTGCCATTACCCACCTCAACCTCAATGACCGCACTGTCGCTGGCTTAGAACATAAAACCTTGCCTTTCTTCTCGGTGCAGTATCACCCTGAAGCGAGCCCCGGCCCCCACGATGCTGACTACCTCTTTGAAAAATTTGTGCGTTCCATGAAAGCCCACAAAAATGCCTAAAGGCGACGGTACCGCATCCCTGGCAGTTGGGTAATGAATCCTTCGAGTTCCCATTGCAATAGGGTCGCCGAAACCTGATCTGCCCCCATGCCAGACTGGACAACGATCAAATCAAAGGCCGTGGGTTCAGGGGCGATCGCCTGCCAGAGGGGAAGTAACTCTGGGGAAATTTGCCGAAAATCTGTGCTGGGCTGCGGGGTCGGCTCAACCGCTGGCTCTGGGAATGACAAACTAAGCTGGGGGGAAGCTGCATCCAACTGGGGCAGTCCGCCCAACTCCTCGATCAGTTGTGTCTCCCCTAAAATCATGCCTGCTCCCCGCCGAATCAAGTCCAAACACCCCGTGGCCGCTTGCTGTTCGGGGGAATTGGGCAGGGCATAAACCTCACGGTTAAAATCCATCGCGTAGTGGGCCGTAATGAGGGAACCCGAACGGCTGGGGGCTTCCATGACCAGGGTCGCCCTGGTTAACCCGGCAATAATCCGGTTTCGGGCCGGGAAATGGCTCCGGTCTGGTCGCGTCCCCGCCGGATATTCACTCAAAATTAAGCCCTGGGCCAGGATCTCGTTGTATAAATTGCGGTGGCTCGCGGGATAGATTTGATCAATGCCAGTTCCTAGAACGGCAATGGTGCGTCCCCCCGTTTTGAGGCAGGCGCTGTGGGCAACACCATCAACGCCTTGGGCCATACCCGACACAATCGAAAAGCCCACCTGGGCGAGGGCCTGGCTAATGCGCGCTGTCCAACGTTTACCATGCTCCGAAGGATGCCGGGTGCCCACCATGGCGATCGCCGGAATTTGGCCTTGATTTTCTAACAGCTTGACTTGGCCTTGGTAATAGAGCAACGGTGGCGGACTGGGAATTTCTAACAATAACTTTGGGTACTCTGAATCTGCTGGCGTCCAAAATTGCGGATTTTTCTCAAGGTGCTCATGGTAAATACGCTCTGGATTCAGGGGTGATCGCCCAGCCAAAATTAGGCGAATCAACTTATCCCCTAGGCCATCGACTGCCCCCAGTTCCTGGCCAGAAGCCTGCCAAGCTCGTTCCATGGAGCCGAAACAGTGCCAAATTTTTTTGAGGCGACTTGGGCCGACCCCCTTGATTTGTGACCAGGCCACCCAGTAATGCTGTTCCATCTTGATGACTAATTTAATTAAAAAACAAAAATGTATTGAGAAGAAGTTGCAGTAGCTGCTAAAATCACCATTACCTTGGAAAACATAACATCATCTCTCGATTACAACGCTTTATGAAATCCCGTTCCCTGTCCCTCTGCGGACTTTTTCTTGGCTTGGCGATCGCCACCGGTTGCACCCCAGCTACCAATAACAATGGTGCCACCGATACAACCACTGATCCTGGTGCTCCCTCCAGTGAAGCAACCGGCGAAATTAACCTTTATTCTTCGCGGCACTACGACAGCGACGCAGAATTATACGAAGCATTTTCCGAAGCCACCGGCATTGAAGTGAATCTCATTGAAGGCAGTGACGACGAACTCCTAGAACGGATCAGAACCGAGGGCGAAAATAGTCCCGCCGATGTCCTGATCACAGTAGACGTGGCCAGACTCTGGCGTGCCCAACAGGATGGTTTACTGCAACCCACAGAGTCCGAAGTGCTGACCAGTGCCATTCCCGAAAATCTGCGCAGTAGCGACAACACCTGGTTTGGTCTGACAAAACGGGCACGGATTATTGTGTACAACACCGAAACCGTTGATCCGGCTGAACTGTCCACCTACGAAGACCTTGCTGATCCGAAATGGGAAGGTCGGGTTTGTGTCCGCAGCTCCAGCAACACCTATAACCAGTCCCTCGTGGCTGCGAAAATTGTCGAAAAAGGTGCTGAAGCCACCGAAGAATGGGTACAAGGTTTAGTGGCGAACTTCGCCCGTGAGCCGGAAGGGAACGATACCGCCCAAATTCAAGCTGTCGCTTCTGGGGTTTGTGATGTCGCCCTGGTCAATAGCTACTATGTCGCCCGTCTGCGTGCCTCTGAAGATCCCCAAGATCAAGAAATCGTGGCAAATATTGGGGCATTTTTCCCGAACCAAAACGAAGGCGAAGGTGGCACCCACATCAACATCAGTGGGGCTGGCATTATCGCCAATGCACCGAACGTCGAAGCAGCCCAAGAATTTTTGGAGTTTATGGTGACCCCAGAAGCCCAGGAAATTTTCGCCAACAATAATAATGAATATCCCGTGGTGGATACCGTTGCCCCCAATGACGTGGTGGCCCAGTTTGGCGACTGGACAGCTTCGGATCTACCCCTCGAAAGTTTTGGTGAGCAAAATGCCGAAGCCGTCATGTTGATGGATCGCGCTGGTTGGAAATAGATCCGGCCCCCTGCACCATTTGTTTTTCCTCTTATTGATGTACATAGCAATGATCTTCCTTCAAGACCTTTGAGGGAAGATTTTTTTTGCAAGAGGCTCCATCGAGGCCCGTTCATTTCTGTTATTTTTCAGGAGATTGACTTTTTCCCATAACCGCAATGAGGCGAAGATTTGATGGCGATCGCCACCGAAAGGAAACCAAAACCGAATCAGTTCCTCAGCAGATTATTCAGGATCACAAACATTAGCTATCCCCGGCGAAAATTGCCCCCAATCTCCAGGGCCGAGCCGCCCAAAAGCCCGCCTTATCCCAACGCCAAGCCCGCGCAAGTCTGACAAAAAACACATCGATTTTCCCGTAAAAAAACTTAATAGCATAAACCCGTAAAACCAGTTAACCTACGAAACTGAGCAGTCTTTTAATTTTGTTAACTTTCTTTAACAAACCTTTTAATATCTATTCATTTTCAGTAAGAACAAGGGACTTATTTCTATGGTCGCTAACCTAGCAACAATGTTGAGAGAGGGAACGAAAACTTCCCACACGATGGCGGAAAACGTTGGCTTCGTGAAATGCTTCCTGAAGGGAGTCGTGGAGAAAAAATCCTACCGGAAGCTTGTGGCAGACCTTTACTATGTTTACTCAGCGATGGAAGAGGAGATGGAGCGCCTCAAGGATCATCCCGTCGTCTCCCAAATTTATTTCCCTGAGTTAAACCGTAAACAAAGTCTCGAAACGGATCTACGCTATTATTTTGGCCCCAATTGGCAAGCCGAAGCAAAAATTACTCCCGCTGGTCAGGCTTATGTGGATCGCATCCATGAAGTGGCCCAGACCGCACCGGAACTCTTAGTCAGCCATTCCTACACCCGCTACCTGGGCGATCTCTCTGGGGGACAAATCCTCAAGAAAATTGCCCAAAATGCGATGAACCTCGACGGCGAAGGGACGGCCTTCTATGAGTTTGAGAATATCTCTGATGAAAAGGCCTTTAAAGACAAGTACCGGGCGGCAATGAACAGCTTGGATGTGCCGGAAGAAACGGCAGAGCAAATTGTCCAGGAAGCCAATGATGCCTTTGGCATGAATATGAATATGTTCAAGGAGCTAGAAGGAAACCTCGTTAAGGCCATCGGTGTGATGCTTTTCAATACCTTGACCCGTCGCCGCACCAAGGGCAGCACCGACGCTGATCTATCTCCGGCGAGCAACTAACAAGTTTCGTCTAAACCTCAAACAATGAATTCCTCAGTCGCGGTTGTGATTGGGGAATTTTTTTAGCTATGGGTTTTGGGAAGCGGGAGGATTGTTCTCTGTATCAGTGGTTTGGTTACTTTGGTTCGAGGTTTGGCGATCGCCACGGGCAGTGGCAGCGGATAGACCCTCGCCTTGGTAGCCGAAATACCACAGGGCGATCGCCACTTCCTGTTGAGTGACCGTTTTTTGGGGTTGGAAGAGGGTGGTATAGCCAAATACCCGCCGCACATTGGCTTGGTCACCGTTTTGAAAGTCCACGTAGAGGGCTTGGAGGGCTCTGGTGTCAATTTTGGCGGCATCCTGAAAGCCCCAGGTTTCGGCGATATTATCGAGGCTGGTTTGGGGCAGAGCCTGGCGACGGTCAAGGGGCACTTTCCAGGCGATCAGGCTTTCCCGGGTGAGGGGGGCATCGGGGCGAAAGGTGGTAATGGTGTCGTTGGTGAGGCTTGAGGGAATAATTCCGGCTTCGGCCAACCCTTGAATGAACGGAAAGTCGGGGTCGCTGGCCGGTACATCGGTGAAGATGGGTTTACTGCTGGCATTGGCGCGGCGAATTTGTTGGTTTTGGCGATCGCCATAGATCGCGTTGTGGGCTTTGAAAAGCCAGCGGGCAAATTGGCGTCTGGTGATCACCGTATCGGCCTGAAAATCCGCAGCGGTAAAAACCTGGAGGGCAACGAGATCTTGCACCTGGGTAGGAAGTTCCGCATTTGCGTTATCGGTCGGTACTGGATCGTTAGTCCCGGTGGTGCTTAAAGTTCGGTAACTGAGGACAAAGGTGGTGCCCACGACGGCCTGGTCGGAGTCATTGGTAGTGGGAGAAGCAGCTTCCGACAAAGACAGGGTTACTTCTAGGTCGCTGGTGCGGGCGACAATTTCTAAGAGATTATCCGTCGCGGCAGTGGGGGACGCGACAATTTCCCAGGGAGCTTCGCCAAAGGCTTTACGGTAAAAGGCTTCGAGGCTCTGGACATTATCGGCGATCGCCCAGACGGTGGTCTTGTCTTCTGCTTGAATGAGGGTTGCTTCGGGATAGAGGGGAATTTCTGCCGGAAAATCAGTCGGTAAGGACGAATCTGCTGGGGGGTCGGTTTCCGCAGCCTGTTCCTGTTGTTCTACGAGGCGCGGATCGGGAGCTAGACTCTCCTCTAAATTGCCTAACTGGGCACAGCCCCCCAAGAGCACCAATAACCCACCCAAAAGTCCAAATTTCTGCCAACTGTACTGCACGCCTGGTTTGCCGCTAAATTCACATCGTTTGTGATCGTAGCGTATTCCCTCGCTCGGTTGGCGATCGCCTTTTTGGAAAATCGAGTTTAAGAATCCCTGAAAAAATTATGCCCCTTCAGAATCTTTTGCCTCCTTGGGCAGCGGGACAAAAGTAGTGGGTAGCGGCGAGGTTTCAGAGGATGTTGTCGTTGTCTTTTTCTCTTTTAACTCAGCCAGGAGAGTTTCCACATTTTGCAACACCTCGTTATTGCTGGTGTCTGCATCGTTATCCTGCAACAAGCCTTTCACCTGGGCCAACAGCGTCCCCAATTTACCGTCTTCTAAAAGACCATTGACCAACGACAAACCGCTCGTCGAGAGCAACAATTTATTAATCTCCCCCAGGCCAGCCCCATCGCCATTGGTGCCCGGAAAGGCAAATACTTTTGCATCGCCCAGGACGCCGGGTTGGGGAGCGAGGGATTTCATAATGTCTGGCAGTTGGTCGGCGAGGGTCGGTAAAAAGAGCTTCATCAATTCCGCAGTGCGGTTGGCATTGCTCAGGGCATTTTCTGCTTCGATTAGAGCCTGTTTCCCCTGGGCCTCGGCGAGGGCTTGGTAGCGGTTGGCATCGGCCAGGGTGCGGATCGATTCGGCCTCTAGTTCCGCCGCTTGACGGGCAATTTCTGCTTGACGCCGCCGCCGGAACACATCGATTTCCACCACGTTTTGGTCAGCGATGCGTTTTTGATCGGCTTCTTTTTCAGCATCAATGATCGCCAGGCGTTGTTCCCGGTTGGCCTGTTCGACGGCCTTGGAGGTGGCCACAGCTTCTTCGGCCCGGGTGCGTTCGGCCTCGGCGGCGAGGCGTTCTTTTTCTTTATTGGCAATGGCGATCGCCGCCTGCTGTTGGGCGATTTTTGCTTCCTCTTCCGCCTCCGCCATGGCAATTTTGAGGGCTTTATTTTGCTGTTCGAGGGAAATATCGGCGGCAATTTGATTTTGCTGAATCGAAAGTTTCTGTTGAATTTTCTCCTCTTCGACGGCCTTTTCCTGAAGAATGCGATTGCGTTCAATCTTGGCTAATTCTTGATCCTGGGATGCCTGAATTTCCTGGGCCTGTTGTGCCTTGAGGAATTCAATTTCCTTCGCTTGATTGAGCTTGGCTTCTTCCTTCGCCTTAGCCAGCTTCAGGGATTTTTGTTCGGCGGCGAGTTCCTGTTCTTCGATTTCTACCTTGGTGTTGAGTTCTAGCTCCCGCTTTTCCTTCAGCACCGTTAGCTCAACATCGAGTTTTTGTTTAATGGATTTTTGGATTGTTTCCGTGCGGAGGCGGACGCCTTGGGCATCGAAGAAATTATTTTCATCGTAGGTGTCGCTTTCTTCGATTTCAGAAATGGCAATATTGTTGAGAGTCAAACCTACTTTCTTGAGATCCTGCTGAATTAGATTCAAAACCTCGTCAGCAAATCCCAGTTTGTCAGAATCAATTTCGGCAATGCTTTTGCGTTTAGCGGCGGCCCGAATCGCGTCATCGGCTCGTTTCTCCAGGGCTTCTTTGATATCTGCTTCGGAAATGCGCCCCTGCTTGGATAACCGGGCGGCGGCGACTAAAACATCTTCTTCATTGGCATTGATACAAACGTAAAATGTGACCCGCATATTTGCCCGCAGGTAATCTTGGGTGCGGACAGCGAGGTTTCCGGTACGTTCGACATCGATGGAAATTTCTCGCAGCGGTACGCGAGTTAACTCGTGGAATCCCGGTAAAACAATGCAACCTCCGTTGAGAATGACCGTTTTCTTTTTGCGAATCACGCCCCCGGTACGGACAAAGGCTTCGTTGTTGGGGGTAATGACATAGACCCTGGTGTAGGCCCAAATGCTCATCAAAAAGAGCACAATCAGGGTGACGATAATGCCTGGAAAGATCAACGCGCCACTAACAGGGAGTTGGGCGGGGGTCAGGGTGGCCGAGGCCGGGGAGGTGGGATGCGGATCAAGCCGCAGTGCCTGGGCGTCGATTTTGGAATCGAGTAACTCTACATCCATGGTGCTCAGTTCAGGCAGAGATTGGAGCAGGGTAAACCAAAACTTCATGGGGCACGCATCCTTTGGTAACGGGCATTCTGTTTTTATTTTGCCCGTGTCCCCTGGGAATCAAGCGATTCACGCAACAATATTTACATCTGTCCGATGAATGGGCTTTTTGCGATCGCCAGTTCCAAAAAAACAGTGCGGTAGGGAGCCCATGGCTATGTACAATGGAAAAACTGTTTGCTCTCCAGAGAGCTTTAGAGATATTTGTACGAGAGAGGACAAGAAAGGTTTATGAACGTTGGCGATCGCATCCGTGTTACGGCATCTGTCATTGTGTACAACCACCCCCAAAACCGGAAAAAAGCCTTTGATCTAAAAGGTATGGAAGGGACCATCGAAACGATTATCGGCCGCCCGATCACCGCAACGTTACCAATCAAAGTCCGGTTCGACCCGAAATATGCGGCCCACCTCCGGGAAGAGGAAATCGAAGTCATCTAAAACTCAGTCAGGGGCGATCGCCGGCCCAGCTATAAATTAACCCAACGAATTATTTTTTTGAGGGTGCTCTCGATGGGACATTAGGACTGACCTAGTGTCCTTAAGTTTTTAGATTCACTTTGGTCTGTGGAGTCAATGTCTACCTCTGGGGTAAGTTCTCCAGTGCCGCCACACAGGGGACAGGTCATTTCGTATTGGGCTTGGCCACCACAATCGCGCTCGATAATAAAACCTTGACCCGCACAATATTGGCACAAAAGAGTTGTGGTATCAGTTGTCATGGCACAGAAGAAAATAAAAAGCCTGCTCCATTGAACACCAAATTTCTCGCTGGTGACACCACAGAACGCAAAACAAATAGACTTTATTCAAGACCACGCAAACCTTGGAACCCAGAGGATTATGGTGACAATTTCTTCTCGCTGGCAATTTTGGATTGATCGAGGTGGCACCTTTACGGATATCGTCGCAAAACGCCCCGATGGCGGGCTGGTTACCCATAAGTTGCTGTCAGAAAATCCAGAATGTTACCCCGATGCGCCGGTGCAGGGTATCCGGAATTTATTGGGTCTCAGTCCGGATCAATCGATCCCCACTGAAAATATTGAAGTGATCAAAATGGGGACGACGGTGGCGACCAATGCCCTCCTAGAGCGCAAAGGCGATCGCCTAGTTCTCGTGATCACCCAGGGCTTTCGGGATGCGTTGCGTATTGGTTATCAACATCGCCCGGATATTTTTGCCCTAGAGATTAAGCTGCCAGAGATGCTCTATGAACGGGTGATCGAGGCGGCGGAACGAGTCGATGCCCAAGGCAATATTTTGCAGCCATTGGATCTCGATCAAGTGCGGCAGGATTTACAAAACGCTTTTGATGCAGGGATTCGCAGTTGTGGCGTGGTGTTGATGCATGGCTACCGTTACCCTGACCACGAACGACAAATTGGGGCGATCGCCAAAGAAATCGGGTTTACGCAAATCTCCCTATCCCACCAGGTCAGTCCGTTGATGAAGCTGGTTAGTCGGGGGGATACAACGATGGTAGATGGTTATTTATCGCCAATTTTGCGCCGCTATGTGGATCAGGTGGCGGGTTATCTCCAAGCCGAGAGCCAGGGGCCAAAGCTGATGTTTATGCAGTCCAATGGGGGGCTGGCGGAGGCAACGCAATTCCAAGGGAAAGACAGCATTCTCTCCGGGCCAGCGGGGGGCATTGTCGGGGCGGTAAAAACCTGTGCGATCGCCGGCTTTGAGAAAATTGTCACCTTTGACATGGGAGGCACCTCCACCGATGTCGCCCACTACGACGGTAGCTACGAACGCAGCTTTGAAACGGAAATTGCCGGGGTACGCTTGAAAACACCGATGATGGCGATCCACACTGTCGCGGCGGGGGGCGGTTCCCTAGTGCAATACGACGGCGCACGGTTTCGGGTCGGGCCAGAATCTGCCGGGGCGCATCCGGGGCCAGCCTGTTACGGCAAAGGGGGGCCACTGACGGTCACGGACTGCAATGTGCTCCTAGGAAAAATTCAGCCAGATTTCTTTCCGCAGGTTTTTGGCTCAGACGGTAAAGCTCCCCTAGATCGCGCCATTGTTACAGAAAAGTTCCAAGCCCTCGCTGAAACTTTAGCGCAAGAGCCCGCCGAGATTGCCGCTGGTTTTTTGGCGATCGCCGTGGAGAATATGAGTAACGCAATCAAGCAAATTTCCCTGCAACGGGGTCACGATGTGAGTGACTATGCCCTCTGCTGCTTTGGGGGGGCTGGGGGACAACATGCCTGTGCGATCGCCGAAACCTTGGGGATTAAAACTATTGTGATCCATCCCTTTGCGGGGGTGTTGTCCGCCTATGGCATTGGTTTGGCCGAAATTCGCATCTTAAAGGAAAAAGCCATTGAAAAGGTCTTAGAAGCGGATCTTTTCCCTGAACTAGAAGCAGAATTCCAGCAACTTAAGCACCAGGCGATCGCAGAACTTAGTCAGCAACATCCCCCAAGTGAAGCGGAAATTTTTGAGGAACGGAAAGCCCATCTGAAATACCAGGGTACCGACTCGACGTTAATTGTCACCTTCGCTGATCAAAAAACCATGGTGGCAGAGTTTTCCGCCCTCCACCAACAACGCTATGGGTTTACTCTGCCCGATAAGGCGTTGATCGTCGAATCCATTAGCCTGGAACTTATTTGCGAAACCCAAACCGCGACGGAAACGCCCCAGCCCCAACGCACTGCTGGCCCTGTAAAACCGATGGAAACCGTAGCGATATATAGCGGTGGTCAATGGCAACAAACCCCCGTTTATGACTGCGCCGTCCTCCAGCCCGGTGATGTGATTCCCAGTCCTGCCTTAATCATCGAAAAAACTGGCACAAACGTCATCGAACCCGGTTGGCAAGGCCGCTTAAATGAATACAATCACTTGATCCTCGAAAAAGTCAGTGACATCTCTCGGGAAATTACACCTGTACCCACAGATTTCCGTCAACCAGATCCCGTCACCCTCGAAATTTTTAATAATCTCTTTCGGGCGATCGCCGAACAGATGGGCGTGACTCTACAAAACACCAGTTACTCGGTCAATATCAAAGAACGCCTCGATTTTTCCTGCGCGATTTTCGATCCCCAGGGTCACCTCGTCGCCAATGCCCCCCACATTCCTGTCCACCTCGGCTCCATGAGTGAGAGCGTTTACAGCTTGATCCAGGCCCACGGAACGCACCTCCAACCCGGAGATGTGTATATGTCAAATAATCCCTACAATGGCGGCACCCATTTACCCGACGTGACGGTAATTACGCCTGTTTTCGCGCCGGGACAAGGGGAAAATACTCAGGCTAAACCTTTATTTTTCGTTGCGTCTCGCGGTCACCATGCCGATCTAGGGGGGATTACGCCGGGGTCGATGCCGCCCCAAAGCACCCAGATCCAGGAAGAAGGGATTTTAATCGACAATGTTTGCCTTGTGAAACAGGGGAAATTCCAAACGGAAACCGTGGCGCAATTGTTTACCGACGCTGCCTATCCCGTGCGCAATTTAACGCAGAATTTAGCGGATCTCCAGGCGCAAATTGCCGCCAACGAAAAAGGACTCCAGGAACTGCAACGACTGGTGCGCCATTACGGTCAGGGGATGGTTTTGGCCTATATGCAGCACGTGCAAGATAATGCCGAACAAGCGGTCAAACAGCAGCTTCAACGACTCCAAGACGGGGAATTTACCGTCAATCTAGACAATGGCGATCGCCTCCAGGTCAGCATCCAAATTAATCGCGAGCAGCAAACGGCCACGGTGGATTTTACGGGTACTTCTCCCCAATCAAAGACGAACTTTAACGCCCCCAAAGCTGTGACCCAAGCAGCGGTATTGTACGTTTTTCGGAGTTTGGTACAGGACGACATCCCACTAAATTATGGTTGCCTCAAGCCCATCAAAGTGATTGTTCCCGCAGGCTGTTTGCTCAACCCCCAATATCCGGCAGCGGTGGTGGCGGGCAATGTGGAGGTATCCCAAAATATTACCGATTGTTTGTATGGTGCTTTGGGGGTGATGGCGGCTTCCCAGGGAACAATGAACAACTTCACCTTTGGGAATGCCCAGTATCAATACTACGAAACCATCTGCGGCGGCTCCGGCGCTGGCCCAAATTTCCACGGGACGGATGCGGTGCAAACCCACATGACCAATTCTCGCCTGACGGATCCAGAGGTCTTGGAATGGCGTTTTCCGGTGATGCTCGAGGAATTTTCCATCCGTAAAAATAGTGGTGGCCCAGGGCAATTTCATGGCGGCAATGGCGTGATCCGTCGTTTGCAATTTCGGGAACCAATGACCGCCGCGATCTTGTCCAGTCGGCGATTAGTAGAACCCTTTGGGCTAGAGGGGGGCTTACCGGGCGCTTGTGGGGAAAATAAAGTGATCCGCAGCGATGGCACTGAAACAATATTGCCCAGTACCGTTGAAGTGGCGATGGAAAAAGGCGATCGCCTAGAAATCCAGACCCCTGGGGGGGGTGGCTATGGCTCCCCTGGTTAAATGCCCTTCGCCCCGGTAATTTTCGTCTGAGCGTTCACGTAGGCAAAATAAAACTTTGTGCCACTGAGATCGGTTTCGCGTAGGTTACTCCCCAGAAAGCTGGTGTTGTGGAGTACCGCATCCTGGAAATTACTGCCACTGAGGTCTGCCTGGTCGAAATTGGTATTTTGCAGGCGGGTATTGCTGAAATTTGACTTGGGAAAAACCGTTTCGATGCAGGTGGCACAGGACAAATCTGCCCCAGAAAAATCAATGCTGCCCTGGTAATAGGGATATTTTTTGCTGCCTTGGGTGGCGCTGCCATTGAGGTTCGTGCCGCAGAGCCGCGCGCCGATAAATTTAACGTTCGACAAATTGGCATTGGCCAACTCCATTCGCTCCAGATTCCCCTGGGAAAAGTCCGCATCTACCAACACCGCCCCTTCCCACTGACTGTTGGTAAATGTCGTTGCTGTAAAGTTGCCTTTTTTGCCGTTGGTTTGGTTGAGGATCGCTCCCGCAAAGCTCGCCTGGAGACAGTTGGTTTCTCCCAGATTTCCCCCGCACCAGTGCACATTCTGGAGATTTGCCCCCTGGAAATTGGCGCGGTAAGCATTGGCTTGATTCAGAGTTGCCGCGGTTAAATTGGCTTGGTTGAAATCAGCGTTCACTAGACAGCTATCCGTTAAGTTAGCTTCTGTCAGATCTGCTTGGCTAAAGTTAGCCAACTCACCGTTGATACCTGTTAAATTTGCTTGCATCAGTTGGGCCTGACTTAAATTTGTGCCTCCTAGGTTCGCCTGACTCAGGTCGGCCCCTCGTAAATTCACCCCCTGCAAATTGGTCTGACTGAGATCCATGCCGCTCAAATCAGCACCGGCGAGGTCGGGTAAATAGGTTTCATATTCCCGGAATTGGTTCCAGGCTTTGATGCCAGCTTCCCCGGCTTTGAGGAGTTGGATCGCGCGCTTGGTGCTGATCAGGTTAGATGACTCCTGGGGCGCTTCACTATTGGATGCCTGTTGGGTCGTCTTTTTTTGTTTGGCTGTTTTTTCAAAGTGAGCAAGAAGTTGTTGGATCTGCTGTTTGATACGGTGTGAGTGCACCACCGATAGGGCTAATTCCAGATAGGTTTTGATTTCTGGGGCGATCGCCACCGGATTGTTGTCGAGCAACTGGCGACTGTAGAGCATTAAAACTTCGCCATAAAGATCGGCGCATTGGGGATCGGTGGGAAATTGCCCGTAGAGACTCTGGGCCTGGGCGATCGCCGCCTGGAAATTTTGTTGATCCCGGAGTTCTCGAATTTTTTGCAATCGATCTGCTTTTTCAGTGCCTTGGAGGTCTTGGTTATATTTTTGCCGCTGTTCTGGATTAGATAAAATTTCGTAAATCTGATTGAGTTCCTTAAAGTCTTCCTCCGCTTGTTTCCGTTGGTCGGCGGGGGTATTGATCGTCAGGGTGTCTGGGTGGAGGGCGATCGCCTTGCGTCGGTAGGCCGTTTTAATTTCCCGTTGGTTAGCCGTAATCTGAATCCCCAAAATCTCGTAATAATTCATAAGTGCCCTGCTGCGACCGATGATTTTCTATCCTAGTGCCCACCCTTTAACCCGTCGCAAGGGTGCCGTGATTTATCAACTAAACGTTAAAAATATTTATGCTTGGATACGCAGTCGTTATGATCTGAAGGAGTGACAAATAACCCAATCTTTTTTGAATCACCTCATTTTTACTGCTGTTCCGTAGCCCCCGATGCCCCACCAACCCCTACCGATCCAAACCGAAAAACCCGTTTATTCTTGGGCTGGCCATGATTTAGCCTCCCAGGAACTGCAAATGGCGAAAAATGTGGCCTCGCTGCCGTTTGTGTTTAAACACGTTTCCCTGATGCCCGACGTTCACCTGGGGAAAGGAGCCTTGGTGGGTTCTGTCATTGCCACAAAAGATGCCATCATTCCTGCGGCGGTGGGGGTCGATATTGGCTGTGGAATGGCCGCCCTCAAATTGCCCTTTAAAGGCGATCGCCTCGACGGCAAACTCAAGCAAATCCGCAAAGACCTCGAAGCCATTATTCCCGTTGGTTTTGAAGAAAACAAAGACGTTGATAAAACGGTGAGTAATTGGGGTGGTTGGCAAAACTTTAAAGATCTCCATCGGGGCGTGAAAAACCTCGAAAGCAAAGCCCTGAAGCAAATGGGTTCCCTCGGTGGCGGCAATCATTTCATTGAGGTGTGCTTGGATGAAGAAAATAATGTGTGGTTAATGCTCCACTCCGGTTCCCGTCACATTGGCAACAAACTTGCCCAATGTCACATTGGTACCGCCAAGGATCTTCTGAAACTCGTGGAAACTAAAGTACCAGATCCCGATCTCGCTTATTTCGTGAAAGGTACGCCGGAATTTGAAGCTTATTGGCGCGATCTCCAATGGGCTCAAAATTATGCTCATTTCAATCGCGATGTGATGCTGGCGCGGTTTAAAAAGGTCATCGAAAAACATCTCGCTGGTGGCAAACCAACAAAAGCCTTGATGGTTGTGAATTGTCACCACAACTATGCCGAACAAGAAACCCATTTTGACGAAGAGATTTACGTCACCCGTAAAGGGGCAGTGCGGGCACGCCAGGAAGACTACGGTATTATTCCCGGTTCCATGGGCGCAAAATCCTACATCGTTAAGGGCAAAGGCAATGTGATGAGCTATTGTTCCTGTAGCCACGGTGCGGGACGTTTAATGTCGCGGGCCAAAGCCAAAAAAACCTTTACCTTAGATGACTTGGTGGCCCAAACGGCTGGGGTTGAATGTCGCAAAGATACTGGCATCATCGACGAAATTCCCGCCGCCTACAAACCCATCGAACAAGTGATGGCGCAACAGGCAGATTTAGTGGAAGTGGTCGCCACCCTGAAACAAGTGCTTTGCATCAAGGGCTAGTGGAAAGGGGACATCGGAAACTGACTGAGGTAGTCCGACGCGACGATCATCGAGCCAATGCCATCGTTGGTAAAGATTTCGAGCAACAGAGCATGGGGAATCCGTCCGTCGATAATGTGGGCGGCTTTAACGCCTTGGGCTAGCGATCGCACACAACAGGTCACCTTGGGAATCATTCCCCCGGATACAACACCTTGATCAATTAACTCCCGTGCCTGCTGCAGATTCAAGCGGGGAATCAAGGTTGCGGGATTATGGTAATCCTCCAAAATACCAGGGGTATCGGTAAGTAGGATCAGTTTTTCGGCACTTAGGGCGGCAGCTAGCTCCCCGGCGACGGTATCGGCATTGATATTGTGGGCTTGACCTGTTTCATCGGCGGCCACGCTGGAAATGACAGGCACATAGCCATTTTCCACGAGGGATTGAATCAATTTGGTATCAATGGTGGTCACTTCCCCGACAAAACCAACCCCTTCTTTCCCGACATGGCGGGCTTGGATCATGTTGCCATCTTTACCACAGAGGCCCACGGCAGCGCCGCCTTCTTGGTTGATTAAGGAAACAATTTCTTTGTTAACCCGACCGACGAGCACCATTTCCACCACATCCATGGTGTCGGCATCGGTAACTCGCAGGCCATCTTTAAACTGGGGTTCGATGTTTAATTTAGCCAGCCAGGTATTAATCTCTGGGCCACCGCCATGGACAACAATCGGCCGCATACCGATACAGGAGAGAAAGACAATGTCGCGAATCACTTTATCTTTGAGGGTGCTGTCTTTCATCGCGGCGCCACCATATTTCACCACAATGGTACGCCCTGCAAATTGTTGCATATAAGGGAGGGCTTCACTAAGGATGCGGACGCGGGTGGCTTCGACTTCTCTGATGTATTCGCTTTCCATGAATTGTTGTCGTTTCTAAGGATGGACTGAGCCCGGTGATGTGGCTCGACATGGGTCGGTATTGTACGGGATCGGCGATCGCCCCATTTGTTCCCGATTAGCATTTTTAACGAATTTTTAGGTTTGGGTCTTAATTCAAGGGCGATCGCCAATAAATTCTGGCGGTTTCCGCAGCACCGAAGGAATTTGGGCGATGATGTCCTCTGCCACGGCCCGGGGGGGACGATTGCCGGGAATTTGGATATGTAAATCTGCCTCCGCATAACGCGATCGCCGCTGTTGGAGCAGTTGCGTTAATTTGCGCTCAAGATCAACATTTTGCAAAAGGGGGCGCGATGTATCACTCCGCAGCCGTTCTACCAAGATTGGCACTGGCACATCCAGCCAAATGGTCAAACCCTGGCGCAGATAATACCAATTGGCCTGGGACACCACAATACCGCCCCCCGTCGCTACCACCGTCCGGGTTTGTACCGCGATTTGCTTGAGGACTTGGGTTTCGAGTTTGCGAAATTCTGCTTCCCCCATCTCGGCAAAAATCTCACTGATCGACTGCTTTGCCAGGGTTTCAATGATGCTGTCCGAATCCAAACTGCGGTAATTCATCAATTCCGCAATAATTTCTGCGAGGGTGCTTTTCCCCGTGCCCATCATGCCGATGAGATAAATATTTAAACCTTTGAGCAAATCATCCATGGATTAGCGAGTCCAAACCGACAGACAACCATCATAAAGGGTTTTTTCCCACTGCCCTAACGACGAGAGCCGAGGGGAATTAAACTGCCCAAAATCAGACCCAGGCCGACCCCAATGGCGAGTAAGATGCCGAAGGGTAAACGCACCGATTGCCACAGAAGAAAGCGGATCGACACCAGTTCAATATTCTGGATTGACACCACCGCCACCACCACCATCACAGCAGCAAGGAGAGACATGGCGATCAAGCGGCCTAGGGTCTGCATGGGTTATGCTCCGCGACTAAACAGCTTGAAATAGCTTGCCACAAAAAATTCCTTGATGGGAAATAGCAGATAGGTGAAGGGGTTGATGGTGACAATGATATTGCGAAAATCTCGCCTAGCCCCACCGACGATCCCCTTCGCGACCCAGCGGGCTGACATCACGCCCACGGGATTTAAGGCACTTTTGAATGGCCCTAAAATTAGCTTGCGGATCACGATGGGAGAGTCCAAGCGCTGTAAAGTAACGAGATCGCCTAAGGCCCGCTTACTCAGTTCATAGAGAGGACTAACGGCGGGACTGACTTCCGCTTCGGAGGTGTTTACCCAAATTTCTTTGCGTACCCGGTCTTGGTTGGTTTCCACGGTGCTAAGGAACAGCTCAATTAAACGCTGCTGGGAAAAGGTATTGATCGCGTAGGATTTGTGGATTGCTGCGGGGGTGCGATCGCCATGGACATTGATCCCGTGGTTAAGGACAAGAATGTCAACTTTTTTTAAGGTTTCTAATAAATCTGCTTCTGCGCCGATCTGCCAAGGCACCGTTTGCAGGGGGATTTCTTGATTCTTAATCGTCAGGGAAATGGTTTCTTGGCTCGAAGTGAGGGCGATCGCCTTGGCTCCAGCCTGATGTAGTTCCGTGAGGAGAGCATGGCCCAGGGTCCCCGAAGCGCCCGTTACAGCAATACGTTTACCTTTGAGAGAAAGTGCTGTGCCCATTAGTTTATCCACGAGGGTAAAGGTGCCACAGTAATAGGCCTCCTGGTTATCAAAATGGTGCCGCCAGTGGTAGGGGCGATTCACAAACCAATCCCCTGGTAACTCGGTAAAGTCTCCGGGACGGTGGGTCAGATCCGTCAGTTCATCCACGTAGGGTAAACCCAAACCCCTGGCGATCGCCGCCCCCAAAAACGAGAGCGTGTACAAGCAGCCCGCCAATCCCAGCCAAGCCGTCGGCACTGCCAGCGCAACCAATAGCCCCCAAAGCAGTAACCCAAAACTGAGCATCACCAGCGCCTCTGGCACATCATTGTACCAATGGGCTTTTCGGTAAATTTCCGCGTTGACTGGCGTTAGATCCCGCCGGAAAACCCGATGGTGCCATCCATGGAGGCGGCCCACTGGTTCCCAAACATGGGCAAGGACATGGTACAAATCCCGCACCAGTTCCACCCAAAAGACAGACCCAAAAACCAGACCACTACCGAGAACAAGTTGGCTACTGCTGATCATGCCCAAAGAATTACAAAAGAATTATCGAGAGTTTTTGCTACCCAATTGTTGTAGCATTGTTTCTTTTTCTTGGGAACTTCAGACGTTGCCCAACCTTCCCAGGCTAACAACCCAAGCCCTCCCTTTGGCGATCGCCTTAAACCCCACCACACCCCAAACTTGATGTCTGCCAATTTGTACTTGACAAAAATAAAAATCAGTGGATTTTAAAGTTGTTTTTGATGGCGATCCCCGCAAGCTTCGACAAAATAAGGCTTTAGGCAGCCCCGCAAATCTTAAGACACCCTGAATTTTTCCCGCTGATTTGCAAGACAATGTATTAGAATGGAGCCAAGTTAACAAAAATTAAAATATGCTGGTTCCAATTCTCATCTTTGATGTTGCCTTAGTTGCGTGGTCACTCCACCTGATGCAACAGGCATTTGACCAACAGGAGTTTTCTCTGATGTTGGCAGGAACCTTAGTTGCCGCCGCCGCCGCTGCCATGATGGTTGTGTATTTTTTGATGAACAACTGTCTCCATCACTTGTTGTTGTTCTGAGAAGCAAGAAATAAAACTCCTAACATAAAGCCCCCCATGCACGATGGAGGGTTTTATTTTGGCCTCAACCGAAACTGTTGGCACGAAATTTTAAGCTTCTACGCCCACAACAGCACCATCGAGGGCCTCGACTAATTGGCGCACCGTTGCCACCATTGCCAAGGGATCGTTGAGTTTGTTGATTGCAGAGCCGACGCCAATCCCAGCAGCACCAGCGGCGATCGCCATGGGAGCTGTCACATCAGACAACCCAGACGCACACATCACAGGGACATCTACCGCGCGGGAAATGGCATGGGCTGCAGCCAAGGTGGGTGCTGCCTTTTCGATTAAACCGAGGGTTCCAGCGCTGGTGGGACGGCTGGAAGTCCCCCCTTCTGTTTGGATAATATCTGCACCCGCTGCCACGAGTTGTTCGGCGAGGGCGACCTGCTCATCGAGGGCGAGAATATGGGGAACAGTCACAGACAGGGTGACATCGGGAAGTAAGGAGCGGGTTTTCTTGGTGATTGCCAGCACTTCTTCTGCCTCAAAGCGAATCCCCTGGGCGTAGAATGCATCAAAGTTTCCAATTTCCACAAGATCAGCCCCTGCTTCAACCGCATCAGCTAAAACTTGAGCATCAACCCCAGACACACATACAGGCAGAGAAATGACTTCTTTCACCTGACGAATCAAATCTGCATCGGCGGCAATATCGACAAAGGTTGCGCCACCGGCTTCGGCTGCCCGGGCCACAGCGAGAACATTGGTCGCATCAAAGTTATTCAAACCACTAATGACTTTTAATGCCCGACGTTGAGCAAAGGCATCTTTGAGCATGGGATCCATAGAATCAAACAGTTATTCAAAATTTTTGCTTCCCTCTAGTGTATCCTTCAATGTTCCTTCCTTCGCCGCTGGATCGCCTGACTCGGTAAAATTGTTCGCGTCCCCCTAGAGAATCTTGGTAATGGCAGAACAATGTGATGCAAGTTTGAAAGTCTGTGCGCAGAATCTTGGCCTCGACCGAATTGATCGCCATGTGTTTATCTGTGCCGATCAAACGAAGCCCAAATGCTGTGATAAGCAGGCCAGCATTGACGCTTGGAATTATCTCAAAAAACGCCTCAAAGAATTGGGATTAGATGCTCCCAGTGACGCTTCACCCCACATTTTCCGCACGAAAGCGAACTGTCTCCGGGTCTGTAGTCAGGGGCCGATTTTGGTGGTCTATCCCGATGGCATTTGGTATCACAGTGCCACACCAGCGGTCATTGAACGGATTATTCAAGAGCATTTAATCGGCGATCGCCCCGTCCAGGATTATGTATTTATGGCCCACCCCCTACCCAAACCATCACCAGTAAACCCCGTCCCAAATCCCTAATCCCAGCCAAAATTCCTTTGCTAAGATTTGGCTAACCCTGATCTTTGCGACCCTATTCCTGCCATGAGCGATTTTCCTAATCCCCAAGGTACGACTCTACTCCTAATTGACGACGATCCCAATCTCATTTTGTTAGTGCGCGATTATCTCGAATTTCGCGGCTATGACATGTTGACCGCGGCCAATGGTGTCGAAGGCCTGCAAATCCTCGAAGAGACAACCCCTGACTTAATCATTTGTGATGTGATGATGCCAGAAATGGATGGTTATACCTTTATCCAAAATGTCCGTCAAAATTCGCAAATTAGCTGGATCCCTGTAATTTTCCTCTCGGCAAAAGGGCAAACCTGCGATCGCATCGAGGGCCTGAACCAAGGGGCGGATGTGTACCTTGTGAAGCCTTTTGAACCAGAAGAATTAGTCGCCCAGGTGGAGTCGTCGTTAAACCAGGCTCGGCGTATCCTGAGTCATTCTGGGGCGACAACCTCGTCCATGGCCTTTCAGGTGCCGAGTCATGTGGAGCTTACCCCCACGGAAACTAAGGTTGTGAGCTTTGTGGCCCAGGGACTTTCTAACCGGGAAATTGCCGAGAAGCTCAATGTAAGCCAGCGCACCATCGAAAGTCATGTGTCGAATATGTTGAACAAAACCAGCTTAAATAACCGCACGGAACTGGCGCGGTGGGCCATGGACAGTCGATTGGTGTAAAAGGCTTGACAATTTCCGGTGCGCTTTTGCTATACTTGCATACGGTTTAGAGACCAATGCCCACGTAGCTCAGTTGGTAGAGCAGCTGATTTGTAATCAGCCGGTCGCAGGTTCAAGTCCTGTTGTGGGCTTCTAAAATTAAATGTCTACCAAACAAATGAGGAAAGGCGATCGCCTTTTACTGAAGGAGCACCATGGCGGCGGAAATTATCTGTGTCGGCACCGAGATTCTCTTGGGAGATATCGTCAATAGCAATAGCCAGTACCTTGCCCAGGAGTTCGCAAAGCTTGGCATCAGCCATTATTTTCAGTCTGTGGTGGGAGACAATATTGCTCGCATCCATTCCCTCCTAGAGATTGCCGTGCAACGGGGGACAGAAATTATCGTCTTTACAGGTGGCCTTGGCCCCACCCCCGACGATCTCACCACCGAGGCGATCGCCGCCTATTTCCAAACGCCTCTCATCGAGCGACCAGAGATTGTCGCCGATATCACCACAAAATTTGCCCAACGGGGGCGCACCATGACCCCCAACAACCGTAAACAAGCCCTTTTGCCAGAGGGAGCAGAGATTCTCCCGAATCCAACGGGAACTGCCCCTGGTCTGATTTGGCAACCCATTGAGGGACTAACAATTTTTACCTTTCCGGGCGTCCCTGGGGAAATGAAGCGGATGTGGCAAGAAACTGCTGTCCCCTACCTCAAGGCCCAAGGCTACGGTCAGATTGTGATTCACAGTGAAATGATGCGCTTCCGGGGCATTGGTGAATCGAGTCTAGCCGCTAAAGTGAATCATCTTTTTGCGTTGACGAACCCGACCGTAGCTCCCTATGCCTCCAAGGGAGAAGTCAAGTTACGGGTGGCAGCCCGGGCAGAATCTGTTGCCGCAGCTAAAAAATTAATGGATCCGGTGGTTGCAGAAATTAAGGCGATCGCCGGATTGGATTATTTCGGTTCCGATGGGGCCAGTCTCCCCCTAGTCATCGGCGACTTACTACGGACGCGCCAGGAAACCCTAGCCGTTGCCGAATCTTGCACTGGCGGCGGCCTAGGCGCACTAATTACAAGCGTTTCCGGCAGCTCCGACTACTTTTTGGGGGGTATTACCGCTTATGCTAATGCCGTAAAAATAAACCTTTTGGGCGTGAATTCCGCCGACCTGCAAAACCAGGGAGCCGTCAGTGAAACCGTGGCCCAACAAATGGCGCTGGGAGCCAAACAAGCCCTTGATAGCGATTGGGGCATTGGCATTACCGGCATTGCTGGCCCGAAGAGTGATGACTCCGCCAAACCCATCGGCTTGGTTTGTATCGCCTGGGCCGATCCCCAAAATCACGTATTTAGCCATACCTACCGCTACGGCACAGACCGAGACCGGGAATTGATTCGTTACCTGAGTGCTTGTGACGCCCTCGATGGCCTCAGGCGATATTTAAAGAGCGACAAATCTTAAAGTTTTGTTACGAAATATTATGGTTTCTGAGGAAAAAGTCTAGGCCCTAACTAAGGATTCGGCGATCGCCCCCCGAAAAGCTTGTGTTATTCTTAATATATCTATAAGAACAACGTACCAAAGACGCCAAGATTTATGATGAATAAATTAGAGCGTGGTACATCGAGTTTACAGGAGTCGTCTTTTTGATGGGCTATATCGAAAAAGTACTGGAAAAACTCAGAGAGTGGGCGGGCAAAGTCATTGAAACCCTCCTTGGGCCAGCGGCCGAACCTGAGCCTGAACTCATCCCGATCCCTGTCCACGACCGTCAACGTCGCCGCTACTAAAGGCCTCGGACGTTGGGATGCTAACCTTATTAGTTAATCTGCGTTAGGTTCACCACCGTTGTCCACCCTGAATATCCTTGTGCTCCACGGGCCCAATTTAAATTTGTTGGGCTTACGGGAGCCTGAAATCTACGGCGCCACAACCCTCAAAGACATCAACGCCCGCCTCGAAAAGGAGGCAGGAACTCTTGATGCTTCTCTGCATTGCTTTCAGTCCAACCATGAGGGCGCGTTAGTCGATCAGATCCAAGGCGCCCTCGGTAAATTTTCTGGCATTTTGATTAATCCGGCGGCCTACACCCACACCAGTGTCGCCCTTAGGGATGCTTTAGCGGCGGTGAATTTACCCACCGTAGAGGTGCATCTCAGCAATATTCACCAGCGCGAAGCTTTTCGTCACCATTCCTATATTGCGCCCATTGCAGTGGGTCAAATCTGCGGCTTTGGGGCGGAAAGTTACTATCTGGGTTTACGGGCTTTGGTAAATCATATCCGTTCTTAAGCACTGGATAAAAATCACCATGGTGCAGCGGAGTACAGGAATTTGGTTGGCGATCGCCTTGGGACTTGGGGGAATCACCTGGGCTGTTACGCAACGACAAAATACCTTAACACCCTCAGAATCAGGTTTTGTTGCCGCAGATGCTGAGGTGCTTCTTCCCATTCAGGAAGCGGAGATCCGCTCTTTGTCTTTAGAAATTCAGGGGAAAACCCTCAACTTTGAACAACGCTTTGCACCCGTCCCTCAATGGTGGCTGACCAGTCCCGTTGAAAAACCGGCCAATCGGGGGGCGATCGCCTATTTGCTCAATTTACTCATCGAACCCCAGGGTTACGCTAGTTTTTCTGTGGCCTCTGAGGAACTCGCCGATTATGGCCTCCTTGAACCCAAAGCTGTGGTCACGCTCCAAACAGCGGCAACTCAACCCTCTCAACTCAGCCTCGGCACCGAAAACTTTGACCAAACCAAAATCTACGGTCGCCTGAATGATGAAAATATTGTTTTAGTCTTACCGCTGGAATTTCGTCATGCTGTAACCCGGCAGTTGTCGGAATGGGTGAATGAAAGTTAAGCGTCAACATTCTAAAGAAATTGTTAGGATCAAATTCCTTTTGTGGTGTATGTTAGGGGTTTCTAACGTGAACGTTCGGGCAATGAGAAGATGGTGAATATTGCGGTTGTTGACTACGACATGGGGAATCTCCACTCCGCCTGCAAAGCCCTAGAAAAAGCGGGGGCAACTCCCACAATCACGGATCAATCAGAACAAATCCTGGGGGCCGATGCGGTAGTTCTACCGGGGGTTGGGGCGTTTGATCCGGCGATGCAACATCTCCGCGATCGCCACCTCGAAGCCTCGATTAACCAGGCGATCGCCAGTGGCAAACCCTTCCTCGGCATTTGTTTGGGGATGCAAATTTTATTTGACAGTTCCGCCGAAGGCACAGAAAAAGGTTTAGGTATTATCCCTGGCAGGGTGAAACGCTTTCAGCCAGAGCCAGAGATTACCATTCCCCACATGGGCTGGAACCAACTGCAACTAACCCAACCGGATCATCCCATTTGGCAGGATTTACCGAAAGATCCCTTCGTTTATTTTGTGCATTCTTTTTATGTGGCCCCGACAGATCCTGAAGTAAATGCCGCCACCGTCACCCACGGCCAGCAAACTGTCACAGCGGCGATCGCCAAAGATAACTTAGTTGCGATGCAATTTCACCCCGAAAAATCCTCAGCGATTGGCCTAAAAATCCTCGAAAATTTTGTGCACTGGGTTAAGCAGCAATGAAATTCTTCAAGTCTCTTGCAGAAAAATGATTTAGAGATTTATCAAAGTCTCCCTTCCGAAGAGAGATTTAGAGGGATGTCCCCCTTTCCCAATCAACTTTCTTTACCTTTACCGTTCTCCTTTACCATGGCCCAAATCAAACTGATGCACGCGAAACTCCACCATTTGCGGGTGACCCAGGCTGAGCTAGATTATGTGGGCAGCATCACCATCGACCAAGCCCTGATCGAAAAAGTAGGTATTTTGCCCCTTGAAGAAGTGAATATTTGGAACGTCGAAAATGGCAACCGCTTAACGACCTATGTTCTTCCTGGTGAGCGGGATAGTGGTGTTGTCTGTCTAAATGGTGCGGCGGCCCATCTTTGTAGCCCAGGCGATCGCCTGATTGTCGCAGCCTATGAATTACGCGATCGCCGCGATGTTTTAGCGCAAGGCCACACGGCAAAGGTAATCCTGGCCGACGAGCAAAACCGCTGTCAGACGTTTTTTGAACAACGCCTCAATCCCCAAGGTGCCATTGGTGAGAATTTATCAGTGACAACGCCCAGCTCTGTCAATCAAACTCAGCCAAATCATCTGCACTTCTCAAAAACTACATCTGTGAAGTACACGACGCTGACGCAAACATACAAAACATACAGTTCAAGCCTCCTCCAAAAAACTGTCTTAACAACAGATCGACGTGCTCTATTGCCCTGGTGATCAGCTTCACTCTTTTCGACGCTAAATTCATTGATTTAGCGCAAGACAACAATACGTATAAACTGCGAAAATCAACTGAGTCAATAGGATCATCATTTGTTTATAGAAGTTAGTAGACACAAAAATAATTAGCGTCTACCATGACAAGAAGTGGAATGTATTCCACCTAAACTTTTTAATAGTTAGCAGATTCCTATTTTTAACTAAAATTTAATGTGTGAGGATAAAAAGATGAAATCTGGCCTTAAACTCTCCCTTACCCTAGCTTTTGCCGCTGGGATCGTTGTGCCTGCGGGCAGTGTTAACGCTCAAGTTTGTTCTGATGTGGGGGGCGGGGCAGGGACGGCGATCGTCGCCTCTGGAAACACAGTCACATTCCGATGTGACGATGGCGCAGGCGGTCTTCCTGATGATACAGTTAACTTGGGCGATACCGGAGACGATACAACCGTTAATGTCGGCAATGCTCCTGGTGTAACCACAAACATTGGTGTTGCTGATAACTCAACAACAAACATTGGCGACAGTGCTGGAGATGCACTTAACGTCACTGGTACGTCTACTTTTACCGGCCCTACGACTGTCAATGGTGATACTGATCTCAATGGCAACGTAGATGTTCAGAACGATCTGACTGTTGATGGCTTTACGACCCTAAACAACGGCCTAGAAGTCAACAATAACAATGTCACTGTCAATGGCGGCAATGTTAACACCAACCAAAGTGTTAACGCAGGAGTTAATGTTAACGCTGGTCAAGATGTCACTGCTGGTCGCAACGTTAGCGCAACAAACAATGTCAATGCTGGCAATAACATCAATGCCGCCAACAATGTTGAAGCGGGTCAAGATGTCAATGCTGTCCGTAACGTCAGCGCTGGTAACAATGTCAATGTTGGCAATAACGCTAACGTTGGGAATAATCTGCAAGTCGGTCAAGACGCCTTCATTAACAGAAACGCGGTCGTGGGAGGCGTTCTAGACGTTACCGGAAACGCACAATTCGATAGTAATGTTAATGTTACTGGCGAAACAACTCTCAACGGTTTAACCACAACCAATGGCATCAACAACACCGGAGCTATCAATACTGATACTCTAAATGCAGCCGGTGCTGTGGATATTCAGGGTTTAACGACAACTAATGGCATCGACAATACCGGTGCGATTACAACTGATACTCTCGACGTGGCAGGCACCCTGGAAGTAGATGGTACAACTACTCTCAATGGTCCCACGACTATCAATAATGATCTAACTGTTCAAAACAATACAACACTTGGCGATGCTGCCGGTGATACTCTAGACGTCAATGCTGGCAATGTTTTCTTCAATAACCTTCCCAGCAGCAGCTCCACTGACCTCCTCGTTATCGAAAGTGACGGTCGAGTCGGTGTAAACAACAATATCATTGATGATCTCAGATCTGGTATTGCTGCCACCATTGCGATGGATAACGCAGAAGCTGAACTTCGTCCTGGTCATCGCTTTGCCATCGGTATTGGTCTCGGGGTCTACGAAGACGAAACTGCAATTGGTACTTCTGGTAAGTTCCTCTTTACCGATCCCAACAGCACTGGAACCGCTGTTACTTTCAAAGCAAGTGCTGGTTTCGGTCTTACTACCGATAGCTTCGCTGCCGGTGCAGGTCTCGGCCTAAGCTTCTAAGAACATGACCAATAACAACTAGGTCATAACTTATACGAAGTCCTCACTGAGACTTATATTTCTGCTTCATTTTGTATAGCCCTTAGTTCTCCTGGTAATTGTTATCAGTGAAAACTAGGGCTATTGTTTTACTCACAACGTCATTAAAACTTATTGCAATGAGAGAGTCTTCAACAAAGCTTATCTTTCGTGTCATGGGACTTGCATCAGTTGGACTATTTAACCTGATGCCTCTCGCACCGGCCTATGCCCAGACAGAAACCCAAACAAATTTACGACCTGCTGTCCAAACAGAAGGCGATCGCCTTTTGCTTTTATCTCTTCTCGAAAGCACCTTAATTGCGGTTAATAATGCCAATCTTACAGGGAATTACAGCGTTCTGAAGGAGCTGGCTTCACCCACTTTCCAGGCCCGATTTAGCCTGACAAACTTGGCTGATGTTTTCGCACCAATGCGTCGTCGAGATTCAAACATCGCGGTGATCACCCAGCTAGAACCTGTTTTTTCGGAACAACCTACCCTTGATGAGCAAGGTATTTTACGGATGAGAGGCGCGTTTCCGACAAATCCGAATACTGTGTTTAACCTTGCCTATGAACAAATCAATGGTCGCTACCGCCTGATTGCGCTCTATGTTGATGTGTCACCAGAAGAGCAATAATTTTCAAAACTAATCCCCAGCCGTATCGCAGACAAGGCTAAACTTTCGCGGTAGGATAACAGTTAGCTCTAAGCGTGCTTTTTTATACCGAAAAACTATGTTAAAGAAATTTTTATCTCGCCTCGTGGCCTTTGTATTAGTCGTAATGGTGAGCGTAACCGGACTAACAGCCTGTAGTGGTGCCAGTGCCAGTGGCCTAACCGGGAAATATGTTGACGATACTTTACTCGTTGTCGAAAATCTGACCGAAGCAATTCAACTCCCTGCCGATGCCCCCAACCGCAGCGAAGTACAAGCAGCGGCCCGCTTGCAGATGAATGAATATATGTCCCGCTACCGTCGTGATCCCAAAACCTCCGGGTTGCGTTCTTTCACCACCATGCAAACTGCTCTGAATGCTTTGGCTGGCTATTACAGTTCTTTCGGCAGTCGCCCCTTGCCTGAAAAATTAAAAACACGTTTAGCGACAGAATTTGAAACAGCTAATATTGCTGTCAAACGTGGTATTTAATCGTTCACTTGAATCCTACATTGTTTGACTAATATTTTGTAATCTCTCCTTAAAAAACTTAGGGGAGATTTTTGATTTTAGTAAGTCAGAAACACTGGCTCTAGCGGAGATATTTTTGTAGTGCTTTACGTAATTCGTCTGGTGTACTTGTCTTTGAAACAAAATCCGTGACCCCAGTTAGACGTCCTTTAACGCGATCAAAAAGACGATTGTTATCGGTCATGATTAAGACTGGTGTTTGGCGAAATAGTGATAGTTTTTTGAGCTGGGTACAAAATTCAAGACCGTTAGTGTTGCCATCAAGCTCTAGATCTAAAAGGATGAGATTCGGTTTTTCTGTTAAGAGATCCGGCAATGCCTTCGTGAGATCGGCGATCGCCAAATAACGATAACGCTGTTGCTTGAGGATTTGACGGAGGTGCTGATGTTGTTTGGAGTCTAGGCTTAGATAGGCGATGAGTGACTGATTCTCAACAATCACTGGCTTTGAAGCCGTCGGCTGGGGGGGAGCATTCGTCAGCGGTGACGACAGATCATCTAACATCTTGACATCAATAAACCCTAACTTCATGTAGGGCATCAAGAGTCGGGCGACCTGGGGCACATCCTGTTTGAGACGGATCGATAAATCCCAAAAGGTTCGCCGTCCCGTGACCAAACTTGTTAGTAACTGGTAATTGGCTTCCGAAGAGCGCGCCTGTAACAGATCTGGTTTAACAATAACGGGGGCAACCTGGGGCGACAGGTGGGCAATCTCTAGATTATTCCACTGTTCAAAGAGGCGCCAAGCTCGCAAAATACTTTGGGCTGGGTCAATTAAAATGAGCGGATCTTCCTGCTGCTCTGTGACGGGATCGAAATGGTAGGTGACTTGCGTACTCTGGCTGACTTCAAAAAAAATCTCGGTGGCGATCGCCTCAATCATGCGACGAATTTGATCCCGCGTAATCCGTTGTTGCCCATGCCAAGTTTGAATCAAATCATATTCCCAATGCAGTTTAATCGCCTGGGATGTAATGGCCGATAAACCCTGTTGCAATAGTTGCGTATTGGCCGCGATGTGGGGCATTTGAGCCGTCAGATGACGCCGCCAACGCCGTACCGAGTGGGTTCCCCCCGAAGCATAGACCAGACGACCAAAATACAAGAAAAAAGACCATTGATGTGATCGCGGGTCCGTCAAGATCAAGCGACCCGTAAACTGGGGCATTTTGAGGGTCTGGAAAAGGGTTGTTTGCTTCGCTGCATCAAAATTGCGAATCGGAATTTCCGGGGGCAAGTTGGCATTTGTCATCGCATAACCCTTAAGCTTCAAAATAGAAACACCACTGCAACATTAATTGACAAACAAACCGCAGTGATTGCCTACACTAATACTCAATACTAAGTCATTTATTCTGTTCCTATCATCACCATGACACACCAAAGTACAGATTTTTCCCGTTTAGCCAAACACCTCGAAGCCTATACCCGTAAGTATGCCCATGAAGTGCTGCTACTTCACCTCGGCCACGGGGAAATAGAAGACCAAATTATTATTTTTAAAGGCTTTTCTAGTTCTTTGATGCAGCCAACAGACTATAATCCCGATAACCCAGTTCTAGCAGAAATGCCAATTCTCAGGATTGATCGTCTCCAAAGTCCCTACAATCCAAACCAGCCTATTTTCCTCGAACAAAACCTTTCCCTAGAACAGATGCAGCAATACCTGAGCGATGCCGACATCTGTTAAAGGCTAATTTCTCTAACCGACAAAAAAAGGAGAGCCACCTTGTGACTCCCCCAATCATCAGGGTGCATCTACTATCTTTAATATAGCCCAGTCTACCTGGGGGGACAATCCCCTCACCCTAAGAAAATTTCTAGCCCCGCAGTTTCTGGGCCAGGATTTGGTTGAGCAGTTTCGGATCAGCACGGCCGCTGGTTTTTTTCATCAGTTGCCCCACAAAAAAGCCCTGTAGCTTTGTTTTTCCGGCGCGGAATTGTTCTACCTTCTCAGGATTGGCGGCCAAAACTTCATCCACCATGGCCTCTAGAGCACCTGTGTCTGAAATTTGGGTCAAGCCGCGACTCTCAACAATTGCCTTGGGCGAACCGCCTTGCTCTAACAGTTCCGGGAGAATTTCTTTGGCAATTTTGCCGCTAATGGTGCCATCGTGAATTAAATTGACGAGTTCGGCTAATTGCGTTGCCTTTAGGGGAAGCTCAACAATCGTTAGACCGACATTTTTATTCAGGTGGGCAGCGATGTCTTGGGTCACCCAGTTGGTTACTTGTTTCGGATCTGCCCCAGCCGCCACAGCCGCTTCAAAGTATTCGGCTACGTCGCGGTCGTCGGTTAAAACCCTCGTGTCATAGGAAGACAGACCATACTCGGTTTCGTAGCGCTCTCGTTTTTGGGCGGGGGTTTCGGGGAGTTCGGCAGCCCATTTTTCTAGTTGTGCTGGGGTCACTTCAATGGGGGGCAGGTCTGGCTCTGGAAAATAACGGTAATCGCTGGAGCCTTCTTTTTTCCGCATACTAAAGGTGCGCTGGCTACTTTCATCCCAGAGGCGCGTTTCTTGGTAGATGGGTTCCCCTGTTTCGACGGCTTTGATTTGTCGCTCGATTTCGTAGTCGATCGCCTTTTGGATCGCACTGAAAGAGTTCATATTTTTGATTTCGACTTTGGTGCCGAATTCTTCTTGGCCGACAGGACGAATGGAAATATTTACGTCACAGCGGAGAGAGCCTTCTTGCATGTTGCCATCGCCGATGCCGAGATAGCGGACGAGGCGGCGCAATTCCTGGGCATATTCAGCGGCTTCTTTGCCAGAACGAATATCGGGTTCTGAGACAATCTCCAGGAGCGGAATCCCGGTACGATTGAAATCCACTTTAGAGTAGGTAGAACCCGCGAGGCGATCGCTCCCGGCATGGACTAATTTTCCGGCGTCTTCTTCCATGTGGAGGCGGGTCACGCCAATGGTTTTTTTGACGGGGGGGTCACTGGGTTTGTCGGCGATTTCAATTTCTAGGTGACCATGCTCAACAATGGGCAGATCGAATTGGGAGATTTGGTAATTTTTGGGTAGGTCTGGGTAAAAATATTGTTTCCGGTCAAATTTGCTGTAGGGGCTGATTTTTGCCTTGAGGGCCAGGCCCATTTTCACCGCCGATTCCAGCACCTTTTCGTTTAAAACGGGCAAAACTCCAGGATAGCCTAGGCAGACGGGACAGACATTGCTGTTGGGGTCGCTGTCAAATTTAGTAGAACAATGACAAAAAATTTTGCTGGCGGTATTGAGCTGACAATGGGTTTCGAGCCCAATAATCGCTTCATACTCGGTTTTGCGGGGTGCTGCAACTGCCATAGGACTTTTTTTATTTAGGAAACGTACAAAAATCGATAGCCTCTATTCTATCCTTGGCGGGCGGTGTTACTGGAGATTAACGGCTCGCAATTTGGGCCAGGTGCCAATCAGGGCGGAGGTTTTGGGCGTGGCGCAGGTAAGAATGGTAAATCTCCGCCTGGGGTTTGGGGGTATTGAGGTGAATTAAGACGCGAATACAACGCTCTAGGCTCCCTTGGACAGCCATTTGCTGCACATCGAGGAGGGGCACATTATCCCAGTTGGGTCGTTGTCGGGCGATCGCTGCCGGAAAAATAGCGTCCAAATCGGCGGTGGTAGTAAACACCACACTGATAATTTCTTCGGGGTCTAGTTGGTTGCGGACTTCAATGTCATCGAGTAGTTCCCGCACCGCATCGGCGATCGCCTCCTTGGTATTGGCCGTTGCTGTAATTGCGCCTCGAATAGCCCGCACCTTCCAGTCCACGTTGGTTTCCTCCGCCTCAAGCATCAAAAATTTTCGAAATTAGGGTCGATAGAGCCACAGGGGTTGTCCCGCCGTTGCCAGTTCAAATTCTACCCAATTAAGGGCGTTCCCCACGGGCGAACTCAGTTGATTGCGACTCAAAAGGCGAGTAATCAGGGGTTTGGGTTCCTCAATGGTGCGACATTCTGCCTTATCTGGATCTAAGCCCGCTAATTTTGCGGCCCAAATGCGTGCATCTTCTTCGGTGCCGAGGCGATCAACGACACCAAGTTCCTGCGCTTGCTCTCCGGTAAAAATGCGACCATCGGCAAAGGTTTTCACTGTTTCCACATCCAGATTGCGGGCTTCGGCGACAGTTTTGACAAACTGGCCGTAGCTGACATCGATCATTTCCTGGAGAATATTTTCTTCCGCCTCGGTCAACTCCCGGTCAAAGGACAAAATATCCTTGTAAGGGCCAGACTTAATCACCTTAAAAGAGACACCAACCTTTTCGAGGAGCCGCTCTAGGTTATTGCCCCGCAAAATAACGCCGATGCTGCCTGTAATTGTCCCCGGATTTGCAACGATATGCTGCGCTCCCATGCCGATGTAAACGCCCCCGGAAGCCGAAATATTGCCAAAGCTGGCGACAATCTTTGTTTTTTCCTGGAGTTTTTTGAGGGCGTAATAAATTTCTTGGGAGTCGCCCACGGTGCCCCCAGGGGAATCGATCCGCAACAGCAGGGCCGGATATTTTTTCTCTTCGACTTCTTCGAGGGCTTTCAGGACTCGTTTTCGGGTATCAGCGGCGATCGCCCCGGTGATTTCAATACGCGCAACTTGTTTACGGGTTTTCGGAGGAAACGGCCACACCATAGGGATTTGTCAAAAATAAATAATGAAATGTTAGCAGGCCCTGCAGATTAGACGTTGAGGGCACTAATCCCCTATGCTAACTGATCCGCTGGGTCTTACCGTGGTTTTTTCGGCGGAAATGGGCAAGTTTTTGGGGTCAGTGGCGGGGGGACTGTACGGGAAAGAACAACAAAAATTATAAATTTCCCCTATGCTTAACATTACTACACATTACCGCGAGTCTTTATAGTTGCCCTGAATTTATGGCCCTCAATCTCTCGAAGTCGAACTTTAGTCAATTTCCCTTGGTACTGATTGCGCCCTTTTTTCTGTGGGGTACGGCCATGGTCGCGATGAAGGGCGTGATTCCCCAAACCACACCTCTTTTTTTAGGGGGGTTGCGCTTAGTGCCAGCGGGATTATTGGTGTTGCTGTTCGGACTCCTATCGGGACGCGATCGCCACATTTCTTGGCAGGGTTGGCTCTGGATTGGCCTCTTTGCCCTAGTCGATGGCCTCATGTTCCAAGGCTTTTTAGCAGAGGGACTCGTGAAAACAGGAGCAGGATTGGGTTCCGTGATGATTGATTCGCAACCCCTCGCCGTGGCCCTTTTATCCAGCTGGCTATTTGGTGAAGTGATCGGCCTCTGGGGTTGGCTAGGGTTAGGTTTTGGGATTTTGGGGATTAGCTTAATTGGCATTCCTGATGCGTGGATTTTGGCGCTGTTCCAGGGAGATCTTTCTTTTTTTCAGTGGGAAAACCTGGGGATCAGTGGTGAAGTGTTGATGCTGGGAGCTTCCCTATCGATGGCAGTGGGCACGATTTTGATCCGTTATGTCAGTCGCCATGCGGATCCGGTGATGGCAACGGGCTGGCACATGATTCTCGGCGGCATTCCACTTTTTATCGCTTCGGATCAACTAGAAACCCTGCAATGGCAATTTATTAGCACGTCAGGCTGGTGGGCCTTGGCCTATGCAACGATTTTTGGCAGTGCGATCGCCTATGGTTTATTTTTCTACCTGGCGTCCGAGGGGAATTTAACCAGTCTTAGCGCCCTGACGTTCCTCACCCCTGTTTTTGCTCTAATTTTCGGCAATGTCCTCCTCAACGAAAAATTAAGCCCCCTGCAATGGGTCGGTGTGGGCTTGACTCTGGTGAGCATTTATTTAATTAACCAACGGGAAAAAATTGCCGCTTGGTTTTCCCAAGCTGAAGCTGCGGCAGGGGTAGGCACGCCCCAAGACAGTAAAATTCCCGTCGAAAGCAGCAAACGAAATTAGGTTTCTTTCTGAAGCAAATGCTGGTTTAGAAACTGAGATATTCGGGCTAAGGCGATCGCCGGAATTTCGTGGCCCCCAGAAAATTCAAAATAGTCGAGGGGAACGCCCACTTGACCCAGTTGGGTTTTGGCTTGGTGGGCTGCTTGGATCGGCACCACGGGATCTTGGGTGCCGTGAATTAGTAACGTCGGCGAAAAATCCCCTGGCCGTCTTTGGGGTTCGTAATGGAGATAGCCGCTGCAACTACAAAGGGCCGCAAAATTGAACTGCAAACCGACATCGAGGGTCATCGCGCCTCCCTGGGAAAAGCCAATCATCGCGGTTCGTTCCGGAGGAATGCCCGTATTTTCTGATAGGGTTTGCAGCCACTGAAAAAGGCGATCGCGCGCCTCTGGCAAACCCTGAAAATCTTCCCGTTCCAGGGCATACCAAGCCCGCCCCTGGGGACTCTGAAAATGGGGAAAAGGTGCATTGGGGAAAAGAAAGTGACAGTGGGGAAGATCCAGCATCCGGGCCAAGGGCTTGAGGTCATGGTAGTTGGCCCCCCAACCGTGGAGCATTACCACCAAATATTGCGCGGTCTCCGGTGGGCAGTTGGCAAATTCTAAACTTTCTAACGGGGCGATCGCCATAATTTTTCTAGTCTCCAAATTTTCAAAACTATTAAATACCGCAAACAAAAAAAAGAGAGCCGCCATAGCCCTCTTTCACATTTCTCACTCAGAACAATTAACGGTCAACGGAACCCATAATCACGTCAATGCTACCGAGAATCGCCATAATGTCCGCCACCTTCACGCCTTTCAGCAGGTGGGGCAAAATTTGGAGGTTATTGAAGTCTGCCGAACGGATTTTCCAGCGCCAGGGGAACACATTGTTATTGCCCTGAATGAAAATTCCCACTTCGCCTTTGCCACTTTCGAGACGGACATAATGTTCGCCATCGGGGATTTTGAACGTCGGCGCAACTTTTTTCGCGATGTATTGGTAATCGAAGTCGTTCCATTCGGATTTTTTCCCTTCTAACATCCGCTTGGCTTCGAGGTTTTCGTAGGCACCACCGGGCATTCCTTTCAGGGCTTGGCGAATAATTTTCACTGACTCGCGCATTTCCCGAATTCGTACCAAATAGCGGGCAAAGCAGTCCCCAGCAGTTTCCCACTGTACATCCCAGTCAAAATCGTCATAACACTCGTAGTGATCCACTTTGCGGAGATCCCATTTCACCCCAGAGGCCCGCAACATTGGCCCTGACAGACTCCAGTTGATCGCTTCATCGCGGGTGATCGTGCCGACCCCTTCTACCCGGCGGCGGAAAATGGGGTTATTGGTGATTAGTTTTTCGTATTCATCAACTTTGGGATCGAAATAGTCGCAAAAATCTAAACATTTATCGTTCCAACCGTAGGGAAGATCGACAGCTACACCACCAATGCGGAAATAGTTGTTGTTGATTAGGCGCATCCCGGTGGCGGCTTCCCACAGGTCATAGATCATTTCCCGTTCCCGGAAGATGTAGAAGAAAGGTGTCTGGGCACCGACATCCGCGAGGAAGGGGCCAAGCCAAAGGAGGTGATTGGCAATGCGGTTCAGCTCCAGCATGATCACGCGGATATATTGGGCGCGCTTCGGCACTTCGATATCGGCGAGTTTTTCGGGGGCATTAACGGTGATCGCTTCGTTAAACATCCCTGCGGCGTAGTCCCAACGACTCACATAGGGGACATACATGACATTGGTGCGATTTTCGGCAATTTTTTCCATACCCCGATGCAGATAGCCGATGACGGGTTCGCAATCAACGACGTCTTCCCCGTCAAGGGTGACGATCAAGCGTAATACGCCGTGCATGGAGGGGTGGTGAGGCCCCATGTTAATCACCATAGGTTCGGTACGAGTTTCAATTCTTGTCATGGATCCGCAGGTCTTCCGTTATGCTTATTTAAATTAAATCTGGTGATGGGGTGAGATGGTTTGTTTGTGCATTGCGTTTTTCCAATCTCCTGAATCACCGTTGCTTATGAGTTGCAGTGATTGGCTTTTAGATGGTTTGACGCTAGGTTTATTTACTCTCTGAACATTATAAAGTTTCGCTTAACCATGACAAGCTTGCCTCCCTTTCAGCGATCGCCTCTTCTGTTACAGGCGTTGACCCACCGCTCCTTTGCCAACGAACAACCAGAGACAATCCAAGACAATGAGCGCCTGGAATTTTTAGGCGATGCGGTGCTCAAGTTCATCATGGGAAAGCTACTGTACGAGCGTTATCCTGACTTTCAAGAAGGGGAACTGAGCCGACTGCGGGCCAGTTTAGAAAATAATCGCCACCAATTGGCTGAATTTGCCCAGGTGTTGGGTCTCGATCAGATCTTGCGCCTCGGCAAAGGGGCCGAAAAGGAAGGGGCCAGGCAAAACCCAGAAATTTTAAGTAATACCTTTGAGGCGGTCGTCGGGGCTTACTTTTTAGATGCGGGGATCGAAGCGGCGATCGCCTTTGTCGAAACCTTAGTCATTCCCGTGGCCGATCGCCTCGTGCAACAACCAAGCGATCCCCTCGCCCAAAATTTCAAAGGCCAATTGCAAGAGTGGGCCCTAGCAAACCACGGTGAAATTCCGAAATACAAAACCCTAAATGAATCCGGGGCCGACCATGCAAAAACTTTTACGGTGGCGGTTTATCTCCAAGGACAGGAATGGGGCCGGGGTCAAGCGGCCTCGAAGAAGCAAGCCCAAAAAGCCGCAGCCCAGGTTGCTTTACAAAAATTAACCCCTTCATCAGTGCCCACCGAGCCGTCTCCTAAACCACCTGCAACAGATGATCGTTTTGCCCTCCTCCAAGCCCTTGCCACCCAAATCACCCCGCGCCAATCCCCTTAATTGGGCGAGAAAATGGCTGTGCTTGATCCCCGATGCAGGCTTGGTTTGGTGTCGCTGCGAAAAATTTCGATACAATATAGTGTGATTTACTTTACAAAACCACACAATTCATTGACGGCGAAACCACTGTGACCCAGTATCCTTCCGTTGCCCCCGACCACAAACTTGGTTCTACCACCTTGACCCGCTATGACGCCAAGGCGATCGCCAAACATTACCGTTGGCGACCCTGGCAATCCCTGTGGCGGGCCTTTACGATCATTTGGTTATTTGGGTGGTTTTCCTTCAAATTGTGGCTAGATAGTAAACGCGAAGAAGAACCCGAAACCCGCGCCCGTCGCGCCAACGAACTGCGTGAAATTCTGACCCGCTTAGGGCCGACATTTATCAAAGTAGGGCAAGCCCTTTCAACCCGGCCAGACTTGATTCGTCCCGACTTTCTCGAAGAATTAATCAAGCTCCAAGACCAACTGCCTTCTTTTGATAACGAGATTGCCTTTGCGATTATTGAAAAAGATCTCGGTCGTCCCGTCGATGACATTTACCAAGAAATTTCCCCCCATCCCGTCGCGGCAGCCAGCCTCGCCCAGGTCTATCGGGCACGTTTGTATAGTGGCGAAGAAGTTGCCGTTAAGGTACAACGTCCCAAATTACTCCCGCTGCTGACCCTTGATTTGTACCTGATGCGTTTAGGGGCAAGCCTGTTTGCCCCCTATCTTCCCCTTAATTTGGGCCATGACTTGACGTTAATTGTTGATGAATTTGGCACCAAGCTTTTTGAAGAAATTGATTACATTAACGAAGGTCGCAACGCCGAGAAATTTGCCGCTAATTTTCGCGATGATCCCACTGTTAAAGTCCCTGCCATTTATTGGGAATATACAAGCCATCGCCTCCTTACCTTAGAGTGGATTCAAGGTTATAAGCTCAACGAATTAGACCGCATCCGTGCCGCTGGCCTAGACCCGAATCGAATCATTGAAATTGGTGTGACCACAGGGCTACGGCAATTGTTAGAACATGGGTTTTTCCATGCCGATCCCCACCCTGGTAATTTGTTTGCCACCTTTGATGGACGAATGGCTTACATCGACTTCGGCATGATGGATCAGTTGGACAACACCACCAAAGAGACCATTGCCAGTTCCGTCGTACAGCTGATCAACCAGGATTATCAAACCCTCGCGAAGGATTTTGTGGAATTGGGTTTCCTCGCTCCGAAAACAGACATCCGCCCGATTATTCCGGCCTTAGAAAAGGTTTTAGGGAAAGCGGTGGGGGAAAGTGTCGGTGATTTTAACTTTAAGACGATTACCGATGAATTTTCGGCGCTGATGTATGAATATCCGTTCCGGGTGCCGGCCAAGTTTGCGTTGATTATCCGCTCCCTTGTGACCCAGGAGGGATTGGCCCTGAGTCTAAATCCGGATTTCAAGATCGTCGAAATTTCCTATCCTTACGTTTCTCGACGCTTGCTAACTGCCGAAACCCCAGAGCTACGCCGCAAGCTCTTAGAGGTGCTCTTTAAAGACGGAAAATTCCAATGGCATCGCCTCGAAAATATGTTGGCGATCGCCCAGGCCGATAATCAGTTTGATATTTTACCCACGGCCCAAATGGGTTTTCAATATCTAATGTCCGAAGAGGGTGCAGAAATTCGGCGGATGATCCTCCTGGCCTTAACGGAAGACGATCGCCTCCATACCGAAGAAGTACAACGACTCTGGGCGCTCCTGAAAGACGAATTTCAACCCCAAAAATTACTGGGGGCCGCCTGGTCAAATCTCCGCCAATTTTCCGGTGAGCGTTTAACGGCTGTTTTGCCGAGTTTCGCCCAATCTCGGTCATAATGAAGGCTAGTTAATAAAGTTTTGTTAAAAAATCCATGGAAGAATATTATTACTATTACATTCCCCAGCCGCCGTTTTTGTTGGTAGGCCTTGGCTTGTTTATTGCCCTAACTAGCGGCTTTGCGTTCCAGAGTACCCTGAAGCTCAAAGCACGGGGGATTGTTGCCAATAACGACGATATTCACAAACAGTTATCCACCATTGATTTACAACTGCCTCTCTTTGGCATTGGTATGGGCATGAGTATTTTTCTCGCCAGTGGTTTAGAAGTCTTTTTTATCCCCGCTTGGTTTGCCTACAGCTTGTCTTTACCTTTAACTATCGGCACTGTGGGTCTTTTATGGAAACAATTGGAGCGAGTCTTTGCCATTCTCCGGGAAGGTGGATCAAAAGCCTTAGAAGTTGATTCTTTCAATATTTTTTAAGGCCAATTTAGCCGCCCAACACAACCGAATTATCGCGCAATCGCCTCCTTTAGTCCGGGAAAAAATGCACCAGGTTAAATCCTGAGGCCCGTCCCAGCAGTTCAAAGGGAGGCAATGCTTCTTTTAGGGCCGGTTGTTCTGTCAACAAATCTTGGTGAATGAGCCAATATTGCTCGCCAACGGGCGCTTCGAGGGGCTGGGGACGCACAGGGCGATCGCCATAGAAATCTAAGCTGGGCCGACTGTAATCAAAGGTGGTAAAAATAATCGCATCGGCTGGGGTCTCTGCCCGAATGATGGCGGCAATGGGTTTGACCGGAAAAGCTTCGTTAATTTCCCAAACCCAAGCCTGGGAGCAAAACAGCAGAGCCAAACCGCAATACATTCCTCCCACCAAAATATAAAGAGCCTGGGGCCGGGGCCAAAGCCAGGTAGTCACGGCAAACATCCCCCCTAGGGTCAGGGCCATCAAAATTAAGGGAACCTGGGGATCTGTGAAGTAGAGATAAATACCTCCCCCCAAAGCGGCGATCGCCAACAACCCAAATAGCCCCCGCAGAAACATCGCCTTGCGTGGTGGTGCATCCCAGAGTTTCGCTAAGTAATGTCCCAGCGCAAGGGCCAAAAACGGGTAAATCGGCATCACATACCAGGGCAATTTTGTCCCCATCGCAGAAATTAAACCCAGATAAAAGATGCTGCCCGTCAAAATTAATCTGCTGCTAGAAGTTTGGCGGATCTGCCAAAGGTATTGATAACTTTGGGGTAGAAAAAATAACCAAGGGGCCGTGTATTTGGCTATTTCTAATAAATAAAACCAGGGGGGCTCTTGGTGACTTTCAACGGTACTGGCGACCCGGTCAAACCCTTGGTTGAAAAAATGCACCTGAATAAAAGTCGCACCATAATGCTGAATTTGCGCCCCATACCAGAGAAGCACCGGGCAAGCGCCGAGACCCAACCCCAGCCAAATATAGAGATTTTTAAAAATAAACCAGCGGCGATCCCAAATCACAAACAACAGGGCGATCGCCCCCAGGGGAAGCATTAATAACCCCTTGACAAAGGCAATGATGCCCAAGCCCAGACCGAAGCCCAGTCCCCAGATGGGGGATTTTTGCGCCTTGAGTAAACACCAGAGACTGAAGATGAGGGCCGTTAAAACCAGACCATCAAGCATCAGCAGACGACCATGGCGTACCACAGGTAAGAGGGTGAGATAGACCAAGACACTCCACAGGGCAGGCGATCGCCCCTGGAATAATTGCCGTCCGAGGCAGTAGAGGAGAGGCACTCCCAGAGCACTTCCTACAGCCCCTGGTAAGCGACTTGTCCATTCATTCACGCCACCGAGGGTATAGCTACTGGCCACGAGCCAATCCATTAAGGGGGGTTTCAGCAGGTAAGGATCGCCGAATTGGGTGGGATGCAACCAGTTGCCAGTACGGAAAATTTCCCGCGCCACCAGTGCCCTGGTGCCTTCATCCCAATCCCGGAGGGGCATATTTCCCAGATTCAGACAAAACAAAAAAAGGGCCGCTAGACTTAAACCTAAGATAATTTGGCGATCGCCAAGGGTTTGGCCCCAATCTTCCCACCGACGCTTGCTGTGGCTCATGAAGAAGTTTTTGTTTTACGGCTGGTGGTTTTTTTTGCTGTTGTTTTTTTCGTCGTCGTTTTCTTTTTTGTCGTCGAACGTTTCTTGGTTGCTTTGCTACCCGCTTTTTCGGCGATTAGTTCGAGGGCCTTTTCGAGGGTAATTGTTTCTACGGTTTCTCCTTCTGGCAAACCTGCATTCACTTTTAGGTGATTCACGTAGATACCATAGGGGCCTTCATAAACATTGACTGGTTCGTTATCCGCGGGATGTTTCCCCAGTTCCTTCAGGGGCGTCTTTGTTTTGCCCCGACCACGGGAACGCTTTGGTTGCGCTAATAGTTCCATGGCCCGTTCAAAATCGATCGTAAAAAGATTGTCTTCTTTTTTAAGAGACCGGTAATCTTTGCCTTCTTTCCCTTGGTCATGGACAACATAGGGGCCGAAGCGACCGAGACCCACTTTAACGGGTTTGTTGGTTTCGGGATGTTCTCCCAATAGGCGCGGCAACGCTAACAGATCCACAGCCATCTGTAGGGTGAGCTCTTCTGGTTTAACGGTTTTGGGGAGGGAAGCACGCTTGGGCTTTTTCTTCTCTTCGGTGACTTCGCCCAGTTGAACGTAGGGGCCATAGCTACCCACAAGTAAATAGATGGGATCGCCTGTTTCAGGGTGCGTCCCCAATTGCTCGGGGCCTTCGGTTTTTTGTTTGAGAATTGTCTCAACCTGCTCCGGATCGAGGTCAGCGGGGGTTAAATCAGCGGGCAGGGAAGCGGTAATTGTTTCTTCGCCGTTAGCAGCTTCAATGTAGGGGCCAAAGCGACCAATTTTGACTTTCACGGGGAGGTTTTCGATGGCGATCGCCTTCGCGGTGGCCGGATCAATATTTTCCTCGCGCACTTTTACTTGGGTACCCAGGCCATCATCTCCGAGGTAGAAATTTTTTAGATAGGGCAACCATTGGGCTTTGCCGGTGGCAATCTCATCGAGGGTCTGCTCCATTTGGGAGGTGAAATCTGTATCCACCAGATTGGGGAAATGTTCCTCCAGAAGGGCCGTCACCGCAAAGGCCGTAAAGGTGGGAGTTAAGGCTTTATCGCGAATTTGCACATAACCGCGATCAACGATGGTGCCGATAATTGTGGCGTAGGTGCTGGGGCGACCAATGCCTTTGCTTTCAAGGGCTTTGACCAAACTGGCCTCGGTATAACGGGCCGGGGGTTGAGTATTGTGATCGACTTCTTCTAATTTTTTGCAGGTGGGCTGGTCTCCTTCCTTGAGATCGGGGAGCACCACTTCTTGGTTTTCGAGGGCAGCATCGGGATCATCAGAGCCTTCCACATAGGCCCGGAAAAAACCTGGAAAATCAATGCGTTTACCAGCAGAGCGGAACTCAGCATCATCGACTTTGAGAATGACCGACAGTTGAGTGAGACGAGCATCGGCCATCTGACAGGCAACAGTGCGTTTCCAAATAAGGTCATAAAGGGCTAACTCTCGACCACTGAGGCCGGTTTCCTGGGGCGTGCGAAAGGTATTGCCCGCAGGCCGGATCGCTTCGTGGGCTTCCTGGGCACCTTTACTTTTCGTTTTATATTGGCGCACCTTGGGACTGAGATATTCTGTGCCGTATTTTTCTGCAACGCAACTACGGGCTGCGGCGATCGCCTGTTCCGAGAGGTGCACCGAGTCCGTCCGCATGTAGGTGATATAGCCCTCTTCGTAGAGCTTCTGGGCAGTGCGCATGGTATCCCGCGCCGAAATACCGAGTTTGCGGTTCGCTTCCTGTTGCAGAGTGGAAGTGGTAAAGGGGGGCGAGGGGCGGCGGGTGCTCGGTTTTTCCTCGGTTTTGCTCACCGTCCAAGGTTGATCTTTTAGGCGATCCTTGAGGGCGATCGCCTCTGCTTGGGAGAGAACGACAACTTTTTTACCCTTGCTGAGTTTCCCCGTGGCCGCATCAAAGTCACTCCCAGACGCTAATTTCTTGCCACCGAGGGTGATCAGCTTGGCCTCAAATTTTGATTTCTTCTGGAGTAATTCTGCCTTGAGGTCCCAATAGTTAGCCGATTGAAAGGCCTGCCGTTCCCGTTCCCGTTGCACCAACAAGCGTACAGACACCGATTGTACCCGTCCCGCCGAGAGACCCTTGGCAATTTTGCGCCAGAGTAAAGGCGAGAGAGTGTAGCCCACTAAACGGTCTAAAATCCGGCGGGTTTCCTGGGCATGGACGAGGTTTTCGTCAATTTCCCGGCAATTGGTTAAAGCTTTTTGGATCGCCTCTTGGGTAATCTCATGGAAGACCATCCGTTTAATCGGCACCTTGGGCTTGAGCACTTCGAGCAAATGCCAGCTAATACTTTCCCCTTCGCGGTCTTCGTCCGTCGCCAGGATTAACTCATCGGCTTCTTTGAGGGCTTGCTTGAGTTCGGTGACAACTTTCTTCTTTTTCTTCGGCACGATGTAGAGGGGCGCGAAGTTATTTTCCACATTGACCCCAAGCTGAGACCAGGGCTGCCCTTTTTGTTCCTTAGGGATTTCCTCGGCAGAGGAGGGCAAATCGCGGATATGGCCCATGGATGCCGTCACATGATATCCCTTCGGTAGATAGTTCCGAATGGTACGGGCTTTGGTCGGGGATTCAACGATGACAAGGGTAGACATGGGCTGTCAAAAAAGTGAGGGTTTAGGTGTTTAGGCTTCTGATATACCTTACATATCTAATCAATGGCCCATAAGCCCCTGTTTCGTCAAGGATTAAATTTTTCTAAGTCTCCGGGATAGAACCGGGAATTCAGGCGTTTACCCTGTTTTTAAGGTTTTGTTGCACGGCAACGGGTTGAAATCCCCGTCCCTTGGGGCGTACCATGGGTTGATACATCTTGACCACTGCATCCCGCAGCGCAAACTTAAGCCCAGCGGGTCGTGTCGCAAGAAAAAGTATTGGGTCTGGGGAACCCGGACGCCTGCCTGTGGAGGCAATGTAAGACCAAAAGAACGACTGAGATCTAGAGGCCATTGCTGTCGAATCAGGAAACTCTGCCCGTTTGTGGTGGGGTAGTTCACTGGAAGTTGGTTCACTAAGCCGAAGAGCAAAGATGGATTTTTCAAGCACTGTGGCAAGCCAGTTGTACACTGGGGCAATTCTGCCGGAAAGTATCGTTATTTTGACCCTCATCGTTGTCTTGGTGGGGGATTTAATTGTCGGACGCGCCCGTTCGGGTTGGATTCCCTACGCGGCGATCGCCGGACTGTTGGGGTCAGTATTCGCCTTGTACCTCGGTTGGGATAATCCCCATCCCGTTGCCTTTTTGGGGGCATTTAACAGCGATAACCTCAGTATTTTATTCCGGGGCATCATTGTCCTGTCTACGGCCTTCACGATCATGATGTCGGTGCGCTATGTGGAACGTTCCGGCACCGCCCTCTCTGAATTTATCTGCATCTTGCTCACGGCCACCCTGGGGGGGATGTTCCTCTCTGGGGCGAATGAGTTGGTGATGATTTTTGTCTCCCTCGAAATGCTTAGTATCTCGTCTTATCTACTGACGGGCTACATGAAGCGAGACCCCCGTTCCAATGAGGCCGCCCTCAAGTATTTGTTAATTGGGGCCGCGAGTTCGGCGATTTTCCTCTACGGTGTGTCTTTGCTCTATGGCCTATCGGGTGGCAAGACAATTCTCAGTGAGATTGCCCTTGGATTTACGGATCCCCAGGGGGGCCAGTCCCTGGCGTTGGCGATCGCCCTGGTCTTTGCGATCGCCGGGATCGCCTTCAAGATTTCCGCTGTGCCCTTCCACCAATGGACCCCTGACGTTTACGAAGGTTCGCCTACCCCCGTTGTTGCGTTTCTCTCGGTGGGTTCTAAGGCCGCTGGTTTCGCCCTGGCGATCCGTTTGTTGGTAACGGTCTTTAACCCCGTGAGCGAAGAATGGCACTTCATTTTCACAGCTTTGGCAATCCTCAGTATGGTCTTGGGGAACGTGGTGGCTCTGGCGCAAACCAGCATGAAGCGGATGTTGGCCTATTCTTCCATTGCCCAGGCGGGTTTTGTGATGATTGGCCTCGTTGCGGGGACTGATGCGGGCTATTCCAGCGTAATTTTCTATCTGCTGGTGTATTTGTTCATGAACCTCGGTGCATTTACCTGTGTGATTCTTTTCTCTCTCCGGACGGGCACAGACCAAATCGCGGAGTACGCAGGACTTTACCAAAAAGATCCGTTACTAACCCTCGGCCTTAGTGTTTGCCTACTCTCCCTTGGGGGCATTCCGCCATTAGCTGGGTTCTTCGGGAAAATTTATCTGTTCTGGGCTGGCTGGCAAGCGGGCCTCTATGGCTTAGTGCTGCTGGGTTTGATCACCAGTGTAATTTCAATCTACTACTACATCCGTGTGATCAAGATGATGGTGGTCAAGGAACCCCAGGAAATGTCTGATTCTGTGCGCAATTATCCAGCGGTCACTTGGACGGCTGTGGGGATGAAACCTTTACAAGTGGGTCTGGTACTGTCGGTGATTATCACGTCTTTGGCGGGAATTCTCTCGAATCCGTTGTTTGTGATTGCGGATCAATCTGTCACCAGTACACCGATGTTGCAGGTGGCAAATCATCCCACAGAACAGGTCGTTGCCCAAGTAGACAGCGAGCTGGTTGGAGTGGCGATCGCCGATCACTAAGCAACGGTAAAACAATATTTTCAGTTCAAGATGATGACCCTCTGCCGCAATTGGTAGGGGGTTTTGATTAGCATGGGAGCAGAGTTCGACTGAGCAAACGACATGACCCGTACAGTGTTGATCTGTTGTCACCATACCTGTCCAAAACAGGGTTCAACGGCGATTTTGGCCGCCTTCCAAGCCCAAGCTCCGGCGGATGTTGAAGTGCGACAGGCTGGTTGTTTTGGGGAATGTGGCAATGGCCCCCTGGTACGCGTGCTGCCCGATGAAGTGTGGTATGCCCATGTGCAACAAGCCGATATTCCAGCAATTGTTAAACAGCATTTGCGCCAAAACCGACCCGTCAAACAGAAGCTCTATGGCAAATTTCACCAACCCAATCACGGGGCGATCGCCGCTCTCTTTTTATTTTTTTCCTTTTTCGGCTTTCTGATCGGGCTATGTTGGCTCTTGGCTAGTCACACGGAAGTCTTTTGAAAATCATGAAAATAAGCTGGCCGCCAGTGATGTTTACGCGCCAGAACTCGCTAAGATGAGGGGCGATCGCCTTTTATTCCCGTTCAACCGCTCTAAAAACTATGGATCTAAAATCCCTGATTCGTGACATCCCTGATTTCCCCAAGCCCGGCATTCTCTTCCGCGACATTACCACCCTCCTCAACCACCCCGAAGGTATGCGCTACACCATGGATGCCCTAGTGCAACTCTGCCTTGAAGCCAACCTCAAACCCGATCATGTGGTGGGAATGGAGTCTAGGGGGTTTATCTTTGGGCCGACCCTCGCCTACAACCTCAATGCTGGTTTTGTCCCCGTGCGTAAACCCGGCAAACTCCTCGCCGCCGTCCACACCGTCGAATACGAACTTGAATACGGCACCGACACCCTCGAAATTCACCAGGATGCCGTGGGGTCTGGGGACAAAATTGTCATCGTCGATGACCTGATCGCCACCGGGGGTACCGCCAAAGCCACCGCAGAACTGCTTACAAAAATTGGCTGTGACATCATTGGTTTTGTGTTTATCGTCGAACTCCTAGATCTCAAGGGCCGCGATCGCCTGCCAGACGCCCCCGTGCTTTCCCTCATACAATACTAGGCAGGATTTGGAACACCCGATTTAACCCCCAATGAGCATTCGTAATCCCCTAACGATCTTTGACCGAGAAACGATTCTTTATATCTTAAAGCGTCTACTCCAGGCGATTTTTACCCTGTTTTTGGCTTCGATCCTGAGCTTTGTGATTATCCAACTGGCTCCAGGGGATTACCTTGATGCCCTCAGGCAAAACCCGAAGATGACCGAAGAGACGCTCTTAGATCTCCAAAGTCGTTTTGGCCTCGATCAACCGATTCTGACCCAATATGGCCGCTGGCTATGGCGGGTGGTGCGCTACTTTGATTTTGGCATTAGTTTTGAATCCTTCCGGCCTGTCCACGAGCTGCTCCTAGAACGGATGCCCGCGACTCTACTCCTGGCGCTCACGTCAATTATCGGTACCTGGGCGATCGCCATTCCTTTGGGGATTCTCAGTGCGGTGAAGCAAAATACCGTCCTCGATAAATTTTTGCGGGTGATCAGTTACCTCGGCCAGGGCTTACCCAGCTTTATCACGGCCCTCGCCTTGCTGATGGTGGCCCAACAGGTTTCCCCGTTGCTCCCGGTGGGGGGCATGACCAGTATTAATTTCGTGGATCTCCCCTGGTACGGCAAAATTCTCGACATCGGCTGGCACATGATCCTACCCACTATTGCCTTGAGCTTAACGGGCTTTGCGGGGTTGCAACGGCTGACCCGTGGTCAACTCCTAGATGTGTTGCGGCAAGATTATATCCAAACGGCGCGGGCCAAGGGCTTACCCGAAAATCGCGTGATCTATGTCCATGCCCTCCGCAATGCGATCAATCCCCTCATTACCCTGCTGGGCTTTGAATTTGCCAGTCTGTTGAGTGGCTCATTTATTTCTGAATTTTTCTTTAACTGGCCGGGCCTGGGAACTTTGACGTTACAAGCGGTGCAATCCCAGGATTTGTATTTAGTCATGGCAGCCCTGATGATGAGTGCAACCATGCTCATTGTGGGGAATCTCCTGGCAGATTTGATGTTAAAGTTTGCTGATCCCCGCATTAAATTAGACGATTTGAAGTAATTGCATCATGGCCTCCAGAAGGCGCTACAGCAGCAAAGATTTATGACCAAGGTTCCCCCGTTGGGGCTTCTTTTCCTAGAGTAGAGAAAACGACGGGGGACTTATTTTATGGTGCGTTGGCTGAAGCGTCTTTGGCGGAATCTTGTCCGTAAATCGACCCATGTCCGTCAGGAACCACTCAATAAAGTGAGTATTGTAATCCTGATTTTGATCGACATTTTTGTGTTGATCAATGTGTTTCAGGGTCTTGATAGTGTTGGTAACTGGCCCCTTTCGCCCCAGGAACGGTATCCTTGCTACCGCGTTTATCAGACCTATCAAAATAACAATAACTCCGATAAAGACTTTACCTGGGTAATGGAAATGTTGGGGGATTATCCTTCCCAAGACATTCAGCTTATTAAAACAGAAGGGCGCTTGGGGGAAGTTTCTAGCCAGTGCGATCGCCTTTTGGCCCTCACACCAACGGTAAAAAATCCGGAAACCCTGGCTTTATCCAAAGAGATTCAGAATTTACAAACCCAAATTAATGAAGTCAACCAACGCATTGCCACCTACAAAGAGCAATATGATTCGACGCTTTTAGAAGAAATTGCGGGTCAAGATCCGAATCAATCGATCAACGAAACAACGGCAGCCCAAACGAAGGCGGACATTGAGGCCGCCGAAGCCCAAAAAGCGACCCTGACCGAGACCCTAGATCGTAGAAAAGCCGAGCTTCTTAATCAATCAGAGGTACAAACGTATTTAACGGCCATTGGCGATCGCCAATTTTTTGCCACTTTGAAACAGGATTTTGAACGGGCTGAATTTTGGCACCCCAATCGGCAATTCTTTTTGCAGACCCTTTTCCTCTTACCGCTGATTTTGATTAGCTATTTTTGGCATCGTCAGGCCGTAGAGCGGCACCGGGGAACCCAGGCGCTTTTAAGTTGGCATTTATTACTTATTTTTCTGATCCCCCTGCTAATTAAAATTCTTCAATTTATCCAGTTTGGGAATCTAGTGCGGGCAATTTTTGATGTCTTGATCGCAATTTTTGGTGGCTTAGTTTTTATTTCTAGCTATCTGCTGATCTTGATTATTCCGCTGTTGGGCTTTGGCTTGATTAAATTTCTCCAGCGGTTTGTTTTTAATCCCAAAGTCCAGGCAAAAAGTCGCATTCAAAAACAGCGCTGCATTCAATGTAGTAGTCGGCTCCGCAAAGACGATCAATTTTGTCCTTTTTGTGGATTTGAACAATGGATTAGTTGCCCAAACTGTGCGGCAAAAACCTATAAATACACAGAGTTTTGTCGCCAGTGTGGGGTGGATTTATCGGATTCTCTGCCCCAGTAAATCTAAAATTATTCAGGCCGCTCTAGGTTTTCTGGGAGGTCAATAAAGACCCTGTCTTCTGGGGTGACGCCCCGGACAATCTGGGTGCGATCGCCGACGGTCGCGCCGATGATCACAGGCTTAAATTGGGGAGTGTTATTCGCATCAGGAATGAGGACCCCGGTTTCGCCATTTTCTGTGGCGATCGCCACCGTGGGCACTGTCATCACATTGGTTAAGTTTTGGCCGACGAAAGTAACGTCAGTATTCATCTTCGAGCGGAGAAATTCCCGACCCGATAACAGGGCAATGCGCACCTCAAAGGAAGTTACATTATTTTCGACAATCGCTTCCGGGGCCACCAACAACACCCGTCCCCGAAACACCTGGGCGGGATCCGCATCGGCAACAATTTCCACATCCTGACCCGGTTCAATTTGCTGAATATCTACCTCCGGCACCCTGGCGACCACTTCCAAACCCCGTGCTAGGGCCAAAATAGACGAAGAGGTGGCCGAAGCCGTACTCGAAGCGGCAGTCGTTGGGGTGACAAATGCCCCTTCGGTGGCGAATTTTTGGGTGATTACCCCATCAAAGGGCGCCCGAATAATGCTGTCTTGGAACTGTACCGCCGCAATTTGTCGCTGGGCCTGGGCCTGTTCGAGGGCCGCCGTCAGTTGAGTTAATTGGGGTTCAGCGTTGCGTTCGAGGCGATCTAGGCTCGCTCTGGCCTCGACGGTGGCAGCGGTAAGGGCTTCGAGTTCGGGATTGGCGGTATTTCTAACCTGGGCTAACCGTTGCTGGGCTTCAAAAAAGCGGGCGCTAGCATTGTCAAATTCATTGCGGACATCGTCATAGGTTTCCTGGGCGATCGCCCCACTGTCGAGGAGTGTTTCAAAGCGTTCAACCTTGTCCTGGGTGCGCTGGAGATTGGCTTGGGCTGCTGCTAGTTGCGCATTGGCTTGATCAATTTCTTTGGGAATGCGTTGTTCCGCCTGTTGCAGTTGGGCTTGGGTGCGAATGTAGCGGGCGCGGGCTTCTTCGATTTCTCCCTGGATACGGGTTTCTGTGGCCCGGAGTTCGGCAATGCGTTGTTTTGTCAGAGATTCAGCACGAATCCCCTCGGCATACAATTCACTATTGTCCATAATTGCCAGTTCTTGGCCTTCGGTGACAACATCTCCCTGTTCCACCAGCAGTTGGGCGAGGCGACCGGGGGTTTTGGGACTAATGTTAACGCTCTGGATCGGTTCGACAATGCCGTTGGCCTCGATGCGCACCGCTAAATTTTCCACTTCAACGGGAACGGTCAGGGCTGCCAGTTGTTCTTCATTCACCCCTGCTTGGCGATCGCCAAACATTCTCGCCACCGGCAGACCAATGAGTAGCACCCCACCAGCTAAGGCCGCCAAGGACAAAACAACTTTTTTGGGGGTGACAAGGGCACCAATCATAGGAATTTTTGCGGGGGGTTGAGTAAACAGGACTAATCCGTAGTCTACTGTAATCCCTCAAAATTGAAATAGTCCCCCGTGGGGAATCTTTTTACAATGGTTTTACGTCAATTGCGGGGGAAAGTCGCTAGACTTGGTTTTAAGAATCGTTGTTTCGTGAAGAGTTGAACCGTGCCTAAACATCGTTGGTTAGTTGCCCTTGGAGCCTGTGTTAGTGTGTTGTGGATGGGAAATAGTCCTGTGCGATCGCAGGCGGTACTGCCCCTGAGGCGGGATTTTGATCAGGCCCAGATGGAACAGCAGGGGCTGATGCTTATTGAAGATGCCATTCAGCTTTCCCGTTTCCAACAATATGAATGGGCGATTCCCCGGGCCAAACTCGCGACCCAACTGGTGCCAGAACGTTTTGAAGCTTGGTACATTTTGGGCACTCTCCTCGTGCAAGAGCGGGAACTTGATGCCGGGATTCAAGCCCTCACCACAGCCAAACGACTCAATCCCCGTGAAAGTGGCGTCCATAGTATTTTGGGGTCGGCCTATTTCCAGCAGGAAGATTACGAAGGGGCGCTCCGGTCTCTGAAAACGGCTACCCAGCTTGGGGACAATTCCATTGAAACCCTTTTTGATCTCGGCAATACCCAATACAAACTCAAGCAATACGACGCGGCGATCGCCACCTACAACCAAGCCGTTGCCCTCGATGCCACCTTTTGGCCGGGGATTAATAATATTGGCTTGATCCAGTACGAACAAGGCAAGGTTGATGCCGCCATTAACAGTTGGCAAAAGGCGATCACCCTCGACCCCACCGCCGCAGAGCCCCAGCTCGCTGTTGCCGTGGCCACCTACGCCAAAGGCGATCGCGCGAAGGGCTTAGAACTGACCCGTACCGCCTTAGATCTCGATGGTCGTTACGGCGAAATTGATTTCCTCGTGGAAAACCTCTGGGGCGAAAAATTGCTCCAGGCCACCCAAACTGTATTTGATACGCCAACCGTCCAGGCTTTCTTCACAGAACTCGACCGCAGGGCATTTCAACCGGAGATGGAACCCTAGGGACAAGGGTGCGATACCATAAGCATCACTGCTTCTCTGTTGATGGGAAAACATTGCCGTGGCCCAGGTTGTACTCAACGATATTCACAAATCTTTCGCGGATCGCTCCACCGGAAAAATGACCGCCGTCTTGCGGGGGATTAACCTCCAGATCCAGGCGGGGGAATTTATGGTGCTGGTGGGAGCTTCTGGGTGTGGTAAGAGTACGTTGTTACGCCTCATCGCGGGCCTCGAAACGGTAACAACGGGACAAATTGCCATTGGCGATCGCCCGGTAAATGATCTCCCGTCTAAACAGCGAGACATTGCCATGGTGTTCCAAAATTACGCTCTGTATCCCCACCTCAATGTCTATGACAACATTGCCTTTGGGTTGCGGCGGATGCCCACGGCAGAAACGAAAAGCCATTGGCTGCAAAATACCTGGCGGGGCGTCACCAGACCACTCCCAAAATCCCTGCGTTACCAACCGACTGCCGAATTACAAATCCGCCAAAAGGTGCAGCAGGTCGCCCAACTGCTACAGATTGACCATCTCCTCACACGACTCCCGAAACAATTGTCCGGCGGCCAAAAACAACGGGTTGCTCTGGGGCGGGCGATCGCCCGCAATCCCCAGGTTTTTCTGATGGACGAACCCCTTTCTAATTTGGATGCGGCCCTGCGCAGTGAAACCCGCGCCCAGATCGTCCAGCTCCAGAGCCAACTGGGGATTACAACGATTTACGTGACCCACGACCAAACCGAAGCAATGACCATGGGCGATCGCATTGCAGTGATGCACCAAGGGGAGATTCTCCAGGTGGCCCCGCCCCTTGAAGTTTATAATCGCCCGGTGAATCGCTTCGTGGCGGAATTTATTGGCTCGCCACCGATGAACTTTCTGTCAGTGCAGTTGACCGTCGCTGGTGTCGTTGAACATCCCCAATTTCGCTTTCCCGTCCCAGAAGGTTGGCGACCATTACTCCAGCCCTACCAGGGGCGATCGCTCCTCCTGGGCATCCGGCCCGAACACCTCAGCCTCAGTACCGCCGCCCCCGAAAATCTTGAAGTGGCGATCAATCTTGTCGAAGCCCTGGGCAATGAAACCTTCCTCTCGGCTCACCCCGTTGACTTGCCGCTACAAAATCTCAAGGTGCGCATTCCCCCCAAGGCTAAGGTTGCCCCCCAGGAAAAAGTCTGGTTGGCCTTTGATTTAGAGCAACTCCACTTTTTTGATCCAGAGACGGAATTTAGCCTCGGTCAACCCCACCCCAAGGGTGAAGCGGAACAACTGATCCGCTAAACTTTGGGATGTTGAGTCGTGTGGCGATCGCCCCAGCACCCTATGAATGAATTGCTGACCAAAATTCAACACACTACGCGCCACGCCAAACAGGTAGGGGCGCTGCATTCTTTGACCACGGCCCAGGAAGTGATTGTTGACCATGGGATTCCCTTTGTGGTGCGCATTTTAGAGCAACTCGACCGCAAGGAAAATTATCAAGCGAAGCAAGAAAAAGCGAAGGTGAATCCTTTTTTGCCCTACGAACAGGATTTATTTGTTTGTGATCTGACGCCCCACCATGTCTGTCTGCTGAATAAATTTAACGTCGTCGATCACCACATTTTGATCATCACCCGGGAATTTCAGCCCCAGGAAACCTGGTTAATGGAGGCGGATTTTACTGCCCTGGCCCATTGTCTTCAACGTCTCGATGGCTTGGCCTTTTATAATGCCGGGGCGATCGCCGGGGCGAGTCAACCCCACAAACATTTGCAATTGATCCCTTTCCAGAGCAATGGGGAAACCTTTTCAGTGCCCATCGACCAAGTGTTATCCCAGCTCAATGATCGGATGCAGCCCCAGCAAATTCCTCTCTTTCCCTTCATGCACGGGATTATCTCCCTACCCCAAGATTACGACGGCAAGATTTTGTTCGATTGTTACCTGGCTCTACTACGTTTTCTCCGCTTCATTGACGGGCCGCTCAACCCCGGCTGGCAAACCCAAGCCTATAATCTCCTCGTTACCCGCCGTTGGATGTTGCTGGTGCAACGGGCCCAGGATCAGTATGAAAAAATTCCAGTGAATTCCCTGGGGTTTGCGGGGGCTCTTTTGGTGCGTAATCAGATGCAGTTAAGCTTGCTCAAAAAATTAACCCCCCTGCAACTATTAGCCTCAGTGGCGGCACGGGGGGATTTATCCCAAAGGGCGATCGCCCCCTTTGAATAAGCCAAAAAACTGACTACGTGGGCTGTACCAAATCATCCAGGGAAGCCGTGGGTTGGTTGTACATTGCCTGGAGCACAAGGGCCGGATCGACATAGTTCCCGGAATATTTCAAGCCCCAGTGGAGGTGGGGGCCAGTGGTGCGTCCGGTCATGCCAACGCGACCAATGCGAGTGCCAGCGCTCACTTCCTGACCAAGCCAAAGCTGAATGCCACCGTTGCGATCCATGAGGAAAGTCCCTTGACCAGAGGAAGAAACATAGCCACTGAGGTGACAGTAGATATGTTCCCAATCACCGGATTTAATCTGGATCATTGTGCCGCAGGCGGTGTTATCCGAAAGGCCCACAACTTTACCACTCCACCAGTTACGGATGTAGCTACCGAGGGGAGCAGCAATGTCTAAGCCTTGGTGAAATTGGCGTTGACCACTGGTGGGCGAAGTGCGATAGCCAAACCCAGATGTGTAACTTTGAAAATTTTCGACAGGAAAAGAAGCCTGTCGCCAACTGTTGTTGATACTAACGCGGGTTTGGGCCTGGGCGATCGCCAGGGGTGTTGATTGTGGCTGGGGCAGGAGATTAAACCCCAACACAAGGGCCAAGGTCACAGCCCCCAGCAGGATTGGTTTAATCCAGCGGCGAGCACGACGGAGATAAAACTGTAGGTTAAGCATTTACATCAAAGCCTAAAATCCATGGTAAGGGGATGTCCCAGACAAAAAAGATCATGTTGACAAACCATTGTAAGTCTAGTCTTTAGTCTGCGCACTTTTGTTTCACAGATTTTTGACCTGTACCACTGCTGGCATGACATTTTAAGACTGTTTTTCCGACTGGGAACCCACCAAATTCGGTTCTACCGTCGGGAAAAGGGCCGATTCTGTTCCCGAAATCGCCGCGTGGTGTTCGTAAAGTTCCACTGAGGGCGTGGTGTGTTCTTCAAGATCAGCCTGGGGATCCCCTGCCGGGAGCCATTTCAAGAAGACGAGGGGCAATAGGGTCGTCAAATTCGTGATCGTGACCAAAAGCCAAAGTCGGTCAAAATTGGTTTCTGTCACTCCGAGCCACTGGGTGAGAAGAGCCCCCAACTCATGGGAGAGTAAACCCGCCAGGTTCCAACTCGACATTAACAGGGCAAACATGGTCGCCTCGACGCCGGGCGGACAAAGGCGCGCTGACAACACCAGAATGGGCATCAGGGCAATTTCGCCAGTAACGGTCAAAATCAAGTTGTCCCCCAAGCTAAACCAGCGATCATCAATGCCCAAAGCACGGTTGGCGTGGGTCACAAGAATAAGGGTGGTAAAACCAAGGACGGCGGAAATGACGGTACTCCACCCCAACATTTTCCGGAACGAAACTTGCTTGAGATATTTTTGGTAGATGGCAATCCCCGCCAGGGCCGCAAAGCTAGTGACTAGGCGCACCCGCCCTAAAAATTCCGGGTTAAAGTCTAGCTCATTGGTGACAAAAAAGAAAAAGGCAGAATCGGCACTGGGGGTGGCCTGCCAGAGGAAAACAAAGGCCGTGGGCAACAGAATTTTTTTCTGCCGTACTGCTCCCCAGAGGGTTTTCATCTGGTTGCCAATGTTATCGGTGGTGGCTTTTAGGGATATGGCTTCACGGGGTTGCTCAATAATTAACAAGGCGATCGCCGATACCAACAGCGGAAAAATGGCCGTAATCCCAAACACAACCCTGGTACTAAATTGTTCCAGTAACCAACCGCTCAAATAGGCCGTTGTTAAACTCCCCACCGCCGCCACGGCCCAGGTCAAGGACTGGAGTGACCCTACTTTATCCAAAGATTCGGCCCGGGCGCGTTCGACCACCACCGAATCGACAATCACATCACTAATCGCCACAGAGATGGAACTCAAGACAATCATCGTTGCCGCCAACCAGGGTGCTTGGACAATGGTGGCCATTGCTGCCCAAGCGCCACAACCGAGTAAACCCGCCAAAATTAGGTAAGAGCGTCGTCGATACCCAAAGATCGGAAAGCCATCCGACAAAAAGCCAAAAAGGGGCTTGACGACCCAGGGAAATGCCGCAAGTCCCGTGAGGGCTGCCACTTCTGCCGGGGTTAGGCCGAGATCGTCTTTGAGGAAAAAGCTCACCGCAAGCCGCGAGAGATTGAGAATCCCCTGGACGAAATAGACCGTCAGCAGGGCAAACAACTCTGGGGTGACAGCATGGCCGAAGAGGGTGGGTTTTTTGAGATTGTCGAGAAAGGTCATCAAGGGAACGCTTATGATGAAGTTTTGTAAAGTCTTTTCTCAGTATAGACAACCTTTTCTGAAATCTGTTTAGCGTAAACCACACCCTAAGGGATTAAATTCGGCTTGGGTTTCCGCCGATAGGGGGTGTGTAGTCAGGGTTTTGAGCAGGGCAAAGGGGACGGTAATGTGGTCTGCCCCAGCAATTATGGCATGGGTGACTTCGGCGGCGGATTTAAGGCTGGCGGCCAGGATCGTGGTTTTACTTCCTTGTAACAGAGCTTTCATGGCGCGGAGAAGGCTACCACCATCCCCCTGGAGGTTTGTGGCGCGGTTCACGTAGGCGATCGCATATTTGGCGCCGCCTTCTGCAGCGATTAACGCTTGGGTCGGCTGATAGATGGCGGTGACAGAGCAGCTTATTTCCGGAGCGAGTTTGGACAAAGCCTGAAAGCCGTTGAAAGTGGCGGGAATTTTAAGCACGAGCTGATTGCCAATGATTTCCCGTGCCCGGTGGGCTTCGCGGATCATCCCCTCACAGTCTTCACTGACTAACTGGTAATAGAGTTCTCCAGGCGTGATGGCCGCCAAGGTTTTTAGGGTCACTTCCGGGGGCGCGTCACTTTTGGCCAGGAGGGTGGGATTGGTGGTAATGCCCTTGACCCAACCCCAGGCCATGGCTTCGGTGGCTTCGGTGGCGATCGCCGAATCTAAATAAATCATGGTTCCCTTTTGGCGCGGTGGTTTGGTATGCCTTGAGCCTAGCCAATACTGGCGAGGGTATCAATGTTTGCCGTGGCCATGTCTTTGCAGGTGCGCTTAATTAAACCCGTTAATACTTTACCGGGGCCAATTTCTACGGCCTCAGCAACTTCTAGGGCGCTCAGTTGCTGCATGATTTCGAGCCAACGGACAGAACCGGTCATTTGGGCCTTGAGGCGCTCCTTGAGGGCGGCTGCTTGGGTTTCCGGTTGGGGATCGACATTAGACAGTACGGGTACCTGGGCATCGGCAAAGGTAACGGCATCGAGAATCGCTTCAAATTGGGCGGCGGCTTCGGCCATAAACGGGGAATGGAACGCACCAGAAACATTCAGGGCGATCGCCCGCTTGGTTTTAACGCCATTCATAATCGCATCAACGGCTTCTGGGGTACCGGAAATGACAACTTGTTGTTCGCTGTTGTCGTTGGCGAGGGTCACTCCCTCGGTCGCCGCAATTTTTTCCATTAATTCAGTACGGTCAAACTTCATCAGGGCCGCCATTTTCCCCCCAGACGCTTGATCCATCAGTTGGGCGCGCTTTTGCACTAATTGCAAACCAGCGGCAAAATCATAGACCCCAGCCGCATAGAGGGCGGAATATTCACCGAGGCTGTGGCCCGCCATAAAGTCTACCTGGGGCGCTTTCTCCCGGTAGCGATCGCAGAGAATTGCCTCTAGCACATAGAGACAGGGTTGGGTGTAAAGGGTGCGGGAGAGGGTCGCTTCATCCCCCTGGCATTTTTCGAGAATTGACCAACCGAGGATTGCCTCTGCTTCAGCAAATCTTGCTTTGGCGACGGGATGTTCGGCGAGATCGACACCCATGCCCACCGTTTGAGATCCTTGGCCCGGAAAGACCCACGCAATTTTACCCATTACACACGCTCGTTGTTTTTGCTACAAAAATTTTCCAGACTTGATTATAGGGGATGGCGATCGCCCCTCATTTTTTCCCAGGCTTACAAAGCTCCGGCTGCCGTCTGATCAATCACCCCAAAGCCAAGGTGCGACGTAATATTTAGCGCCTGGAGTACCGGTTCACTGTCTGCCCCCTGGAGATAGTCAATGACCGTCACTGCACAGTTCCCCTGTTTCACCGCCCAAATATCCTGGGGCTGTAGTCCCATCAAGCGACAGAGAATCACCTTGTTAATGGCATCATGGGCAACAACTAAACCCACTTGGTTCGGGGTTTGGCTATACTGCGCCACAATCTCATCCCAGGCTTCGTTGGCCCGGTCCCACACCTGTTGGAGATTTTCCCCCTCTGGCATCTGGACGGTTTCTGGCTTGGTTTTCCACTGGGCCAGCATGCCGGGGAAGCCCGCTTCAATGTCAGCTTCTAGTTTGCCTTCCCAGAGGCCATGGCCAATTTCTTCTAATTTAGGGTGGGTACCCAACACCACCCCAGGGTGGGCTTGCAGAATGATTTCAGCGGTTTCTTTGGGCCGACTCATGGGGCTAGTCATACCGAAATGCAGGGTCACATCCTTAAGAAATTCACGGGCTTTAGCGGCTTGGGCTTGGCCATTCTCATTTAACGGAATATCCATGGTGCCTTGGAAACGCCCTTCTTTATTCCAGTTGGTTTCCCCGTGGCGCACCAGTAGTAAACGGAGGCCTTTGTGGCCAGGACGATAGGTGGGGAGGGGCAAGCCGAGGTGGGCCGTTTGGTTAATTGATTCGAATTGGACAATGTCTCCCAACTGGCCGACAAAATTCAGCACATTGATGCAGCAGTTGGATTGTTGAATGCTCTGGTATTTGCTGGGGGGGATGCCCGCCGCACTCATCAATAAACAGCGGTTGATGCCATTGTGGGCAACGATTAAGACAGTCTCCTCTTGGTGTTTTGCGAGGATTTCCTGCCAAAATTGCCGGGCTTGGTCATAGAGGTCTTTAACCGGAGAGTGTTCGCTCCCATCAGCATGGGTCATCACAAATTCAGCGGGATTTTCGTGCCAGAGGCGATAGGCTTCTGGATATTGTTCTTTGACGTCACTTTTGAGGAGTTTTTCCCACTGGGGCAAATTAATTTCTAGCAGACCCTCACTGGTGATGGGGGCGGGGGCTTTGTCGAGGTGCTGGTGGATAATTTCAGCGGTTTGTTTGGCCCGTTGGAGGGGGCTGCAATAGATTGCAGCAAAGTCGATGCCCTGGAGGGTTTGGCCTACGGTGGCGGCGTCGGCACAGCCTTTGTCGGTGAGTACTGATTCATCACAACGGCCCTGGATCATTTTGAGGGCGTTATAGCTACTTTGTCCGTGACGCACGATTATGACGCGGGTTGCCACCTTGGTTTCCTCCATTATTTGGGTGTGGTGTTGCGAGGGGGGATTTTTGCCTACACCATAGTATCTGGTTCGGGGTCAGGGGAAAAGGTGAAGTTCGGGCTATGATTTTGGGGCATGAATACGGGGAAATTTTTCGCAATGGAACGGGCTGTGGATGTGGCGATCGCTCTTGGGAGTAACCTGGGCAACTCCTTGGAAATCTTAGAAAATGCCATTAAACATTTAAGCGAACATCCGGCGATCGCCCTAACAGCTCGGTCTGCTTGGTACCGCACGGCCCCGGTTGGCCCCCCGCAACCGGACTACATCAATGGTTGCGTCACTGGTCAGGTTCATAATCTCAGTCCCGAAGCTCTCCTCGAAATCCTGTTGAAAGTAGAGCAACTGTTTGGACGGGAACGGCGGGAACGTTGGGGGGCACGGACGTTGGATTTGGATTTGCTTTTGTATGGCCAGGACATAATTTATCTGCCCCATTTGCAGGTGCCCCACCCCCGGATGCAGGAACGGGCCTTTGTGTTGGTGCCCCTAGCAGAGATTGCGCCCCATTGGTGTGAACCCCGCACCCAACAAACGATCCAAGCCCTCAAGGAACAGCTTCCCCTCACTGGAATTCAGAGATTAGACAGCGAAACTACCTAAAACCATTATTGATTGTAAACATCTCCCCCTAGGAAAAGCAGCGGCAACGGTAATTCTGACTATGATGGAAGATATTGGACGAACGGCAATATTTGGTGGAGTGTTCCCATGGTGCGTATTTTTTCTGGGCTGTTGGGTGGTATGGGTCTAGCCTTGGTTTTGGGAGGAACATTAACGCCGGCGATCGCCCAAGCGCGCCCCTGTGGTTCGACTCCTTGCCTCTTCGCCCAAGGTGCTGGCATGACCGCCGATTCAGTGGATGAATTGGTATTCCAGGGCAATGAATATTATGACCAAGGGCAATATGAACTGGCCCTCGCAGCCTACGATGCCGCCTTAATTTTGAATGCGAACGATGCAGAGCTTTGGATCTGGCGGGGCGTTACCCTAGGGGCCTTGGGGCAGCACGAAGAGGAATTGGCCAGCTATGATCAGGCGATCGCCCTTGACCCCGATCAAAACCTGGTGTGGTACAACCGGGGCGTTGTGTTAGGAGCTTTAGAGCGCTACGAAGAAGAACTGGCCAGCTATGACCGCGCCCTGGAACTGGATCCGGGGGATGTGGATGCTTGGTATAACCGGGGTATTGCCCTGGGCTTTCTGGAACGCTATGAAGAAGAATTAGCCAGCTACGATCAAGTACTAGCGTTAGATCCCGCAGATGTGGATGCTTGGTTCAATAAAGGCTATGTTCTGGCCGATTTAGGTCGCCATGAAGAAGCGATCGCCACCTATGCCGCCCTCCTAGAACTCGATCCCGACGACGCCGAAGCCTGGAATAATCACGGTATTTCCCTCGAAGCACTGGGGCGCTATACCGAGGCGATCGCCAGCTATGACCAAGCCCTCGCCATTGACCCAGACTACGAAGACGCTTTGATTAATCGAGAAATTGCCCAAGCTGCCCTAGAACAACTTTAAACTTCAACTAAATCAATCTTTATCAAAAAAAATACCCAGCTTCGGTGATGGGTATTGCTTCAGCTTATAAATTTGGCTCAATTTCTTTCTATTGATGGCTCTATTGGTGACAAGTACAGCCCCCATGGCCACAGCCTTCACTCCCTGCGGGATGGCCATCGGCACAGGCTTGGCTGCAATAACTCTTACCTTCCTTTTGGATAGCGCTATTGAGATCCACGATGCAAAGACAAGATTCACAGGCGCACTTCATTTGGGTCACAGTTACCATGGTTTAAACCTCCAAGGTATTGTCTTAAATAGTTGAACGATTGTTCACATTTTTAGATTAACACATGAACAATTATTCAGGTATTGTTTAGATCAGCGAACAATGACAGACCACAGTGGCAAAATCTTGAACCAAGCCAAGGCCCAACGGATGGCCGAATTTTTTGGTGTCTTGGGGGATGCCAACCGCTGGCGTATTCTTTCGGCCCTGGCCACTGGAGAGATGCGGGTGGGGGAACTCGCCGCCGCCGTTGAAATGAGTGAATCGGCTGTCTCTCACCAACTAAGAACCCTGCGCACAGCACGTTTAGTGAGCTATCGCAAGGAAGGGCGGAATGTGATTTATCGCCTCAAGGATCACCACATTCTTAATCTCTATCGTGACGCTTCGGAGCACCTAGACGAACCAGAGGATGGACACACCCACTAATCAACGCGGCTGCCGGTTGCTTGGCGGATATAGGCTTGATCTGCTTCATAAAGTTTGCCCATGGCTGGATTGTGGGGCGGTAAACCCAAAATGGCAAGATCTGCTTCGACCATGATCCCGACGAGGGTCGGAAAATCAATACTCGGCTCCCAGTTTAGTTGTTTTTTAGCCTTCGTGGGATCGCCAATGAGTAAGTCCACCTCGGCAGGGCGGAGATAACGGCGGTCAAAGGCGACATAATCTTCCCAGTTCAGATTGACGTAGGCGAAGGCGGTTTCTAAAAATTGGCGGACTGAATAGGTTTCCCCTGTGGCAATGACATAGTCGTCGGGTTTGTCCTGCTGCAACATCAGCCACATTGCCCGCACATAGTCTTTTGCATAACCCCAGTCCCGCTTGGAATCGAGGTTGCCGAGATACAGTTTGTCCTGCTGTCCGGCGATAATTCTGGCGATCGCCCTGGTGATTTTTCGGGTAACGAAGGTTTCCCCCCGGCGCGGCCCTTCATGGTTAAACAAAATGCCATTGCAAGCGAACAAATCATAGGATTCTCGGTAGTTCACCGTTTGCCAGTAGCCATAGACCTTGGCACAGGCGTAGGGACTGCGGGGATAAAAGGGGGTCGTTTCCTTTTGGGGCACCTCTTGCACAAGGCCAAACATTTCCGACGAACCGGCCTGGTAAAAGCGCACTTCATTGCCCGTCCGTTCCTGGTAGTCCCGAATCGCTTCTAGGATACGCAGCGTCCCCATCGCCACGGTATCCACGGTATATTCTGGCGAATCAAAGCTCACCCGCACATGGGATTGGGCACCCAGATTGTAAACTTCATGGGGCTGGATTTTTTCGATTAATTTTCCTAGGGATGTGCCATCGGTGAGATCCCCGTAATGGAGAAAGAACCGAGCGTCGGGGATATGGGGATCGACATAGAGATGGTCAATGCGGTCGGTATTAAAAGTAGAAGCGCGACGGATAATGCCATGAACTTCGTAACCTTTTTCGAGGAGCAGTTCCGCCAAATAAGAGCCATCTTGTCCGGTGATCCCTGTTACCAGTGCTTTTCGATTACCCATGGAGCTCGTGTTTACTCAACATATCAACTAAGCAATTTTAGAACAGTATTCACCGAGATGGACTTTAAGACGCCATTTACATGGTGCCCTTAAAAAGACCCTGGGGCCGCACCAACAGCAGGACCACCATAATGAACAGCGCAACCCCCAGCTTGTAGTCTGGGCCAAGCCAGGCCACACTGAGTTCTTGGGCAATGCCGATCACAAAAGCACCGGCGATCGCCCCATAGGGATTGCCAATGCCCCCCAGGATCACAGAAGCAAACATCGGCAAAATTAAAAACCAGCCCATATTCGGTCGCACCGTGGTGATCAGCCCGTACATACTGCCGGCGATCGCCGTTAAAGTTCCTGTAATAATCCAAGTCCAGAGTACCACCCGTTCCACGTCAATGCCGGACACCCGTGCCAGGTCAATATTGTCAGCTACCGCCCGCATCGCTTTGCCAACCTTGCTATTTTGCAGGATAAAATGCAGCCCTAAAATTACTAAAACTGTCAGCACCATCACCACGACCCGATAGTAGGCAATGCGCAAATCTGGCACCGTTTCCGGGAGTCCCACAAGTTCGGTCAAGTTAATGGCCCGTACCACCGGGAGATCATATTGTTGATTGCCACTGCCCCAAATAAACAGCACTGCACTACGGATAAACAGTGCCAATCCAATGGAGATGATGATCAAAGTTGTCGGTGTCGCCCGCTTATCCCGCATCGGCTGCCAGAGTAATTTTTCTGCCACGAGCATCCCGCCAATGGTGCCAAAGGCCCCTACCACCATCGATAGCCAAATATTTAACCCCAGGGAATTACTCAGCCAGGTAATGTAGGCTCCCAAGGTCATATAGTCCCCGTGGGCAAAATTGGATAAGCGCAGAATCCCGTAGGTTAGGGTCAGTCCCACGGCAGCAAGGGCCAGGATACTCCCGACCGACAGACCATTGAGAACGAGTTGCAGGGTGTCCATGGCGAAGGTGAAGGTAAGGGCTAAGGAAATAAAAAATGAATTAATCTTACCAAGCCTACCTTGGCAGGGGAAAACTGGGAACGCAGAGGGGAATGCTACAATTTGAAGCCATAAAATCTTCCCTATTTAAACCCATAAAATTCCCCCTCCGGTGCTATGCAAGAGTTTTTTGAGAACGTCCTCCGCTATCCCCGTTACATGATTAGTTTGATCCTGGGGATTTTTATCAGTGTATTTGAATGGCTGAAGCCACTATTTTTTAAAAATAAAGCGACGGCCACCGCCACGATTGGGCTTTTGGTGGGTCTCTTTGCGTTTCTTTACTTCACCCTGCGGGCAATGCTTGGTTTAAGTGTTGTTTAGCTTTTTTGTAAGCTGGACAGAAAATTTTAAGATCAGACGTAGGGTGGTCAAAAACGATCCTATGAGTTTGATCTGGGCAAAAAACGGTGCATAATCCTTCTTTCCAGACCTTTGCGGCATTACAACAGCAACTGCGCCAACGTTGGCAAGATTCGGCTGATTTTGAGGCGGACGATCAAGATATTTTAGTGGTGCCTTCTTTTAGTGTGGATCAGCGGGTCGGCCAGAAGGTGCCTGGATTTTTGCACTATGAAGAGCGGTTACTGTTCTCACTAATTCGCCTGCGCAATCCCCACACGCGCTTGATTTACGTTACGGCCCAACCCCTAGCTCCTTTGATCATTGACTATTATCTCCAGCTCCTATCGGGAATTCCGTTTTCCCATGCCCGCGATCGCCTGCTGTTGGTGACCACCTATGATAATTCCTACAAACCTTTAACCCAAAAGATTTTGGAGCGGCCCCGGCTGGTGGAAAGAATTCGTCGCGCCCTGCGCCCGAACCAGTCCTATATGGTGTGTTACAACTCAACGCCCCTAGAACAGGAGCTATCGGAAAAACTACAGATTCCCCTCTTTGCCGCCAGCCCCAGTCTGAACTATTGGGGTTCAAAAAGTGGCAGTCGTGAGATCTTTCAGACGGCGGGTGTTCCTTTTCCCGATGGCAGTGCTTTGGTGAAAACAGTGCCGGAATTGATCCAGGTTACGGCGCAACTGTGGGAGCGGCAACCCCACCTCAAACGGATTGTAATTAAGCTAAACGAGGGGTTTTCGGGGGAAGGGAATGCAGTGTTGAAGTTGCCTGCTCTGCCACAAAGTGCAAGTTTTACGGAACGTTGTGAACAGATTACGGCGGCTTTGCCCAAGCTCAGTTTCCAGGCCAGCGGTGAAACCTGGGATAATTTTGCCTCGCGCATTCCCGAATTAGGGGCGATCGCCGAAGCCTTTATCGAAGGAGATCCAAAGCGATCGCCCAGTGTCCAAGGGTTGATTACGCCCAGTGGTGAAGTCCAAATCCTCTCGACCCACGACCAAATTCTGGGGGGACAGGATGGCCAAATTTACTTAGGATGCCATTTTCCAGCCGCCAGCGAATATCGCCTACAGTTACAGGAACTGGGCCTAAAAGTTGGCAAGATTCTCGCTGAAAAGGGAGCGATGGAACGCTATGGCGTCGATTTTATCGCTACCGAAAACCCCGACCACAGTTGGGATCTCCAGGCCATTGAAATTAATCTCCGCAAAGGGGGTACGACCCATCCGTTGATGACATTGCAACTGTTAACCAAAGGCTTCTATGACTGCGCTACAGGGTCATTTTTTACCCCCCAACACCAGAAAAAATACTACATCGCCTCTGACAATCTCCAGAAACCCCAATACCAGGGCCTCCTGCCCAGTGATTTGATGGATATCATCGCCGCCCATGGCCTCCATTTCGACAGCAGTACGAAAACAGGGAGCGTGTTTCACCTGATGGGCACCCTTTCAGAATTTGGCAAATTAGGGCTGACCAGCATTGGGAATTCTCCCGAAGAAGCCGCCCAAATTTATCAACAGGTCGAGCAAGCTTTGGATTTAGAGACAACCAGTCAACGCCCTGCAACGGTGACGCTTCCCTTGACGTGGTAAGTCTTTTCTAAGGAACCTCAATCCGTATTCTTGGGGAACATGCCACAGCACCATCTTTGAGAAGGGCTGAGGGCTTTAATACTTGCGCTCTTTGGGTTCAAAACGATTAATGACAACGGGCATATACTCAATCGTTACACCTGTGTCGTTGCAGAAACTTAGGGTATGGGCTAGATAGGTTTGATCATCCCTGGTGGGGAAATCTTCCCTGGAGTGCGCCCCCCGGCTTTCTTTGCGGTGGTAAGCAGAGGTAAGAATGGCTTCTCCGACTTTTAAAATGCTCTGTAACTCTAGGGCTTCAATCAGTTCTGTATTCCAATGGATATCTTTGTCATCGAGAAAAAGATGATTGTATTGATCCTTAAGATGTTGAATTTGTTCTAGCCCTGCCGCCATGGTTGCCTCGGTTCTAAAGACACCACAATGGTCGCTCATGGCGTCTTGAAACTGCTGCCTGAGATTATGGATGCGCAGATTGCCGGATTGATTGAGGAGCTGACCAATGCGATTTTTCGCTTCGTCTAAATATTGTTGTTCGTTAATCTCTGGGAAAGGGCGATCGCCAATATAATCGGCAATCTTGCCACCGACCCGCTGGCCATAAACCACACATTCTAAAAGGGAATTACTGCCGAGACGGTTGGCTCCATGGACGGAGACACAGGCACATTCCCCTGCCGCAAAAAAGCCCTCGGTTAATTCGGTACCATTGCGCCGCACCCGACCATCGGTATTCACGGGGATGCCGCCCATGGAATAGTGAGCCGTGGGACGCACAGGCATCGGTTCATTAATGGCATCAACGCCGACAAGACGGTGGGCTTCTTCCCAACAAAAGGGCACCCGCTCCATAATTTTTTCCTTGCCCATGTGAGTCAGGTCGAGATGGACAAAATTTCCCCCGGCACTGCCATCGGGATGAATTCCTCGTCCTGCCCGAATTTCTAGGGTAATCGCCCGGGAAGTAATATCCCGTGGGGCCAATTCCATCTGCTTCGGGGCGTACTTTTCCATAAAGCGATCGCCGTCGCTATTACGCAAGTAAGCTCCTTCTCCCCGCACCGCCTCCGAGATTAAAACACCGACAGGAAAAAGTCCGGTCGGATGGAACTGCACAAATTCCATATCTTCTAAGGGCAACCCCACCGCCGCCGTCATCGCTAAACCGTCTCCGGTGGAAGCAAAATCATTGGAGGTGGTGTTAAACACCCGGCCATAGCCCCCCGTTGCAAACATCACGGCCTTCGTTTGGACAATTTCTAAATGTCCAGTTTCGATGTGATACATGACAATCCCCTTCGCCTGATTCTCCTCAAAGATCAGGTTCATCACGTACCATTCATCGTAGATGTTGACCCCATTACGCCGCAGATTATTTACTAATTCATGGAGAATGGCATGTCCCGTTTTGTCGGCGGCATAGCAGGTGCGCTTATGGGAATGACCCCCGAAGGCGCGCTGGGCAATGCGACCATCTTCGAGGCGCGAAAATAATACCCCTAAATGTTCCAACTCAATGATTACGTCGGGGGCTTCTTTCGTTAAGATTTCGACGGCATCTTGATCGGCGAGGTAATCAGAACCTTTGACGGTATCGAAGGCGTGGGCTTCCCAGTTATCTTCTGGGTCAACATTTTTTAAGCTGGCGGCAATCCCCCCCTGGGCCGCCACAGAATGGGAGCGGATCGGGTGGGTTTTCGCGACGAGTCCCACATCAAAGTTTGGATTTTTCTTTTTAATCTCAAGGGCAGCACGGCAGCCAGCCAAACCACCACCGACAATAATGACGTCGTGTTGCAACATATCCACAAAACTCAGGGGTTATTCTTTCTATTGTGGGTTAGAGGTCGGGGAGAAAGGCGATCGCCCTTACGGTTTTTTACATCTCTCTCTCCTGATCAAGACTTTCCAAAGGGAAAATTAGAGCGTTACGATAAAGGGGTGAAGCAATCTCTTTTTCCTGCCCAATCCCTCACCGCTGGCCACTGGTTCAAACTCATCTGTGGTGCGAGTTTTCAGCATCTCCCCGCCATCCGTGATTTGACCCTCGTCTATAGCTTAGTGGGTGCCGATTGCATCGATGTAGCGGCGGATCCGGCGGTGGTGACCATGGCCCAGGAATCGCTCATCCAGGCGGAGGCGATCGCCCGTCAAAATCCAGCAAAATTTCCCCAATGGCAGGGCAAACCCTGGTTGATGATTAGCCTCAATGACGCCGAAGATCCCCATTTCCGCAAAGCGTTTTTTAATCCAAATCGTTGTCCCGCCGATTGCCCACGCCCCTGCGAAACCGTTTGTCCTGCCCTCGCGATTGATCACACGGGCGTAATTGGCGATCGCTGTTATGGTTGCGGCCGCTGTTTGCCCATCTGTCCTTTGGGTTTAATCGAAGCGAAAAATTATATTTCCAGTCCCCACATTGCGGCGGAAATGATCACGACCATGGCGATCGATGCGGTGGAAATCCATACCCAAGTGGGCCATTTTGCCGATTTTCAGCGACTCTGGCAGACCCTCAAACCCGTCCACCATCACCTCAAATTACTTGCGATTAGCTGCCAGGATCATCCCGATGTGTTGTCTTATCTCGAACAATTGCTCATAGAAATTCAGCCCCTCGACTGTCTCCTCCTTTGGCAGACCGACGGACGACCGATGAGTGGCGACATCGGCAAAGGGACAATCCATGCCAGTATTCAGTTTGCCCAAAAGGTACTCCAGAGCGGTTTACCGGGATATGTGCAACTGGCGGGTGGTACGAATAATCACACCTTCGATAAATTGCGACATCTTGGTCTATTGAATGAAGGGCGATCGCCTTTTATTGCTGGGGTTGCCTTTGGCGGTTATGCCCGAAAAGTACTCCAACCGATCCTTGAAAATGCCGTTGAAATGCAGCTGCGCCCCCTCGAAACCGATCCCGAACGCTTTGACCAGGCGATCGCCCACGCCACCCAGTTGATAAATCCATTAAAATCTTCGTTAAACCCAAGCCTTAGTCTATGACTGCACCCCAATCCCCCGCTTTTCCGGCCCACCGTCGCCTCGTGACGGACGATCTCGAAAAACTGCTGACGATTTTGCCCGATGCGATCCGCGATCGCCTCGCCGACCACCCCAATAAAAACGCCCTGATCGAAGTGGTGATGGATCTCGGTCGCATCCCCGAAGCTCGCTTTGAAAATAGCACCGAAGACCTAGGCGATCGCCCCATTAGCCGCGAAGATTTGCAATATTCCGTAGAGCGGGTGGGGATGTTTAGTGGCGACAACCGGGCGGGCATCGAACGCACCCTGCACCGGATCAGTGCCATGCGTAACCGCCAGGGGGACATCGTCGGTTTAACCTGTCGCATCGGTCGCGCCGTGTTTGGCACGATTTTAATGATCCAGGAACTCGTTGAAAGCGGTAAATCGATTCTCCTGTTGGGACGGCCTGGGGTCGGTAAAACTACGGCGCTGCGGGAAATTGCGCGGGTTCTCGCCGATGACTTTGGCAAACGGGTCGTGATTATCGATACGTCCAATGAAATTGCCGGGGATGGTGATATTCCCCATTCCGCCATTGGTCGCGCCCGCCGGATGCAGGTGGCTACCCCGGAATTGCAACACAAGGTGATGATCGAGGCGGTGGAAAACCATATGCCTGAAGTGATTATCATCGATGAAATTGGCACCGAACTTGAAGCCCAGGCCGCCAGAACCATTGCCGAACGGGGTGTTCAACTCGTTGGGACCGCCCACGGTAATCGCATCGAAAACCTGATTAAAAACCCCACCCTCTCGGATCTTGTCGGCGGCATCCAAGCCGTTACCCTGGGGGATGAAGAGGCCCGCAAAAGGCGATCGCAAAAAACTGTCCTCGAACGAAAAGCGCCCCCAACCTTTGATGTGGCTGTAGAAATGCTAGAACGGCAACGCTGGGTGGTTCATAGCGATGTGTCGATCACCATTGATACCCTCTTGCGAGGTCACCAACCGTTACTGGAAGTCCGCACCGTCGATGATCAAGGCAATGTGAAGATCACCGAGGAAATGGAGCATCCCGTCGAGATTCCCAACTGGAACCCCCAAACAAAGATGGCCCCTGAACCCAGCCGTCCACGGGGACTGCGTGCTTCTGGCAAAATGGCCCCTCTCCCTTTCGGTAGCCAGAAAAAAAAATTAGTTTCCCCGAGAAGCAACGCCCTCGATCCCCTCATTGATCAATCTTGGATTGCCCGTGATCCACAACAGCAGGAGAAAGTGCGGGTGCCTGGCCCCAACGGTGAAGATTACCCCGTGTATGTCTATCCCTATGGCGTCGGGCGATCGCAGCTAGAGCAAGTGATCGAAATTTTGCGGCTGCCCATCGAACTCACCAAAGATCTCGAAGGGGCCGATGCGGTTTTAGCGTTGCGATCGCAGTTGAAAAATCATTCTAAATTGCGTCAAATCGCCCAAACTTGCCATGTACCGATCCATGCGGTGAAGTCTAATACAATCCCCCAAATCACGCGGGGTTTGCGGCGCATTTTGAATTTAGATGATCCCCAAAACCAGGAACCGACAGATTTACGGTTATTTGCCCAAAGCAATAGCGACGATGAAATTGATGCCCTCGAAGAAGCCCGTCTAGCAGTGGAGCAAATCGTCATTCCCCAGGGTCAACCCGTGGAACTGCTGCCCCGTTCGGCCAAAATCCGTAAGATGCAGCACGAACTGATTGAGCATTACCGTCTGCAATCATCGAGCTTTGGGGAAGAACCAAACCGTCGCCTGCGGATTTTCCCTGCTTAATTCACCTCTAACGTCGAAGAAGTACTTCTGCCGAAGGTTTCGGCGTTGTATTGCAGTGACACTTCAGCCCCAGGATAGTCAAAGCTGCCGGGGGTGATCGCCCGCACGAGATAGTGCAGGTTATATACGCCCGCATTCAGGCGATCGCCGTAGGCAACGACTTTATCTTTATAGACTTTTTGGTAGCTGAGTTGCCATGCGTCCTGTTGGGGTTGGTAATAGGTGGTGGCGGTTTGAAAATCAGTGTCAATCGCTTCAAAGCCGGCGGGGAGGGGATCGCTAATCAACACATGATTGACGGGGTGATCGGTGATTACTTCTAAACCAATGTCAAAGACTTGTCCGGCTTCGACGCTAAAGGGTTCTTTTAGATCGTACAACCCATATTTACGGGCGACTTCGGTTTGGTTAGCGGGGCGGATATAGCGGGTAATGCGCAATCCGTTTAGTTTGCCGGGTTGGCTGCCTGGGAGACGATAGTTAAATTCACTCAGGTAATGGAGTTTGCCGTCGCCGTCTTTTTGGATAATCAGATCCCTATTGCCTTTGGGGAGATCCTGCATCGGCACATCGACGGTGGCACTGGGATTTTCGTAGCCTTGGAAATTAAATTCACCCAATTGTTTACGGTCAAGCTTGATAGCGCCACTCAAACTGGGCGGAATCGATTCCGTTGCGCTATAGGCAGTTAAGGCGGTGAGGGCTTGGGCATTGTCATAACTGGTTTGCCATGTGCCATCGCGCCGTTGATCGAGCAACCCTTGTAAGACTTGGCTAAGGGTAGCGGGGGTTTGTTTGATCTCGGCAAATAGGCGGAGGGCTTGGGATTGGGCGGTGGTGTTGGAGTGATACCAAAACCAGCGTTGGGGCAAATTAATCTGGGCGGTGCGTCCGGTTTGATAAATTAACTCGTTGATTTCATCAGCTAACTCCTGAGCTTGGATTTGCCAATCGAGCAGTTGGGAAAGATGGCGGGCTAATTTAATTTTGCCGACGGTATCAAACTCCTCGCGGGCATCGTACAGGGTTGCCGCAAAGTCGCCCCGCACATCCCCCAGTTGATCGAGGGCTAAGAGGGTTTCGAGGCGGACGGTATTTTTACAATTTGTCGTGCTGCATTCGCTAAATTGGCTAGGGTTGGCGAGGGTTTGGTCGAGATATTTTTTCAGTTTGCTCACCAAATTTTCATCAATGCTCAATCCGGTTTGTTGGGCGAGGGCGATCGCCTCGGCGGCGTAGGGGGTGACGTAGGGATCGGAGGTGTCGTCTCCGGGGAAGGTCGCAAATCCGCCACTGGCAAGTTGCAATTGGCTGAGATGGGTGAGGGCTTGGCTCGCTTCGGCTTGGATATCAAAATTCTCGGAGGCTTGACTATACCGCTGTTTGAGGATTTCTAAATTCGCGGCAATGAGTAGTTGACTGGCGGTAGGTTCGAGGAATGGGAAATCGTCGTCGTTAAACGTATCTTGGGCCGGGGCAGTTAATTCTGGGATTAGGGTACTGGCAACGGTGACCGTTAAACCGCCTTGGTTGGGAACCACCTGCCGATCGATGTTCAGGGGAATTTTTACTTCAGCCTCGGTCAAAATCCCTGTGGCGATCGCCTGTTCTTTCACCGCTAATTGCTTCACGTCAAGGGGCACTTCCACGGCATCGGCGGCCCCATTTTTCTGGGTGGCAACTTTATAGATGGCGGTTCCGGCGGCATTGGCGACCATCGGAAAACGGTACACCTCGGTATTATTGCCAATTTCGGCAGTTTGAGTTTGCCGTTGTTTATTGCCTTGGGCAAATTCCATTACCCCCTGCAATTGCGCTTCGATGTTTAAACGACCCTTAGAACCCGTCGTATTCGTCACCATTACGCCCCCCTCAAGGCGATCGCCCACCCGCGCAAATTGGGGTAACACAGGATTGGTGAGCAGGGGTTGGGTGGCGATAAAGGTTTCGTCGCCATTGCCAAAACGCATTTGATCATCCGTTGCCACCACGAGGACGCGCCAGGTGGTCAGGTCATCGGGCAGCGTGAAGGAGACAACCGCTTGACCGTTGCTGTCCGTTAAAACGGAACCATCATAAAAGGCGATCGCCTTAAAATCGGTGCGGGTGCGGGTATTTGCTAACGCAGAAGATTCACCACCGCCATAACCCCAACCTTTTGCTTCGGTCGAATCCATCGGCGCAATAGTCACATCGGGGCGATTGTCTGCCCAGCGGGTGGTGATCGGTTGATCGCGATAAATTTCAGCCAGCAGATCGGGGGGACGATAGCCCGTCAATTGCAAAATCGCTTCATTGACCACCATCACCGTTAACTGTCCGGCAACGGGTTGATCCCCTTGATCCTTGAGTTGCAGATTTAAGGTTTGTGCGTCACCGGGCATCACCTGATCCTGTTGCGGCTGAATGGCGACGGTTAATTTTTTCTCGGCGAGGCTGGTGCGGAAATCGTCAAAGCCAATGTTCATCAGCTTATCCACGCCATTTTTGTGGGCAGCTTCAATGGATTCCCCCCTATGAATTAAAACGGCTTCCACCGCAGCATTGGGCAACATCTCCGGCGTGACGGTAAATTGCACCTGGGGCGCGGCTCCGGTCACGGTTTGCTGGGTTTCGTACAGTACGCCATGGCGAATCACGGAAAAATACAGTTCTGCTTCGGGGTAGGGGGATTGAATTAACGCGGTTGCGGTGTCGCCAATTTTGTATTCATCTTTGTCGAGGGTGACTTCCACGCGGTTATTGTCGAAGCGATCGCCCCAATTAAACCAGCCTGCACCGCTGACCCAAATGAAACTATCGGTGGCGGCGGCATCGGGTTGCCCGCTAATGGTGGCATGGAGACGATAGGAACCACTGTCGGGGGCGGTTAATTCTACGGTTTGGGGTTTGGCAGCAGATTTAATAGTTTGGCTGGCGATCGCCTCGTATTCCACTTGGGGGCGTTTAACTTGAGATCCCTCGATAATTTGAGAAACTTCGCTGTAATTGACTTTTTGCAATTCTAATTTGACCGTTTGCCCCTCAAGTGTTTTCCCGTCGGGGCTGGTGACAATCACTTGGGTTTTAAAGGGTTTTTCCGCATCGGCAACAAAATCATGGTTGATCCCAATCAGGCGATCGCCGGGCAACGCGGTAAAGGTTTGGGTATTGGACACGGATAGATTCGCCGCATCGGTCACTTCTGTTTCCACACGATAGGTCACTGGATAGGGCAGATCCCGCGCCACGTCGATGGTTTGGGAACTTTGCCCACCATCGTTTAAGGTTTTTTGCGTTTGCAGGACATCGCTACTAATGGACGGCTCCGTTTCCGACCAATGCCACTGCCGCCCAAACTGAAATTCATCCCACCCCTCCGGTTGAAAATAACCGCGACTGCGGGTGACGTAATAATTCACCTTGCTATTGCTCACGGGCGCACCAAACAAATAATCGCTCTGGGTGGTGGCAGTCAGGCGATCGCCCATTTTGGCGAATTTTTGATCGAGCTTGAGATCCACTTTAAAATTCGGTGGACGGAATTCAGCCACTCGAAAATCCCCGTAAATATTCACCCCATTCGACGCTTCCGCACGCAGATAATAATTGCCTAAATCCTGGGTTTTCGGAACATCCCATTCCACCGTAAACGTGCCGTAGTGATTCGTTTGGAAGTTGCCTAAAGTGGTCTCTTTCCCCTCAGGATTACTGAGGATCACCTTGTAATTTTGGTTAATATCCTGCCGCAATTCCCCATTTTTTAAATAATAGGCAACCCCCGTAAAATAAGCCTTTTCACCCGGTTGATACAGTTGGTGATCGCTAAAAATTGTGCCCCGCCCTTGGGTTTCCCCATTATCCCAATCGGCATAAATCCCGTAACCGTAGGAACCGCTGTACTCATCGGTGCGCGTAAAAGCCCAGTCCGAATTTTCGCTGGCAATCACCAGCAATTGCGGCGCATATTCTTGACCCTGCACACATCTGCGCCAATCACGTCCCGTCACCAGCAAATTACCACTCCCATCAGTTCGCCCAGTAAAACAAGCTTGGGGATTGCCCTTCGTTTTTTGATCTAACTTCGACTGATAAATTTCGATCTGGGCATTAGAAACCGCCTCTCCCGTATCCAGATGGTGTACCCGCACGATGCCCGACTCCGGAAACCACTGGGCAAACACCCCCAAATTCGTGAGTTGCACCAAGCCATAATATTGCGGCGATCGCCACTGGGTTTGATTATTCTGATCCTTATAGGTATTGGTTTTTGCCGTAATCCCGTAAGCGAGTAAACCCGTATTCCCACCCAATTTTTCCCGAATCGGAATCGGTGTTTTCACCAACTGATTTTTCGGTTGTTTAATCGTAATACTTTCCCAATTGCTTTCGGACGGCACTAAATCGGTGCTGTTATTTTGCGGATAAGCCGTCGCCGCGTAAACCAAATCCGTCGGTTGCACCACCCGATAACCCGCCTGAAACTTGCTTTCAGGTAAATTAATCGTTTCAATATCAAGATTCAGATCCGTCCCCGCCGGAAAAATATTCAGATCCCGTTGCGCCCAAATATCCGCCGCCACATCACCGGGGTTGTAGGTAATGGTTTGATCCTTGCCGAGGGTTTGCCCGTATTGATCCTTGAGATTTTTGCCGATGGTAATCGTGTAATCAGTATTCGGTTGGAGTACCCACGGATTCAGATCCACCGTGCGGCTACCGGGATAGGTACGAACCGCGAGATCCTCACCCTCCGGTTTCGGACTAATCGTAATATTTTCCAAGGCAGAATCGGCATCTAAACCGTTATTAAAAACCAGTTGGGCGCTCCCTTTCACAAAGCGACCATAGGCTCCCCCTACGTCTGGTTGCCCGTAGAAAGCCATTTCTTCATATTGCAACGGCGCATAGATTTTAAAGACGGAGCGAAAGCTTTTTTCGGTGGGCAAATTGCCTTGGTCTGGGGCGATTCCCGGTTGAAATTCTAGGGTGTATTGACTTGCTTTCTGTAAAGGTTGACGAGGTTTAATAATGTATTGCCAGGTTTTTTCTGGATCGAATTGACCGTCTGCAATGGGATCTTCTGGAGGCGATTGAGGCGTAATAACCGCTTTGACTCTACTCTGACTGCTGACAAAAACAGTATGTTGCTTCAGGGAATCGAGGTCGAGTCGGGTGTTGCTAGTCACTGTGCTTTCTTCCTCAAGACCCAAGGGTTCTGCCTCTTCGGGCAAGGTACCGACAACCCCAGGTAAATTACTGAGGCGGATTTGGGGCGTTTGGAATGTCCAAGCTAAATCTTCCGTGAGTTGATTATTTTCGAGATCCCCTAAACCGGATTTGAGAGTGACTTGGAAACGGGTGGCTTTGGGCAGGGGTTGGTCGGCTTGAAAACCAATCATTTGGGGGGTAAGAAAGCGAAATTGTCCAGAAATGGCGGGAATCAGCTCAATCTTTTGGAGGAGGGCCGTTTCTTCGGGGCTTTCGAGTTGGGCAACGGGAATCAGGGGATGTTTAAACAGAATCCTGATTTGGGCGAGATCGGCGGCTTCTCCGGTGGGGCTAATTTCGGTGATCCAGTCGGATAGTTCTGGTAAAGGGAGCGCGGCAACGGTGGGAAAGGGCGCGGCTTGGTTGGTGACCTGGCTGATTTGGAGGATTTGTTGGCACCCAGATAATCCGGCGATCGCCAACAGACAGCTTAAACAGGCCAGTAAGAGAAATTTAACAAAGCGACGTGGAAACCCCATACAATGCCCTCTGATTCTCTCTTCTGTGATAACGAATCCCCCTGGCAATAAACGATTTTTTGTATATTTCTTAAAAACGACAAAGATATTAATTCGCGACGAAATTGTGGCGATCGCCGGGGGAGCCATTGGGTAAAATGACGCAATCTTGATGAAAAAGTCGGCTGCTCTGCAAATATCCCCTAAAATGGCGGACAAATTGTGAGCAAATGGGCTTGATAACGATGATTCCTCCGGGAATGGATTGGCGATCGCCCCGTAGCTTTTCCCTACCGATGCCATGGCACCTCTTTTTGTTGATTCCCTCAAACAGCAGTTCCACATCTGGTTTACCCAGCAGCAGGCAACCACGGAAGAAGCTGCCGACTTGGTAGAACTCCCCGATACCCTGTCCCTCCAGTTGGCGCGTCAACTGGAAACCCTGGCGAGTCCAGAGGTCTATTGTGCGCCTGTCAAAGCCTCCATTACCGAGGCCATTGAAACTTGGCAGACGAATTTGGAAGCCCCCAATAGTTTTGTGCTTCTGGGCAATCCCGTGGAGCCGCTCCCCAAAATTTTGAGTGAGAGTATCCCCCGCCAAACTTTTCCTGATCTGGAAATCCTCACTCCCCTGGATTGTCTACAGCGCCCCCTCCACCCCAGACACATTAGCCAACAGATCCAAAAAGCCCTAGAACTTTATCCCCAGATTGATCTCAGCCCAGGCGATCGCCAAGATCAGCCAACCGTGAATCAACTAGAACAACGACAAACCCTGGTGATTATTCCCTGTCTGGAGCAATGTTTTCTCCGGTGTATTGGCGGTTGGGAAGGCATTGAGACCCTCCGGGATATCACCATTCAAAATCGCCACTGTTTCTGGATCATGAGTTGTAACCATTGGGCCTGGGACTTTCTGGATTTTGTGGGACAAATTAGCGCCTATTTTAGCCATGTGGACACCCTGCCTAAGTTAAAAGGGGAAATGCTCCAGACTTGGTTAGAACCCATTGCCCAGGTGGTTTTGCCACCCCCCCCTAGTGTCCCCGACGACCCGCCAGAGGATACGACTAAATCAGATTCTCCTAAAGGCGAGCGTCTCGATGATTGGCAAAATCTTGCTAGTCAAGCCGACGGCACAGGTCAAATCGCCGCAAATCTTTGGCTCCAAAGCTTACGGATTCACCAAGAGCAAATCGAGCAACACCCAAACCTCCAATTTGATTTCGACGCAACAGATCCGCACCAACAGCCCCTCACCCTTGAGAGCGTTAAACCAGCTCTGCCCAGTCTGCCCAGCTTAGCCAGTGGTGATCTCTACATTCTCCATTCCGTCTTGATCCATGGCCAAATTAGCCGCGCCCATCTGGCCTTGAGTTTAGGGGAATCCCGGAATCGCATCCAAGCACGGATCCAGTGGCTCCTCCGCCAGGGGGTGTTGCGGGAAAATCAAGGGGCCCTCTCCATCCAAGCGGCCCACTATATCCGCCTCAAAAGTGAGCTGGCCAATAACAATTTTTTCGTGGGGGAAGATTAATCGATGGGAGTATCCTTTGTGCCGATGTCTGAATGGTTCACCCTCTTAGCCCAGGTTGACCCGCCTGAAAATTTACCCCAAAGACTTTTAACGGATTTCACGATCCAAAAAATCCTCCGGGCCGTGCTGGCGATCGCCATTGCCTACGGCACGATGGCCCTGATCCAAGGCACCATTAACTGGCTGTCGGAACGGGTGCCCCGGCGCTTGCGACTCTTGATTAAACAATCAATCCCCTTCTGGAAAGGCTTGATCCTAATTTTAATCCTCGCTTATCTGCTGAATTTGTTTTTTAATCTCTCCCAAAACAACCTCATCGCCCTAACCGGCACCATCGCCGTGGCCTTGGGTTTTGCCTTTAAGGATTATGTAAGCTCAATTATTGCCGGGGCCGTGGCCTTATTTGAAGCGCCCTATCGTGTTGGCGATCGCATTAAAATTGGCGAACATTATGGCGAGGTCGTTGGCTATGGATTGCGGGGGATTCAGCTCCAGACCCCCGACGATAACCTCGTCACCATTCCCCATAACAAAACCTGGACAGAGGCGGTTTCCAATGCCAATAGCGGCCAACTCGAAGCCCAGGTCGCCACGGACTTTTTCTTTGGCCATGGCGTTGATGTGGAGCAGGTGATCCAAATTCTCTACCAAGCGGCCTACAGCAGCAAATATACCCAGCTTAAGCTACCCATTGTGGTGGTGATGCAAGAAAAAATGTGGGGCACCCAATTCAAACTCCGTTGCTATCCCATGGATGCGAGGGACGAATTTATCTATAAAACAGATTTAATCCGTCGCGCGAAACAAGCCTTCGCCCACCAAGGTCTGCCTTACCCGAGGCTTGTGCCCCAAACCGTGGATGCAGAGGAGTAAGTCGTTAATTATATTGATCTAAAAATCCGCCTGTTAAAACCCGGCGATCGCCTGGGGAAAATCCAATAGAAAGCACGTGCGGTAATCATTGCGGTGAGGATTGGGGTCACTAGAAACGGTAATGCTACCTTCTAAATGTTCAACAATGGTTTTCACGAGGGCGAGACCAAGACCAGTACCAGGAATGGCCTGGGCTGTGGCCCCGGTGCCCCGACGAAATTTATCAAAAATCTGGGATTGTTCTTCGGTGTGGATGGCGGCCCCATCGTTACAAAGGCGAATTTGAATCCGGGCGGGCGATCGCCCCAAATATTCAACGCTGAGGGTAACGTTACTCTTGGGGGTGGCATATTTCCCGGCATTGGTGAGGAGTTCACTCATGGCATTGAGAAATTGTTCTGGATCCGTCTCAAATTGCAATTTTGTGCTGAGAGCCTTGGGCTTAAACCGGAGGTGAAACTGGAGTTGTTTGAGGGGAGTCCAGCGATCTTGGAATTTTTGCACAAGCTCTGAGAGGGCCGGGCCGAGGGCGAGGCGTTGGGGTTTGAGGGCAAATTCACTGGCCTCTGCCTGTTGGAGCTGGAGCAGGTCGTGGATGAGTTTGCTTTCTCGGTTGAGTTCTTGATCGAGAATGTTTAAATAAGTCCGTTGTTTTTCTGGCGATCGCCCCGGTTGTTTGAGCATTTTAATCGCCAGCTTCATCGTTGCCAGGGGAGTATTGAGTTCATGACTAACAGTACTCAAAAAATCATCCTTCAAGCGATTAAGGTGCCGCAGTTGTTGAATTTGGTGCCGCATCTGTTGACTAAGTTTCGCCTGGACTTCAAGGCTCCATTTCAATTGACTCGTGCGTTCTTCGACCAGGGATTGCACCTGCCGGAGGGCCTGGTGGTGGATCATCGTACGGCCCAATTGGTGAGCAATGCTGGCCATGGTTTGAATTTCTTCGGGGAGCCATTGTCGGGGCGATCGCTGGGCCAAAATCACAAAGCCTAAGACTGGTTGACTGTGCTGGGAAGACAGTTGCCCACCCATTAACGGAGCAAATAATAGGCTACGAACTGGGGATCCCAGGAGAGGAGATTGCCAGGGATGGGTTGTGGTATCGGCGATCACCCACACCAGAGGCGCTTTTTGCCAAGCCACCTGACAGAGTTCACAGTCCTGGAGCGACCATTGGGTCGGCAGCTCAGACCAGCTAGACTTGAGCTCCAAAGTATCCGTCGGATCAGGTTCCTGTCGTTGACGGAGGGGATTTGCCGATTTGAGTAAAAGGATACCTCCCTGCTCGACGCCGAAAATTGTTTGGAGTTGGGTACTGGCGGCCTGAAATAATTTTTGTGTGTCCTGAATTTCATCAATGAGCTGCTGAATTTCCCGCTGGGCCTGTTGGTACTGTTGGCAGTTGACGATGCGGTTTTGCTGGGCCAAGATTCCAAGGGCCAACTGGAGCGGTGGGCGGAGTGCCTCAAGGGTATTTATCTGGGGTAAGGTTTGGGACTGACAACCGAGCCATAGATAACCCTGGGCCTGCTGTGCGGGGAGGGGCACAGTGGCGATCGCCTCCAGACCCTGGGCCATCAGAGCGTGGTAAGGCGTGTGACGTAAATCGGTATAGGTGCAAATGTCAGGATGAAATTCTTGGGGTAGAACAAGATTGACATCGGCTAGGTTCGTGGGCCAGGTCTCGGTGAGGCTTTGGGATGGGCTTAAATCGACCCTCAAACAAACCCAATCCACCTGTAACTGCTGGGCGATCGCCGCCGTTAGGCGGGTTAAAAGGCGCGGGGATGAGATGCCAAATTCTAAGCAGTCGTAGAGGGCAGCGGAGACCATGGTTTCGCCTGAAATATCTTGCTCTACTTTTATTCTTCCCCGTCATCCTCAGAATCATTCTCTAGGGCTTCTGACTCCACCGCCAAAAACTTTTCCAAAATAAACTGTAACTTCGGCCGCGCAATGTAGGGCCATCCCCCTTCCGTTTCCATGTCCCGCAGGATGTTATACAGATCCCGCCGCCGTTCCGGGAGACTCGGATAAAAATAATCTTCAGAAATTTGACGATGGGTGAGTTCTAGTTCGCGCAAAATCTCCAGGAGCCTTTCCCCATTGCCTTCATATTGGGCGGCGATCGCTAATAATTCCTGCTGGATACGGTCAAGTTGTTCAGAGAGATTAGCGGCAGAATCAGGGGAAACCATGGGCATCGAAAATCAAAGATAGGACAAAGTAGACCCGTCGATCTTACTATTTATTCCCGCCAAAATTTGCCAGGGAGTCGCCCATTTCTCCGGTTTTCAGGGGATCAATGCCGCTATTTTTCGATCTAACCCGTCGGGCATTCCAAAAACTTTCCTTTAGAATAGGACGAGAATATTTTCTTCAAGATCATCACCAAAAATCTCCATGTTTAAAGGGTTGTTCCGTCGTAGATTACTCGCCAGTTGCTTAATCGCCGTGATCAGTTGGCAACTTTCCCCCGCCATCAGTTGGGCCCAGGTTCCTGGTGTGACCCCCTCGATTCAACCCTACCTCGACCAAGTCATTGAAAATATCACCGAATTTACCCTCGACAATGGCCTGCAATTTATCGTGCTCGAAGACCGGAGCGCCCCCGTCGTTTCCTTTGTCACCTATGCTGATGTGGGCGGCGTCGATGAACCCGACGGCAAAACAGGGGTGGCCCACTTCCTCGAACACCTCGCCTTCAAGGGCAGCACAAACCTCGGCACCACCAACTACGAGGCCGAAAAAGTCCTATTAGATCGCCTTGATCGACTCTTTGACCAAATGCAGCAGGCCAAGGAAGCTGGCGACATGGCCCAGTTCGAGACCCTTGAAACCGAATTTCAGCAGGTGCAAGCAGAAGCCAACGAATATGTCATCCAAAATGCCTTTGGCCAAGTGGTTGAAGCCGCTGGGGGAGTCGGGTTAAATGCCGCCACGTCCGCCGACTATACCCAATATTTTTACAGTTTTCCTAGCAACAAATTAGAACTGTGGATGTCCCTCGAGTCGGAACGCTTTTTAGATCCTGTTTTTCGGGAATTTTATAAGGAGCGGGAGGTGATCCTCGAAGAACGGCGGATGCGCACGGATAATTCCCCCATCGGCAAAATGGTCGAAGTCTTTCTTGATACGGCCTTTTCGACCCACCCCTACCGTCGTCCGGTGATTGGTTATGACGAGGATATTCGTAATCTGACTCGCCAAGATATTAAGGATTTCTTTGCGGAACACTACACCCCCGATAACCTCACCATCGCCATTGTGGGAGATGTAGACCCCACCCAGGTCAAAGCCATGGCAGAGGTTTACTTTGGTCGTTTTCCCAAAGCGGCAGCCTTGGAGGAACCGCCGCTTCCTGTGGAGCCAACCCAAACAGAAACCCGTTCTGTCACCCTCGAACTGCCCAGCCAACCTTGGTACTTGGAAGGCTACCATGCGCCCCAGTTAACGGATCCAGACTATGTGGTGTACCAAATTATCGCTTCGATTCTCAGCAATGGCCGCACATCCCGTTTGTACAAATCCCTTGTGGAAGAACAACAGGTGGCCCTGAATGCGGAAGGGTTTAATGGTTTTCCCGGCGAAAAATATCCGAATATTATGTTGCTCTATGCCCTCACAGCTCCCGGAAAAACCGTAGATGATGTGGCTGCGGCCTTTGCGGCGGAATTGGAACGCTTGAAAACAGAGCCAGTGAGCCCTGAGGAGCTAGAGCGGGTAAAAACCCAAGCCCGGGCCAGTCTGTTGCGATCGCTAGATTCCAATATGGGGATGGCCCGTCTGTTGGCGACCTATGAAGTGCAAACGGGGGACTGGCGGGAGTTGTTCACGGAGCTAGACCGCATTGCTGCAATTACCGCAGAGGATGTGCAACGGGTTGCCCAGGAAACCTTCATCCCAGAAAATCGCACCGTTGGGAAGTTGTTGTCGGCACCGACGGAATAGAGACGGAATAAAGGCGATCGCCTCAGAATCAAAAAATGCGGTGCGAGTACATCCCAGAGAGTTAAAGGCCTTTGCCTTTGTGTGTAGATACACTCTACTGAAACCATAGAGGTAACTTATCGTGGGTCAAAACTGACACGCTATTAATTGACTAATGAAATACAGCTAAAGTGTTTATGCACACCAATGCAAACACCTCACAGGGCTATGAGTTGTGGGGAGTGTTATGTTCAAATCACGAAATATTAAGAATAGCTACAAAGTGTCACAAACAATTCTCGAAACAGTGATTTACTGCAAGTTTAGGTGTGGTTTTAAAGTATCAGGACAAAAATTATCGATAAAACTTGCACTTTTCATAACAAATAGTAATCAAGAGCCTAGTTTATCTAGCTATTCACCACCCCACATCAACTACTTTGCTAAATAAATAAAAAGCAATCAGTCTAAGGGTAGATTTTCGATCGTCTTGAATTTTTGATGAAGAGTGATTGAAAAATAAAGTAGCTCATCTAATATGTGAAGAATATTGTTTCACTTGTTAAATAAGTTTGGATTCCCTCGGATTTTTCGGGAAGTCTACGTAAAATAGAAGCATAATTTTGGTGTGTGGGTATGAACTTCAAGAATTTAAAACAAGTCAAAGGTATTAGGGCAGTAGTCTATACTGCGATCCTTCTATCTTGTGGCCCTATCTTCGCGGCTTCAGCGAATCCGGCAGAACATCTTCTCTCAGACTCCGGCCCGGTCATAGAAAGACAAGAAAACAAAAGACGCGTCAAACCTCAGTCCGTCCCTGAGCTTGAAACTCGGCAGCAGACAAGTTTGATTGCTCAATCTGGTAGTGGTGCTGCATCGACAGGTCAATCTTCGTTGCCAGGAGTCACCGGTGACGTCGAAGACACAAGTGTTTCAGAGCCTGGCTCCCCTTCTAATATTAGAAATGTTGATGAAGAATTAGAGCAACTGCTCTCTGAGCCAGATGAAGTATCGCCAGACGCAGAAGTTGATGACGAGACTATCGCCGGAGAAGAAGATCCAGAGCAGGAGCTAGAAGATATTCTTTCTGAATCAGACGATCAAGATGAAGATACTGATGATGAGGTACAAGTTATTTCCGAAAGCCAGCTACGAGCCTTAAATCCGCGCTATTCCACGGTTTATTTGGATACTACGCCAGTCTCTCATCTTTCAGATTTAGAGGTTTCGACCAGTATTCTCAGCGGGGATTTCACGGTTCGTGATACTGGTTTTCAAATCTTGCAGAATTTGGGCTCTGGTACGAGCGCTAGCGTTGAAGATAATGTCTTAACCACAGAATTTTATGGTAATTTCCTCCAAGTCAAAACAGCCCAACAGCTGCGAGAGGTCACTACTAGCCTAGAGATTCCAGTAACCATTCAGGGATTTCGTTTACGCTTGAGTCTTACGGGCTCCTGTGAACTTGTCCCTCTAGATGATGGGCCAAACTCCAACCCACCTGACGGTTCTATTTGTAGCTACATACCACCAGTAAGACTTGTATATGAGGATTCTGAGCCGACTAACTTGATTCCTATTGACATCCTCGCTGGGGATGACTTTGAAAGTTTCCCTGATGGTGGGGTAGATGCGTATCAGTTTGGAGAAGTAGTTCCTGCTTCTGACGAAGACGGAACACCAGTTCCTGGTTCATTACTTGCCAGAATCGAAGACGTTGATGGTGATGGTTTTATTGGTTCAGAAGAAACACTATTACCAGGGGAAAAACAACTTGGTCTTGACATTGATGTCCGTAATTCTGGCTTTGCAGAAGACTTTAGCCGCGATCGCTTCACGAGAAGATTCGAAGAAAGTGATTATGTAGTGACAACTAAGATCGCTAATGTACGGCAAGTCATTAAGCAGAATAGCGAAGAAGCTGTTTTAGGTCGTACCGTCCGGGCGCTTAATATTATCCCCAATGATGAAAGTGTTGAGTTAGATATTGTTGCCCAGCTTGCAAGTATTTGGTTGCCTGACGCGGAGCCAACTCTAGAGGGAACAGACGAACCCTACAACGCTAATATTAATGTCAACATTTTCAGAGCAGCCGATGCGGCTCGGTTACCGGCAAACAGCTTTACTTGGTATCACGCGGGTATTGCAAAGGCAACAAGCCTTGAAAGACTAGCGCCAGGCGAAGAACGTCAGTCCGACGATATTCCAGTGGGCCGTTATAACGGTATTTGGCTTGGCCTATCACCAGTGATTGATCGCAGTTTTGAAGTGACCGAAGATGGGAGTCGTTTTAGAAACATCTCTGCGCCGCGTTTAGTAGATTCTGTGTTTGAGGAAGCCGGTTCAGCTGATCTTGACGAAGAAGATATCAATGTTGATATTTTTGGTCTCTTTTTGGATGAATTTGGGGAGGTCGAGGATATTGTTGATTTCGATTTCAGTGACATTCCCGATGCTTATACTCAGGTAGGTCTCGATCTTTTTGAGAGAGATGCGATCGCCCCCAATACTGTTGTATTTCGGGAAAGAACAAACTATGTACCCCACGTAAGTTTTACCGGAACTAAAGTTGATGCCCGTAATCAAAAACGTTATTATACTGGTCTACTTTGGGATTATACCGAAGGAGAGTCAGGGCAAAAGTTTCGTTCTTACTTGGGAGCTGACTACCAGTATCGCAATCCAGAGAAAGGTGTACGGGCCTTCACTGGTGTAATTGGTTACATTAATCCTGATCGAGACTACTACAGTCAAGTTTGGGGTGAAATTGCTAAAACATTCAGTTCTGCTGATAAAAATACTGCTTTCACACTAGGCACCTCAATGGTCTATGCTATCGACCAAGCGGATGATGTGGGTGACGATGTTTTTGTTGATGCAGATGCCAGTAAGTTCTTATTGAGTGCGGGGGCTCGCTTTGGTTCCATCAGACTAGGTGTTGATCATAACATTGACTTTTTCCCTAATTCTGATGATGCGAGTACTGTTTTATCCGCTGGCATTGACTTCGGTGAGAATGTTACTTTTGCTGGTTTTTACACACCTTATGATGAGGGATCAAATGTTGCCTTGGTAGGGGCCAACCTTGGTTTCCGCTTTGGTACTGATTACAATAGCCCAAGATTATCTTTGGGTTGGAGTCAAAATGAGTATCGATTTGACACCAATAACTTCATTGACAATCGCTACACGTTGACCTTCCGCGTGGGTCGTCCTGGCAATCCGTTTGGCCCTCAGTAAAAACCAATTTAATTTCTCTATTTATAGAAAAAAAGATGGTGAAGATTGTCTCACCATCTTTTTTTGATTACGTGAACAGATAACAATTTACACATAAAAAAAGCTTTGCCAATAAAAAAATATTGTTAAAAGCTTATTTTTTTGCCTTTTAATGAAAATCAATAAACCATAGATACAAAGACTTAAACATAGCAACAGCAATATTACTCAGAAAAAATACACTTCTAAAAATCCGCGACTTTTTAATCAGCAGTAGTACTGCTTTAGATTAACTTTTGTCATGTGGCAATTTTTAGAAGCTAACATGTTCTTAGAATTTAGATGATCACAAAAAATGTAACATCTATTCGAAAAAATAAGAAATTTGTTTTTGTATCCAAAAAAGCTTGATAAAACGAATTCATCAAGCCATAAAAAGAAGGCCTAGAATAATATTTAATATCTAAGCCTTTGAAAAATAGATTATCGAACTAAATACCTAAACAGTATTAGTCGTCACCAATAGTGAATTCGATGACTTCTTCTTCACCATCGAAGGGGTTGATTTCGTTAACTTCGATAAATACAGAAGTATCGTCATTACCTAGGGCATAACCAGAGGTCAGTACGACATCGGGACCGAAAGGAACCTGAAGGGCAGCAGCACCAGTTGCAGCAGCAGCATAGCCATCACCAAAGGCAACGGAGCCAGAAAAGCCAGTGATGTCAGAGCTAAAGATACCGTTAGCAGTGGTGTCGATGTCTACGAAGGAGACGGAAGCAGCGAATTCAGCCTTTGCGGAAGAGGCAAAGCCTAAAGAGAGAGCGGCAGCACCAGCAGCAACAGCAGCGATTTTTGCAAAGTTCATTTTTGTTTCTCCAATAATCAAAATTTTGAATGTGTAATTGGATGGAGATTATACTTAGAATATATAACCCCTTACTTTAGTAAATATACCCCACTTCTCAAAAGAAACGATCATTCTTTATAAGAAATTCACGTTTAATTGTTGTGAGCAATTAATATTTTGTTTGTTAAGAATCAGTCAAATTAACAACTACATTGAAAGCCTTTTTTTTTCAAGTATCCCAGGGAACAATCTTTACGTAAGTATAACTTTGACAGCAAGGGCAGTTAGTTTTCGTGTACTGCTTATGGGTTTGGGTTGTTAATTAGATTGTTTTTGGCCAAAAATAAAGATTGAAGTTTCCATAACACCTTGCATTTGTGAGAGTTACTAAATTTTTATATAGTCATTTATTCAAAATTTGGCGATCGCCTTTTTTCCTTTTCCTCTCCTCCTGCCTGCTGGTGATCAGCCTTAGCCTTGGATTGCAGCAACCAGCGGGGGCAATTTTTGGCCTACCCTTACCGGAAGCAGATCTAGGGGAGGTGTTGCCGAACAATGGTCAGGAGCTAATCGTCGATCGGTGTGTGTATTTGGATGGCCACTGTATTTTTAAGGTGGCGGCTCCCCGTTCGGAACTTTCGACACGGCTGAACTATATCCAAACCCAACTCAACCGGATTAAACGGGTATATGACGCGGAAAATGCCCCAGACATTCAAGTGATAACTGTTGGGTCTGAGGGGGAAGCGAACGGTGATCTAGAAAATAATATTCAAATCCAGGTGGGAGATGATGAATCCATCCGCTTGATGACCGTGACCCGCTGGGACGCACAACTGAGTGGCGAAGATATTGAAGGACGCACCGAGCAAATTATTGGTCAGATTGAAAGTGCCTTAGACCGGGCTCAGCTTGAACGAACGGACACATTTTTAAAACAGCGGGTGGCGATCGCCATTGGTGTTGCCGTGGTGGCCTTAATCCTAGAAATTTTCGGGCGGCGCTGGCAGCGTAAACTCCACAAACAACAGGAGCGGGAAGCAGAATTTCCCCAAGGCAATACGACCCTCATTTCAATTCAACTGAGCCAACGGCAAAGCAACAACCTCCGGGAAGTCAAAGTCCGTTTGAGCCAACTGCTTCAGGGAGGCGCGATTACCGCAGCCATTTTTATTAACTTGGGCTTATTTCCCCAAACGCGGATTGCCCAGGTTTGGCTGTTGGGCATTTTTAGATATCCTCTTTGGCTCGCCTTGATCGCCCTAGTGAGTTACTTATTGATCCGGCTGAGTTATGCGTTGATTGCCAAATTTAACCAACTCCTGGCCGATGGTGCCCTCGAAGCGTTTACCTTTATCACCCAAGAGTCGAACCAACGGCTAGAACTGCGGGTACAAACCTTTTCCCAGGTGATGCGTAGCGTCGTCACCCTGATTATTTTAGTGATTGCCCTGCTGGTCTTTTTTTGGTCGATTAATATCAATATCGCTCCCCTCCTTGCGGGGGCCGGGATCATTGGTTTGGCGGTGTCCTTTGCGGCTCAAAATTTACTCAAGGATATTATCAATGGTTTTTCGATTATCCTCGAAGACCAATACGCCGTTGGCGATGTGATTAATGTGGGCTCGGTGACGGGTTTAGTCGAAAATATCAACCTGCGCATTACCCAAATTCGGGACGCAGAAGGCCGCTTGATTACGATTCCCAATGGAGAAGTGCGGATCGTCGCTAATCTTTCAAATCAATGGTCACGGGCCGATCTCAATATTCCGGTGCCCTACGAAACAGATGTCGATTTTGCCCTCAAGGTGTTGGGGGAAGTGGCCGAACAAATGTATACGGATCGAGATTGGCGATCGCGCATTATTGAAGCCCCCTTAGTCCTGGGGGTGGATAATTTCAATGAGCGGGGCATGGTGATCAAGCTGTGGATCAAAACTTTGCCCCTAAAACAGTGGGAAGTGTCACGGGAATTTCGGCGACGGGTCAAAATTGCCTTTGAAAAAGCGGGAATCATTATTCCTGTCTTCCAGAGTGATGTGTGGCTCCACGGTACAGATCAGCCATTGGAGCCTCCCCATTAAGGGCGATCGCCTTGCTCAATTCATTTTCTATATAATTGAACTCTGCCGTATTTCCTCTTAACTGTCCTTGACTGAGATCCAAGCCGAAACCCTTAAACTTCTCGAATGGCAACGCCTGTGCCAACATTTATCGACCTTTGCCGCAACCAAGTTAGGGGCGATCGCCGCGCAGCATTTGGTTTTTCCCCAGAGCCAAGCAGACAGTGAGATTCTCCTGGCCCAAACCGTCGAAATGCAGGCCTTAGATGGAGCGGTGGACAACGGCGTTTCCTTTGAGGGGATTGGCGATATCAGTGATGCTCTGGAACGGGCGACCGTGGGAGGACTGATCGCGGGGAAAGATTTATTGCTCATTGCCACTACCCTGGCCGGAGTGCGTCGTTTGCGGCGCTTGGTGGAAAATGCGGAGTTAGAACTCTCCCAATTGACGCGCCTGGTGGAGCAGGTGCGCACCTACCCGGAATTGGAACAAGATATTCACCATTGCATCGATGACCGGGGAGATGTTACAGACCGAGCTAGCCCAAAGCTCGAAGGAATTCGCGTCAAAATTAAAGGGGCCAGGGAGCAGATTTACCAAACCTTGCAGCGGATCATGCAGCGGCACAGTGGCTCGATCCAGGAAGCGGTCATTACCCAACGGGGCGATCGCTTTGTGTTACCCGTTAAGGCAGGGCAAAAGGAACAAATTCCTGGCATCGTCCACGATATTTCCAGCACGGGCTCGACCCTTTACATCGAACCCAAGGGGATTGTGGAGCTGGGTAATCGCCTCCGCCAGGCTGTGAAACAAGAGGAGCGGGAAATTGAAATTGTCCTGCGTCAGCTCACCGAAAAAGTGGCCGAGGTAGTCGAGGATCTCGAAAAACTCCTGGCGATCGCCACCACCCTCGATCTCGCCATGACCCGCGCTCGCTATAGTCTTTGGCTCGATGGGCATCCGCCCAAATTTATCGCCCCCGATCAACCGACAATACTGCGGCAGTTGCGCCATCCTTTGCTGGTGTGGCAGGAGAAACAAGAAGAAAGCCTGGAAGTTATCCCGATCAATGTGCAAATTCGCCCAGAAATCCGCGTCGTGGCGATCACGGGCCCCAATACTGGCGGCAAAACTGTCACCTTAAAGACTCTGGGAATGGCCGCGCTCATGGCGAAGGTGGGCCTTTTTATCCCGGCGATCGCCCCGGTGGAAATCCCTTGGTTTGACCAGGTTTTAGCTGATATCGGCGATGAACAATCCCTCCAGCAGAGTTTATCGACTTTTTCTGGCCATATTCGCCGTGTAGGTCGGATTATTGAAGCTTTAGACCAGGAGAGTCAGAATAATCTTGTGCTCCTCGATGAGGTGGGGGCCGGCACCGATCCCACCGAAGGCAGCGCCCTGGCGATCGCCCTGTTGAAATATTTGGCAGACCAGACCCAGCTCACGGTGGCCACCACCCACTACGGGGAACTGAAGGCCCTAAAGTACGAGGATGAGCGCTTTGAAAATGCCTCGGTCGAATTTGATGAATATTCCCTCCGGCCCACCTACAAGTTGCTCTGGGGGATTCCGGGACGTTCCAATGCCTTGGCGATCGCCCAGCGTTTGGGCCTAGATGCGGAGATTGTGGAAACAGCCCAGGATCTGTTGGGGAATACTAATACCAATGTCAACGAGGTGATCGCCGCCCTCGAAGCCCAGCGCCGGGAACAGGAACAAAAAGCCAAGGAAGCCGAAGCTCTCCTCAAACAGACCGAACGGTTCTATACGGAAGTTTCCAGTAAAGCCGCCGATCTCCAACGCCGGGAAGCTGAACTCAAACTCGCCCAAGACCAACAGGTACAAGCGGCGATCGCCGAAGCTAAAGCCGAGATTGCCCAGGTAATTCGCACCTTACAAAAGGGCCAACCCACCGCCCAAAAAGCCCAGGTTGCCACCGAAGCCCTGGGGGACATTGCCGCCAGCAAAATGAGTCAACCCAAACGGAAAAAACCGGGTTATCAACCGCAATTGGGGGAAAAAATTCGCATTTCTAAGCTGGGACAAACCGCCGAGGTCATTGAACTAGACCCTGACAATAAAACCCTCGTCGCCCGTTTTGGGGTGATGAAAATGTCCCTCGATTGGACAGAAATTGAATCGCTCCAGGGCCAGAAAGTCGAGGCAGAGCCCAAGCCAAAAACCCCGAAAAAACAAGCGCCACCCAAAGCAAAAACACCTGAGACCGTGACGGTGCGCACCACCCGCAATACCATCGATATCCGGGGACAACGGATGCACCAAGCAGAAAGTAGCCTCGAACAGGCGATCGCCAATGCCACTGCTGCGGGTTCCCAGGTCATTTGGATTATCCACGGCAAAGGTACCGGCAAGCTCCGGGAAGGCGTCCATGAATTTTTGAAATACCATCCCCAAATTCAGCGCTACGAACTCGCCGATCAAAAAGAAGGGGGAGCTGGCGTCACCCTGGCCTATTTTTCCTAAGAAGGCCGCATACTACAATATTTCCCTGGGAATCCTTTTGTACCAGAACACCACTCTAGCCCCAGGGACTCAATGCTCAAGCTCTTTAAACGCTACGAAAAACTAATGATTCAAGTTCTGCTGGCGATGATGGCGATCGCCATTGGCTTAGCAACCCTGGATTTTGGCTGGTTCCTGTTCCAAAGTATCGCCGCCCCCCCGATACTGTTGTTAAACGCCGACCAACTGCTAGAAGTTTTTAGTCTCTTTATGCTGATCATTATCGGCATCGAACTTTTAGAGAGCATTATCAATACCTATCTTTCTAAGGGACGCCCCCATTTTGAAGTGGTTTTATCCGTCGCCATTATTGCGATCGCCCGGAAGGTAATTATTCTAGACATCAAAACCACCGATAGCGTGAGTTTATTTGGCATTGCCGCAATTATTCTTTCCCTGACGGTGGGCTATTACTTCATGAAACAAAGCCACCCCGAAGATGGATATTCCCCCGACCTAGATCCGACCAAAGACCAGAAACCGCCCCAGTAGCGTTCTCAAACATTGAACACGGAGCGGTAATTGACGTTATTTAATTATTTGATTCACAACTAGATTAGCCGGACAAACTATAGACCGTTGGCCTGGAGAGGCGCATCTCCAACCTTGACCCGGTGGGTGGTGAGCACCATGCCATCACTGCGTACCACCAAGGCCGAGTACCACATATCTCCCGCTTCGGTGGGGGCTTCTACCCGTTTAAAAATGCCGCCAGCAGGCAGAATATCCAGGTCAAAGGCCTCCGGATTAGTGTAGGTGCTACTGGTAATCGGTTCTTCGAGGGCACCCCCCAATAAAATTTCTTCTCCCAAGGGATCCTGCACAATCACATCAAAGCCAAAATCAGCGGCAGGGGCAACGGTTTCTGGGATCAAGACTTTCAAGGCGGGGGGATTGTCGCCACTGGTGAGGGTTGACGCTTCAGACAAAATATCTTGGCTAATCAGTTTGTCCCCTTGGAATGTCTGTTGGGAACGGATTGTACTTTCATAATGAACCCAGCGGCCTGCTTGTTTCTTGAGGCCCCGCACTTGGGTTTCGGTTTCGGCCACGAGGCGATCGCCCGTTTGTTCCCAATTGAGGAGCTTGGTGTTGTAGCTCAGGCGGGGATACTCTTCCCAGAGTTGCGTTAACAAGTCCTGGAGATCCGTCTTGGTTAGCCCGTCGCTGTGGGTGAAATTCTCACCATAAAAATTTAAGAGTTGTTCTAGTTGTTGGTCATTGGCGGCTTGGTCAATGTCTACCAAAAGATCCGTGAGGGAAGCTGGGGCAGTGGCCGGAGTGCGGGCCTCGCTGCGTAAACCAAATCCCAGGGTTAAAACTCCCGTGGCGATCGCCATGCCAAAAAACCGTTGCCAAGATTGCCAGTAGCCCATAAATTTTCGATCACTCCTTCAAGCGGACAAGTTCCCATCAGTTGATCAGAACGTGTAATCTATTCTAGAACCTGAGACGAAAAACGACTGAAATTGTGGCAAAGGCAGTGACCCGAATCTTGATGGCGGCCAGTGGCACCGGGGGACATCTCTTTCCGGCCCTGGCGGTGGCAGAAAAATTAACGGACTGTGAGATTGAATGGTTGGGGGTGCGCGATCGCCTCGAAACGGATTTAGTGCCTAATCAATATCGCCGTCACGCGGTCACGGCCAAGGGACTCCAGGGCAACCCCCTCCAAAAGCTAGTCAATGGTTTGCAGTTGCTCGCGTCTATTTTTCAAACCTACAAAATTTTAGGCGATCGCCAGATTGATCTTGTCTTTACCACCGGGGGATATATTGCCGCTCCGGCAATCCTGGCGGCGCGACTGCGACGAATTCCGGTGATCCTCCACGAGTCCAATGTACTTCCCGGTAAAGTGACCCGCCTGTTGGGGCAATATGCCACTGCTGTGATTATGGGCTTTCAGGAGTCGGCCCAATATCTACCCAAAGCAAAAACCATTCACCTCGGCACCCCAGTGCGAGCCGAATTTCTCACGCCCCAACCTCTAGAGTTGGATATTCCAGGCGATCGCCCCTTGATTTTGGCGATGGGAGGCTCCCAGGGGGCCGTGGGGATTAATCAATTGGTGCGTCAATGTGCGGGCCGCTGGCTCGAAGCCGGAGCCTCGATCGTTCATATCACCGGGAAAAACGACCCTGACGTTGGTCAGTTCCAAGCCGAAAACTATCTCACCTTGCCCTTTGTTGAGAATATTGCTCCCCTCCTGCAACGGGCGGACGTGGTGATTAGTCGCTCCGGGGCCAGCGCCCTGACGGAATTAACCATTACCAAAACGCCGGCCATTCTGATTCCCTATCCCTACGCCGCCGAGGATCACCAAACCCTCAATGCTCAGGTTTTTGCGAAACACGAAGCCGCACTGTTAGCGCCCCAGGCTGAATTAACGCCCGAATCCCTCACCGCGATGGTCTTGGGTCTATTGGAAGCACCGGGAAAACGGGAGGCGATCGCCGCCAATGTAGCTGCCCTAGGAATGCCAGAAAGTGCCGAGAAAATTGCTTATTTCCTGCGTACTACTCTGCGTTTGTAGGGGTTTCAAGATTTGGCTCCCCCGGTTGCGTCGGCTCAGGCCCACGGTTTAACAGCCAGTTCAAGCCAAAGGCCGCCAGGACTAACATCAAAAGAATCGCCACTAAACTCACCAGAATTAAGGTGAACTGGGATAGACTGTTTTCTGTTTCTGGTTCCGACTCCAGTTCCGCCTCAAGGGTTGTGTCTAGGGCGAGATCTGGGGGGACAAATTCCGGCTCAAAGTCTTCCGGGGCGGGGGCCGTTTCAATGTCCGGGGCCTGGGTGAAGGTATCCGTTGTGAAGCGGTAGAAGGCGATCGCCGCCGTAATGTTATCTTCAGGATTTTTGGCGATCGCCTTCTCGATTAAGCCCTGGAGCAGGGCCGCCGGGGGCAAATGACCCTGGATAATCACCGGGGCGAAGGTCTGCCAATGGGACTCTAAAAATTGCTGGTCACTCAGGCCATCGGAACAGACCACCAACACCCCATCTTCAGCAAACACGAAGCGGCGAATCACAGGATGGAGGCGATCGCCCCCTTTAATCCCTAGGGCTTGGGTGAGGGCCATGTGATCAGGACGCTGTAACCCTTGACGATAAATAGCCCGGCCCGCCTGGACTTCCCGACTGAGCAGATCATCATCCACCGTTAAGCAAACGCATTGATCTTTAGTGATCCAATAGGCACGGCTGTCCCCCACCTGGGCAATGTAGAGTTCGTGGCTGTGGCTATCCTGGAGTTTGTCGGCCTTGGGTCTTTGGGGTACCTGGAGGGCCAGGGTTAGAGTAGTGGCCATGCGATCGCCCCCCGTGCGTCCTTCTTGATCGTTACGTTCGGCGATCAAGTTATTTGTAATGCGAATGTAGGCCGCCAACTGTTGTTCGATGACCGCCGGGGGAACCACTTCATCGGTATCAAATAGCCCTTGGAAGAAACCTGTCAATTGCAACTTGAGGGATTGAATTGCCAACTGACTCGCCACATCCCCCTGGCCATGGCCTTCAACGCCGTCACACACCATTAGTAAATGATCACTCAAGGCTAGGGTTGCCGTAGGGGGAGCGGCTAAATCCTGGGTCGTGGGGTAGTGGGCATCTTGGTTGCTTGTGGGGAGTTTTCCCTGGTCGGTGGCACTGGCGATCGCCATTTGCAGATGTTGCTGGCTAGACTGCTCTAAAAGGAGCTGATTTAACCGGGGCAAAATAATCTCTAGATCTGCATCCGGTTCGCTAAAGCTTTCAATTAGTTCCGTCAGCATTGCTTGGACTGGCGGCGTGCTTTCGGCCAGGAGCGATCGCCAGGGCGTTACTAAGGCCCCTAAGGTGACAGGGGCACCAGGGGGATCGGCCAATAATTCCATCAGTCGGAGTCGCCAACCATCGACCCGGATATTTTCTAACGGCAAAAGACTGGTGCCCATGGCCACGGCTGCCAAATCTTCCCAAAGATCGAGCATTTGCCACAGCCAATTTAACTGTTGCAGGGGAGAAGCATCGGCCCAGACCGATCCTAGGGCAGGCAGCAGTTCCCCTTGATTGTTAATTGGGATGTTGTCGAGGAGTAAAATTTCCCCTTCCGGGAGAGACAAAATATCGTAAATGCGGGGCAAGTGCAGTTGACGGGAATATAATTTGCCATAGCGTTGGGCCAGGTCATTGGGGGCTGTGCAGTCCGGTGGTGCTTCGGGCTTGGTGTCTTGCCAAATTTGCGGTGCAACCACCCAGTAGCGATCGCCAACAAGATCCGCTGCCTGAAAGGTTAACGCCAAGGAACCCGATGCTCGGAGATAAGGAAGAGTAATAGACATAAACTTTAGAAAACAGTACAGCGCACAAACAGCCCAGGCCCAGTAGTCAAGCTATGATGAAGTCAGCGGTCAATGGTGCTGACCCACGGAGGCCATCCCTGATCGAATTATATGGCGAAAAATCCCCAGTATTAGGGTCTCGGTGAATGCTCAATCCTTTAATGATCTGGTTAATTATTGGCGCGGTGCTTTGCTCCCTAGAGTTTATTTTTCCCACCGCCTTCATGGAGTTTATGCTAGGGCTTGGAGCCGTGGCCGTGGCCGTCATTGTGTATCTCGTTCCGAGCCTAGATCCCAATGTGCAGATTTTTTTGTGGTTGCTGTTTTCGACCATCGCCATTGTGAGTTCCCGCCGTTTTTTTACCCCCAAAACTTCCATACGGACCATCAGTGATGCTGCCGATGCCGAAACCCTAACGGCGATCGCCCCCGGTGAAGCTGGCCGCGTTTTGTACGAAGGCAACTCCTGGCGAGCCCGCTGCGCCGACGAAACCGTCACCATTGATCCCCACCAGACCGTTTATGTGCTACGTCGGGAAGGCACAACCTTGATTGTCATGCCCCGGCATCTCCTTGAACCCTAGGCCCATGTCCCCAACTCAGAAGAGGTTTAGTTAAGCTCAGTTAACCTGTAAGCAATTCTATAATTTGAGAAGTTTTTCACCGATAAAATACATTTAGATTGCAGCTTTTTCCCGACACCATTTCTTCCCGCTCTAGCCATATCTATGTACCAGTCCCTTGCTGCCCTATGTGCCGCTTTGATGTTAACGGGCATTGTCTATGTCCTCGTAAAACATGATCAAAAAATCGCGATGCGGCAACAGGACTATCGCTACATTATTTTTGGTTGCATCCTGTTAGCTTTAGGACGTTGGTTATCTTTTTTGCAATTCTCCCAATACCTCGGTACC